>JAHFSU010000022.1:0-1873 GCA_023265595.1 Deltaproteobacteria bacterium
GGACAGGAATACGACGGTATCATGAATTATAATGAATCGAACCCTTGCGATGTGAATACAGATCATCAGGGTGCGCCGGACAATGATCCGCGTGACCCGAATAATAAAGATGCCTGCCCGGCTGATACGAACCCGAATTGTCGGGCTGTGTCTGGCGGCGGCGGCACCGGTCCCGATACCGATAATGATGGTTTGCCGGATGATATTGAGGCCCTGATTTTCGATCAGACTAAAGATACCGATGGTGACGGCCTGCATGATGGTGTGGGCGATAACGATAGCGATGGCGATGGTTTGCTCGATGGTGTCGAAGATAAAAATGCTAACGGAACAGTTGAAACGACCGGCGCTCCGGAAACATGGGAAACCGACCCGCGCAACCCCAACAGTGATAATGACGGTTTGAGCGACGGTGTTGAAAAACGGTTGGGTACCAATCCAAATGATGCAGACACCGATAAAGATTGTATCCCGGATGGTAAAGAGGTGAATGGGAACGCATTCTCCAGCTTCACCGGAACCGATACCAACCCGACTACACCCGACAGCGACGGCGACGGGTTGTGCGATGGCAATAACAGTGCCACAGACTTCCTGACAGCCGATGGCAAAACGGTTACTTGCAGACAGGGTGAAGACAAAAATTGCGACAGTATTGTCAACAAAGACGCAAATACCGGCCGTTTCTTGGAAACCGACCCTCGCCTTAGCGACACCGACGGCGACGGATTCGACGATAGAGGCGAAGCGTGTGCCGGTTCCGGAATCTGCGCCAACATCGGTCAAGCGACCGACGGCCCTTCGGGCGGCGCTTGCGGTAACACTTTGTACGACGGCAGAAAAATGACAGGCCCGACCACCACTTTCTATCTCTTCGGTCTGTTGGCCCTGTTGAACAGAATTGTCGTCGGCAGAATGCGTAAAAAATCCTCTCAAGTTTAAACGAGAGGTCTTAAACTAGGACTCCCCCAAAGGCCCCGGTGGTGCTCGAAAGAGCCCCCGGGGTTGTTTTTTTTAAGCATATGGTGCCAGGCACCAGGTGACACTTTTTCACCAGACTCCATATTTTAGTGTCTCTCAATTATCTTCTTTAAGATACTCCGCTCTTTCTCTTTATATTTCATCTGGCCGATTTGATCGCGGATGGAAATGGCGGCGGGGTTTTGCGGATCTTCGGCCAAAATCTGGTTGGCCATCTCTTGGGCCTTGTCATAATCTTTGGCGGAAAAATAGAGTTGCATCAATTCCAGACGGGCCAATTTTTTTAAAGGCCCAAATTCAACAGGCTGCCCTTCGACTTCGCTCAGGGTGACCGGTTGTTTCAACGATTTTTCAAAATAGGCGATCGCCTCCTTCGGCTGATTTTTCATCCGGTACATCTGTCCCACCAGATAGAGTCTGAAAAAATTTTCCCCCTGTTGGCGAATGCTGGCGAGATATTGCGGCAAGGCCTCCTCATATTTTCCAAGCTGATAGTAAAGTCTCCCCACATGTTCCGATAAATTGAGAGTTGCCGGATATTTGGTATATCGGTTTCTGAGCAGAGGTTCTGCATTTTGAAGCATCTTGACCGCCTCTTCGATGTGGCCCTGAAGTTCTTTAACAAGCGCCAAACGATACAAAACAAGCCCATCTTTGCAACCGGCCCCCTTTGCTCGTTCCAAAAAATTGACTCCGGTATCCAAATTGCCGCTATCGAGCGCATCCAAACCGGCCTCCACAAGCGGATCCCATTTGGCGCTCGTGTGCCCCATTTTTTGATAATATTCCCAGTCGGATTTGAGTTGAGCCGAGACGGATAGAGGAGAGAGTAGAAGCAGGTAAATTGTCATTGCGAGGACTGCGAGCACAGCGAAGCAGGACGAAGCAATCC
>JAHFSU010000022.1:1973-13818 GCA_023265595.1 Deltaproteobacteria bacterium
GAGGGCTCGCAATGACATGGTATTTTCCCTTGCAATTTCACAGGCTTTAAGATAGCAAACGCAGGCTTTTTAATCAAAAGTAAAAACTGCACTCTCTCCAAAAAACTTTGGTGCCCAATGTGGGTGCTGTCGGGAGAGGGGAAGATTAACCAAAGGAGAAGATTATGTCGCCTGAAGTCAACGTCAAAGAACTCCTCGAAGCCGGAGCCCACTTTGGCCATCAAGTCAGCCGTTGGAATCCCAAAATGCGCCCCTACATTTTCGCGAGCAAAGGGGGTATCCATATTCTCGATCTCGAACAGACCGTCGATGCAGTCAAAAAGGCTTGCAAATTTGTGACCGAAACCGTTGCGCTGGGCAATTCGGTCCTGTTTGTCGGAACCAAAAAACAGGCCAAAGCCATTATTGAAACGGAGGCCAAAAGAGTCAGTCAGTTTTATGTCTGTAATCGTTGGTTGGGAGGGATGCTCACCAATTTCAAAACGATCAAGGCCTCCATCGACCGGCTTGTTGTGCTGGAAAAACAGGCGGCCTCGCCCGATTTCGAAAAATTTACCAAAAAAGAGAGGCTCATGGTCGAGCGGGAAATTGCAAAACTGTTGAATGTGTTGGCCGGCATTCGAAATATGCAAAAATTGCCGGGCTGCATTTTTATCGTCGATCCGAAAAAAGAAGATATTGCGAAAAAAGAAGCGCGTCGATTGGGGATTCCGATCGTTGCCCTGCTCGATACAAACTGTGATCCGCAAGGCATCGACTACGTTGTTCCGGCTAATGACGATGCCATTCGCTCCATTCAACTGATCACGCAGGCCATGGCCGATGCGTGTGAAGAGGGACAGAGAAAAAGGCAAGCCATGCTTGTCAAAGAGGGGATGAAAGAGGAATCGGAGGAAAAATCGCCCGGCATTGCAACGGAGCGGAAAATGGACGGAACCGAAACGCGCGCCTATGTCGGCAGAGGGAGAAAAGGGGAAAAGACCGATGCCGAAGCCGGTGATGTCGAACAATTTTCCAGCGTGAAAGCGAAATAAAGGAGAAGGCAGATGCATTTTACAGCGAACGATGTCAAAACATTGCGGGAGAAAACCAACGCCGGCATGATGGATTGCAAAAAGGCCCTCGAACAATCGAAGGGAGATATGCAAGGGGCGATCGAAATTTTGCGTAAGCGCGGCTTGGCTGTTGCCCAAGCCAAAGCAGGCCGTACCGCCAGCGAAGGGATTTTGGGTTTTTATTGCGATCCCAAAGGGAAAGAGGCTCTTTTGGCGGAGGTAAATTGCGAAACGGACTTTGTCGTTAAAACGGATGACTTTCAAAAATTTGTCGCAAAGGTAACCGACGTCATTAAACAAAAGGCCCCAAAAAATTTGGAACAACTTTTTGAGCTGAAGTATCCGAGCGGCGAAACGGTCAAAGAGGCGCTCGATGCGTTGATCGGAAAAATCGGGGAAAACATCCAGCTCCGTCGTTTCGAACATTGGAAGGCCGGTAATCCCAACGAAGTGATTGGGCTTTACATCCATGCCGGTTCCAAAATAGGCGTCCTCGTTTCGCTAACCGACTCGGGCGGCAAAGCAACGACCGAAGCCGCCAAAGAGATCGCGATGCATGTGGCCGCCATGCATCCGGCTTATGTTCGGAGGGATGAGGTGCCGGAATCGATTCTCCAAAAAGAACGTGAAATCCAGCACGCAACGGTTGACACCAAGAAACCGGCTGAAATCCAGAATAAAATTATCGAAGGAAAACTTGGAAAATTTTTCAGCGATGTCTGTTTGGAAGAACAGATTTTCGTCAAAGATTTGGAAGGGAAAAAATCAGTGAAAGATTGGCTCAAAGGGATCAGCCCGACGGCCAAAATTGAAAAATTCGTCCGCCTACAAGTGGGGGGCTAAATGTCAAAGCCGAAATATAAGCGGGTGCTTCTCAAACTGAGCGGCGAATCGCTCATGGATCCGAAACTTCAGTTTGGTATCAGTCTTCCGATTGTCCAAAAATTGGCGCAAGAGATCAAAGGGGTCCATGCACTCGGTTGCGAAATTGCGATCGTTTTGGGGGGCGGCAACATATTCCGCGGGCTTTCAGCACAGGCCCAAGACATGGATCGCGCCAACGCCGACTACATGGGGATGCTCGCCACTATCATTAATAGTATGGCGTTGCAAGATGCGCTGGAGAAAGAGGGGATTTTCACCCGCGTCCTGTCCGCCATCAGCATGGCGCAAATTGCCGAACCGTATATCCGGAGAAGGGCGATGCGCCATCTCGAAAAGGGGAGGATTGTGATTTTTGCGGGGGGCACGGGCAACCCCTATTTTTCAACCGACACGGCCGCCTCGTTGCGGGCGCGCGAAATCCATGCCGAAGCTATTTTGAAGGGGACTAAGGTCGACGGCGTTTATGACGCCGATCCGGTCAAAAATAAAAATGCAAAACGTTTCGATTCCCTGACCTATCTCGATGTGCTACAAAAAGGTCTTAAAGTGATGGATGCCACCGCCATTTCGATGTGCATGGAGGGGAATATGCCGATCGTCGTTTTCAATCTCTTCAAAAACGGCAACCTCAAAAAAGCGGTGATGGGGGAAAAAATAGGAACTTGTGTTTATGGAAAACATTCTTAAAAATACACAGACGTTGATGGAAAAATCGCTGGCCCTTTTCAAACAGGAGCTGGCTAAAATCCGTTCCGGACGCGCCTCCCTTTCCATTTTGGATGATGTGAAAATCGATTACTACGGGACACCGACTCCGCTGAATCAGGTCGGGACACTCAATACGCCGGATCCCAAAATGATCACGATCCACCCGTGGGAAGCCAAAATAATCCCGGAAATTGAAAAGGCGATTTTGAAGGCCGGCCTTGGATTGACACCGACCAATGACGGCAAATTGGTGCGGCTTGCCATTCCGGCCCTCAATGAAGAGCGGAGAAAAGAGTTTGTGAAGATGGCCAAAAAATATGCGGAAGATGCCAAAGTGGCCGTTCGTCTGGAGAGGCGGGATGCCAACGAGCACCTAAAAAAATTACACGACAAAAAAGAGCTGAACGACGATGATTTCAAAAGGGGTGAAGTACGAGTGCAAAAATTGACCGACGATCACGTCGCCAAAATCGACCAGCTTTTGGAACATAAGGAAAAAGACATCCTTTCTTTGTAAATTAAAGATGTTATCCAAAACACTTCCCAAACACATCGCGATTATCATGGATGGCAATGGTCGCTGGGCCAAGTCGCGCGGATTGCCGCGTTTGGAGGGGCACCGGCGTGGGGTTGAGGTGGCCGAAGAGATGATCACCGCCGTCCACAATCGCCGTATTCCTTATCTTACCCTCTATGCCTTTTCCGATGAAAATTGGAACCGTCCGAAGGAAGAGGTCGATACACTGATGGTCCTTCTCGAACTTTTCCTAAAATCAAAACAGCAGAAGATGATCGATAAGGGAATCCGTTTTCAAACGATCGGCGCCATTTCAAAACTGCCCGAAAATGTGCAACAGACGATTGCCGAAACAAAAGAGATGACCGCCAAAGGAAATCAAATGACGCTGATTTTGGCATTAAGCTATGGGGCCAGGAATGAAATCATGAATGCCATAACCAGATTGGTAAGAGAAACTCCCTCTCTCCTGGAGCCTGTCCTGAGCGAAGTCGAAGGGGGAGAGGGTTGGGGTGAGGGGACATTGAACCAATTTTTAGACACCAAAAATTATCCCGATCCCGATTTGTTAATTCGAACCAGCGGTGAATATCGCCTGAGCAATTTTTTGTTATGGCAATTGGCCTATACTGAGCTATATTTCACCAAAACGATGTGGCCCGATTTTAGCGAAAGCGACTTGCAAAAGGCCCTTGAGGAATATGCCAAAAGGGAACGCCGGTTTGGAAAAATCAGCGAGCAACTTTAAGGAAAAATATGGTTCGCGTGTTGACAACCATCCTGTTGGCCGGAGCGGTGCTCGGTGGCATCTGGACTCTCCCGCTTAAAATTTTTCAATGGGCAATTTTATTGGTTATCGGCGCCGGTCTTATGGAATACACGCAACTTGTTTTTCAGGATCCAAAAACAAAAATTTTTACAGTCATTTTAGGAATGTTCATAGCGGCGTTGATGACATGGTCTCCCACACCGGAGCTGATGTTAGGAGGATTGATCTTAGCCATATTCATCGCCTTTTTATGGGGCATGACCCATTTGCAACCGTTGGGTGAGGCTACGCATCGGGTCGGTCTGATTGTCTTGGGGATCTGTTATCTTGCGCTGACCCTCCCTTTTTGGAGCCGTATCATGGAAGCGGGACGGGAATGGGTGATGCTCCTCCTTTTTCCTGCGGCACTGACCGACACTTTTGGTTTTCTCGTCGGCAAATCGATCGGCCGACACAAATTGGCACCCAATATCAGCCCCAACAAAACGTGGGAAGGATTTATCGGCGGTCTTTTGGGAGGCGGACTTTTTGGAACGTGGCTCGCTTATAAACTTTTTTTCGAAAATTTTCCGGTTTCCTATCCCACATTATTGATCATCGGGTTGATCATCAGTTTTTTCGCCGCGATGGGAGATCTTGTGGAATCGCTTATTAAAAGGAGTGTCGGCGTCAAAGATTCCGGCAAACTGATTCCGGGGCATGGCGGGGCGTTGGACCGGCTCGATGCATTGACCTTCGTGGCGCCGGTCTTTTATTTCCTCCGCCATTTTTTATTATGAAAAAAATTGCGATACTCGGTTCTACCGGTTCCATCGGTTGTAGCGCGCTCGATGTGATCCGGAGTCATCCCGACAGATTCAAAGTGGAGGCGCTTGTTGCCGGATCGAACACTGAACTTTTGGCAAGACAGGCGGCCGAATTTCGCCCGCGTCTGGTTGTGAGCAAAAAAGACGGGGAGGCCGCGCAAATAGAAGCGGCAACGCTCCCCGATGTCGATATCGTTTTGTCCGCCATCGTCGGCGCGGCCGGTTTGAAACCGACTTACGCCGCCCTCAAAGCGGGCAAAAGGGTTGCGCTGGCCAATAAGGAATCGTTGGTTGCCGCGGGCGCCGTGATGACGAAAGCCAAAAGAGAGGGTGCGGCGGAACTGATTCCGGTCGACAGTGAACACAGCGCCATCCATCAGGTTTTGAACGGCAACTTAAAAGAAGTTGTCCAAATAATTTTGACCGCATCGGGCGGCCCTTTCCGGACTTGGTCCAAAGAAAAACTTGAAAAGGCGACGAAATCGGAGGCCCTCAAACACCCCAACTGGAAAATGGGAGAGAAAATCACGATCGATTCGGCCACTTTGATGAACAAAGGTTTGGAAATTATCGAGGCCCACTGGCTTTTTGATCTCCCGCCGGAAAAAATTACGGTCAAGGTGCATCCGCAAAGTATTATTCATTCCCTTGTCGAATATGTCGACGGCTCCGTTTTGGCGCAGATGGGACTGCCCGACATGAAAACGCCCATCGCTTATGCATTGGCCTATCCCGACAGAATTTCTGCGCCGGTGCCGCCTCTCGATTTGACAAAAATGGCGCCGCTGACTTTTGAAGAGCCCGACATGGAGCGTTTTCCGGCCTTGTCGCTTGCCAAAACAGCGCTTAAAAAAGGGAAAACCTACCCGGCTGTTTTGAATGGGGCCAATGAAATTGCCGTTTATGCCTTTTTGGAAGAAAAAATTTCATTTTTAGACATTGTAAAAACAGTTGAAAAAGTTTTGGAAAGACATAAACCTTTTGAGATGAATACCTTGGACGATGTGCTGGCCGCCGACTCGGAAGCCAGAAGAAAGGCACTGGAATTATTATGATGATCATATCCGTTATCGCTTTTGTGGTGGCTTTTGGAATTCTTGTGCTCGTTCACGAGTTCGGGCATTTTTGGATTGCGCGCAAGGTCGGCATTTTTGTCGAAAAATTTTCGATCGGTTTTGGTCCTAAAATTTTGGGATTCAAAAAGAAGGGGACCGATTTTTGCATTTCGCTGTTGCCGCTCGGCGGGTTTGTGAAGATGAAAGGGGAGGGGGATGAGCAGGAGGCAAACACCACCGATCCGGATGCCTTCCCCAATAAATCGGTCAAGGCCCGCGCGGCGGTGGTCATGGCCGGCCCGATGATGAATCTGCTGCTCAGTTTTATTCTGATGCCGTTTGTATTTTGGCTCGGCAAACCGGAAATTTCTTTTTTGAGTGAAATACCGGTCATCGAAAGAATTTTACCTGCCTCTCCGGCCGATCAAGCCGGTCTTAAAATGGGCGATCAAATCCTCCGGCTCAACAGCAAACAGACCGCAACATGGGAAAAAGTTTTGGAGACGGTGACGCTGACCGGAATCGGAAAAGAAATCGACATCACGGTGCAAAGAAATGGCGCGGAAAAATTGGTTTCATTAAAAACGGCCCCTCTCCCGACCGGTGAAGGGGCCTATCTTGGTTTCGAAAAATTTTTCGGGACGGCGCCCGAAGCCATTGTCGTCGAAGTCCTTTCCGGCAGTCCCGCCCAAACAGGGGGGCTCAAAGCCGGAGATAAAATCACCACCGTAGAGAATGTCCCCGTTACTGATTGGGACAGCCTCATCTCTGCGGTCAACAGCCAAAAGGGAAAAGAGATGACGGTCGGCGTTTTGCGCAACCAGTCCACCTTCTTTTTTAAAATCAAACCGAATTGGGACAAAACGGCGGGGCGTTGGCTCTTGGGCATCAAAGGGCCGGAGGGATCTTCGCTCGGTATTCTCCGGACAAAACAGTACACCTTTTTGGAAGCGATCAAGATGGGGTTTAAGACAAATGTGAAAAATATTTTGATGACTTTTGAAGTTCTCAAAAAATTAGTGACGCTCGAATTATCCTACAAAACACTCGGCGGACCGGTTCAAATTGCTTATGCATTGGGCAAGGCCTCCGCCTCCGGACTTCCCGATTTTTTGTATTTCACCGCATTCCTCAGTCTTCAGCTCGCCATACTCAATATCTTGCCGATACCGATGCTTGACGGCGGACATTTGCTCTTTTTTCTGATCGAAGCGGTACGGAAAAAACCGTTGAGTCTTAAAGCACGTCTGATTGCGCAACAGGCCGGCCTTGTCCTTCTTTTGACACTCATTTTGTTTGTCACGATGAATGACTTGGAGCGTCTGCTCGGTTGGTCCAAATGGTTTAAGTAGTACGCTCGTACGAGAGTCCGAGCGCACGAGAGTACTATTATGAAAATTTTGGCTCTTGATTCATCCACCCGTATCGGTTCTGTTGCACTGGCCGAAGCCGAACAACTCATCGCCCAGACGGAATTGGATGTCGATGTGACCCATACTGAAAAACTGCTTCCTGCCGTTGAAGAAATATTAAAAAAAACCGGATGGGAACTGGAAAATATTGAAGGATTTGCCGTTGCGATCGGGCCCGGTTCTTTCACAGGGCTTCGGGTGGGACTCGCCACGATGAAAGGCTTTGCTTTAAGCCACAACCGGCCGTTAGTCGGCATCTCTTCTCTGGAGGCGCTGGCGATGAATGGTGTTATGAGTGATATTCCCGTTGCGGCCCTTTTAGATGCCAAAAGGGGAGAGGTGTATGCCGCCGTCTATCAATTTGAACGGGGGATCATAAAAGAAATTCTCTTTAAAGAACAAGCTATTAAACCTGAATTCTTATCTCATTTCTTGAAGAAATTAGGGCCCTCTTGGCTTATCGGGGATGGGGCTTTAGCTTATCGTGAATTTTTTGAAAAAAACTTAAAGGGTCAGACTTTTTTTCCTCCACACTCGATGATGCGGCTCCAATCGAAATGGATTGCGTGGCTCGCCCTCCCAAAATTGCAAAAAGGGGAAGGAAAAAATTGGGCTTCCCTTACGCCAAACTATTTGAGATTGTCCGATGCGGAGAGAACACGCTAGAACGATCGTACGAGAGTCCGAGAGTCCGAGAGTACTAGCGTACGAGCGCACGAGAGTCCGAAATATGAATTCAATAACGCTGACAGGTTTTGATTTAAATTGGGAAAATATCAGGGGGGTCTTGTACACCCTTCCCAAGGTTTCTTTGTCACCCAAGGCAAAAGAAGAGATGGAAAAATCGAGGAGGATCATCGAAGAGAGGGCCTCCGGAAAAGAACCGATATACGGCATCAACACCGGTTTTGGAAAACTGACAACGACGCGCATCTCGCCAAAAGATCTGGAAGCCTTGCAGGAAAATTTGATTCATTCGCATGCCGTCGGAGTCGGCGAACCTTTATCCGAACCCATTTCCCGCCTTAGCCTCTTTTTAAGGGCCAATGTTTTAGCCCAAGGTTATTCGGGTGTCCGATCGGAACTGGTTCAATTTCTCTGCGAACTGATCAACAAAGGAATCACACCGGTGATCCCTTCACAAGGCTCCGTCGGTGCCAGCGGCGATTTAGCGCCATTGGCCCACATGGCAAAAGTTCTGATCGGTGAAGGGGAGGTCTGGTTTCAGGGTGAGCGCCATAAAACAGCTTCTGTTTTTGAAAAAATAGGGCTTCAAAAATTATCGTTAGCCACCAAAGAGGGGATCTCTCTTGTGAACGGAACGCAGGTCAGTCTTGCGATTGCCTGCGATGTTTTGCTGCGTGCCGAAAGATTGATCAAACTGGCCGATATGATCGGGGCCTTAAGCGTTGAGGGAAATCTGGCCTCTTTTGCGCCGTTTGACGAACGGCTCGTGAAGACCAGACCCTATTCGGGTTTTCTCAAAACAGCATCCAATTTAAGAAAAATGTTTTTGGGAAGTGAAATGAATCTTTCCCACAAAAATTGTGAACGGGTGCAGGATCCCTATTCCTTTCGTTGCATCCCGCAAGTACATGGAACGGTGAAGGAGTCCTATCATTTCGTCGAAAAACTTTTGGCGACGGAGCTCAACGCCACCACCGACAACCCGCTCGTTTTTTCCGAAACCGGCACTATTTTAAGCGGCGGCAATTTTCACGGCGAACCGATTGCGCTGGCCATGGATACCTTAACAATGGCTATGGCAGAGCTCGGATCGATTTCCGAAAGGCGGGTCGCGGTTTTGATCGACCCAAATTTTTTGATTCCGAATCCGGGAGTGCAATCGGGCTTCATGATTCCGCATGTGGTGATGAGCGCTCTTGTTTCCGAAAACAAAACGCTCTCCCATCCCGCCTCGGTCGATACGATCCCGACCTCGGCAGGACAGGAAGATCATGTCAGCATGAGTTGCTGGGCCTCTTTAAAGGCCAAAAAAGTGGTGGCCAATATCGAAAAAATTCTCGGCGTCGAACTGTTGGCCGCTTGCCAAGCCATCGACCTGAATGCCAACGGCAATAAGCCGGGGAAGGGGACAAAGGCCGTTCATGAATATGTCCGCGAACGTCTTCCATTTTTGAAGGAGGATAAACACTTGAGTTCGCAACTGGAAGTTGCGTATAAGTTTGTTGCGGAAGAAATTTTGATTGATGTGGCTGAAAAAACTGTTGGGAATTTGGAGATCTAATGGAAATCTTTCTGCTCTGTTTCATACCGCTTTTTGTCGCCCTCGATCCGGTCGGGGTGATGCCGCTGTTTTTGGGACTTACCCACGATATGCCACGCCGCGACCGGCAAAAGGTTTTGAACCAATCGGTTGTAACCGCGGTCATCGTCAGTCTTTTGTTTTTGTTTGCCGGAAACTGGATTTTTAAAATTTTGGGGATCACCCTTGCCGATTTTCAGGTGGCCGGCGGCATTTTACTTATGGTGTTGGCTATTGTCGATTTGGTGAATCCAACAAAACCGGAGCGACAACCCAACACAAATATTGGTGTAGTCCCCATTGGCGTCCCTTTGATTATGGGGCCGGCCGCTCTGACGACACTTCTTGTTTTGGGAAAACTCTACCCCTTTCATTGGCTAATACTGGCCTTATTGGTCAATATGATCCTCATCACCGCGGCGCTTTATTATTCCAGCCTCACGGAGAAATTGGTCGGCATCAACGGAATGCAGGCTGTCTCCAAAATCATCTCTCTCTTTTTGGCCGCCATCGGCGTGATGTTTATTCGGGTCGGCCTCAGAACAATTTTCAATATTTAGCGGTGTCCCTATGTTACCTGTTAACATATGTCTCGCCATTTTCTAAAAGATGGAGTTTGTCGGCCAAAAGGGGATCGATCGTCGCCTTGCGTTTAAGGATAGCGATTATTTTTTTGGGATTGTTGGACCATCTGAAAAAACTGCCGAAGTGATATGGAATCAGATCGGGGCAACCGAGATCGCTCCAAGCCTGAATGAGCTCTTCCAATCTCATGTGCCGGTTTCGATAAAACAGAGGCCTACCGACTCTTGCGGCCGGAAGAAGGACACATTGCAAGGAAAAAAGATTTTTAAGATCTTCAAAATCGTTTCGATAGCCTGTGTCGCCCGCAAAATAAAGACTTTCCTTGCCCAAAGTCAGAACATAGCCATGGCATTTGGGGTAACGCCATTTGAAAAAAAGCCGCCCTCCCGGGTGTTTGGCCGGCACCGCACAGACCTCCAGTTTGTTCAAAAGGGTGTGGCGCCCCCATGTGGCCAGTTCAATAATCGGATTTTTGACGAAATGGGCAATCGCGCCGGCCATCCCTTCGGGAATAAAAATCGGGACATCGCTTGGGATATATTTGTAGCTAAAAAGATCGAGATGATCGTAATGGGCGTGGCTGAGCAAAATGGCGTCCAGTTTGGGAAGGGTTGCCGGATCGTAGGCAAGAGGTGAGTAACGCCGAAAAAGAAAGGCGCGTTGGCTGAAAATAGGATCGGTCAAAATATGCAAACCATCCCATTCTATTAAAAGAGTTGCATGGCCGATGAAAGTAATTTTTAAAGACATAGAAAGTCGGCATAGGAATTCATTTTTCCCCTTGAGTCAACTTCATAACTATTCTAAAAGATCGTTGACAAACCCCGTTCACGAGCACGGAGAGGGTGCTTGGGGTTTGTCGGAGGGCCGCCCAACAAATGGGTACGATGCAGGGCGGCCGAGACATCTAGGCGCGTTTGACGACCGTAACCGTCAAACGACGCCGACCCCAACACCCTCTCCGCGCGAAGTGAGAAGGGGCTTGTCAACACACTGAGACATTTTTTATGACCTTCAAATCCGCAGAGCAGATTCAGACCGCGGAGGGAAAACAGTATCATATCGGTTGCAAACCGGGAGACTTAAATCCCTATATCTTGCTTTGTGGCGATCCGGCGCGTGTCGAAAAAACGGCCAAGCATTTCAAAAATCCGACGAAGCCGATTTGTCATCGCGAATTTGTCACCGTCTCCGGAAATTATGAAGGGGTGCCGGTTTCCGTGATGGCCACCGGCATGGGATCCGATAACACCGAAATTGCCGTTATTGAAATCTGTCAAATTGTCAAAAATCCGACTTTCATCCGGATCGGTTCCTGCGGCGGACTTAAAAAAGGGATCGCACTCGGTGATTTGGTCATATCCCAAGGGGCAGTCCGTCTGGAAAACACAACGAGCTATTTTGTCTGTGAAGGCTATCCGGCCGTGGCCCATTATGAGGTCGTTGCGGCGTTGGTTGCCGCGGCCAAGGAGCTGAAGCACCCGTTTCATCTGGGACTTACCGCAACGGCCCCCGGATTTTACGGGGCGCAGGGAAGACGCATCCCCGGTTTTTCCCCTCTAGACCCCGACCTTCCGCAAAAATTGGCTGCGATGAATGTGTCGAATCTGGAAATGGAGGCCTCGGCTCTGTTTGTTCTGTCGCATCTGCGCGGTGTCCGTGCCGGGGCTGTCTGCGCCGTTTATGGCAACCGCCATGCGAACAAATTTATCGATGAAAAAATGATGAAGTTGGCCGAAAGCCGTTGCATTGCAACAGGCCTTAAAGCAATCGCGCATTTGGCAAAA
>JAHFSU010000022.1:13918-31388 GCA_023265595.1 Deltaproteobacteria bacterium
TCCGCTTTTAGCGCCTTGCTTTACTACTTGGGCGTGTTGCAAAAACTGGTCCTCGTTTTTGCGTGGGTGATGAGCCGTCTCATGCGGACTTCGGGGGCCGAATCGCTCTCCTGTTCGGCCAATATTTTTGTCGGTCAAACGGAGGCCCCTCTTTTGATTCGCCCGTTCTTGCCCCATTTAACGATGTCGGAACTCTGCGCGGTTATGGTCGGCGGTTTTGGAACCATCGCCGGATCGGTCATGGCCGGCTATATCATGATGGGGATTCCGGCCGATCATATTATTATCGCAAGCTGTATGGCGGCCCCCGCTTCGCTCATGATTGCCAAAATTATTTTTCCGGAGACGGAACAGTCCGAAACGGCGGGGAATATGCAGCTCCCCAAAATTGATGTCGGGCAAAATGCGCTCGATGCCATTACGAAGGGGACAACCGACGGACTTCATTTGGCCTTGAATGTCGGGGCAATGCTCGTCTCTTTCATCACACTGATTTTTTTCGCCGATAAAATTTTGCTTTTTTTGGATCGTCTGATTGATGGCCATCTTCTCGGAGGAGCCCTTCTGCCGAATAGTGAATATTCAGGCTATTTCCCCGGGTCGCTTAGAACTATTTTCAGCACCCTTTTTTCCCCGCTCGTTTTTCTGATGGGGATTCCGGCGGCCGATTTGACGACGGTCGGCCATCTTTTAGGACTTAAAATTTCGGTCAACGAATTTGTTGCCTATGCTACCTTGGCACCGATGATTAAAAGCCAAGCGATATCGCCCAAGGCGGCCATTATGGCTACCTATATGCTTTGCGGTTTTGCCAATTTCGGGTCGATTGGGATTCAGATCGGCGGCATCAGCGCCTTGGCGCCCGATCGCCGCTCCGATTTGGCAAAATTAGGCTTGAAGGCGATGTTCGGAGGGGCTATCGTCAGTTGCCTCACGGCAACCATTGTCGGACTCATTTTATAGATTTGATCATATGGTGCCAGGCACCAGGTGACGATTTGAAAGGAGAGAATATGGTTTATGGGCTTAAGAGCAGGGCAACCGGAACGGTCGAAGTAGTCTGTGGGCCGATGTTTTCAGGGAAGACGGAGGAGTTGATCCGGCGGTTGCGTTTGGCCCGCATCGCTAAACAGAGAATCCAAATTTTCAAGCCGGTCATCGATAATCGTTACGAAAATGAATATATCACCTCGCACGCCGAACAGAAATTTTTGTGCACCCCCATTCAAGATGCCAAAATAATTTTGGAGCAGTTGCAAGACAGCACGCGCGTGGTGGGGATTGACGAAGCCCAATTTTTCAGCCTCAATTTGATCGAAGTCTGTGAGAAGCTGGCTAATCGAGGTTTGCGAGTCATTGCGGCGGGGCTCGATCAGGATTATCTCGGAAAACCTTTTGGGCCGATGCCGCAGCTTTTAGCCATCGCGGATGATTTGCTCAAACTCAAAGCGGTCTGCATGGTCTGCGGCGGCGAGGCGACCAAATCGCAACGGATTACCAAAGATAAAGGACAAGTAGTCGTCGGCGCTTCGGAATATTATGAGGCAAGGTGCCGCACCTGTTTTGACCCCGATTTCAGCCTTGAGAGAAGCATTACCCAGCCCCTTTCGAAAAACATCTCAGAAGTGAAAGCCGAAATTGCCCAAGAAGGATAGGGGGAACGTCCCCGTGGAACCGCCACCCAATAAGGCCGCCGAGCGAAAAGTGCTGGCCAGTCCCAAAGAAATTTTCGAAGTAAGATAGTAATCGGTTCCGACGCCGGCTTGCGCACCCAATCCGGAAGCCACTCCACGTCCACGGGAACCGGCTGTAACAACATAATATCCGATACCGACCGCCGCATAGGGATCCCAACGGGACGGTTCCGTCACAAAATAATATTTGATGTCAAAGGTGGGGAGTCCCATAAAAATAACATTATTTTCCCCTCCATCGACACCACGCCCATTTTGAACCAGCATCATCACAGTCGCGGTGGTCGATAATTCCGGAGCCCAACGATAATCAAAAAAGACAAGGGCTCCTATACCCGGAGAGAGGTCGGGCCGACGGTGGATTAAATAAAAATTGCCGATGGGCCCCAACCCGATGGTGTAATTGCCTTGCGCATGCGTCGTGCCCAATTTTGATTTTTGCGCAAGCAGTGGGGTTGTAAAAAACGAGAAAACAAAAAGCAAAAAGAGAATTTTTTTCATCTCTCCCCCTATTTTTTCCTCTGTATGACACGGCGCCCGGCAATTTTCAAGCGCTCAGTTGCAAGAAGCTGAATCGCCTTCGGATAACTTTTATGTTCTTCTTTCAAAAGCCGTTCCGTCAGCGATCCCAAGGTATCGTCTTCTTGCACAACAACGGGGCTTTGCAGAATAATGGGGCCCGTGTCGCACCCTTCATCGACAAAATGGACCGTAACACCCGTCACCTTGACGCCGTAATCGAACGCCTGTTTCTGTGCCTGTAATCCCGGAAAGGCGGGGAGAAGGGCCGGATGGATATTGATGATCTTTTTCGGAAAGGCCTTTAAAAAAGCGGGAGAGAGTATTTTCATAAAACCGGCCAGACAAACCAGATCGACATCATATTGTTTTAATATATTGATGAATGCTTTTTCACTCTGATCCGGGGGAGCGATCGCCGGAATTTTATGCTTTTTGGCCCTTTCCAGTGCAAAGGCCTTGGGATTATTGCTAATCACCACAACGACCTCGGCATCGATCTCCTTTTTTTTTGAGGCATCGATAAGGGCCTGCAAATTGGAACCCCGTCCTGAAACAAGAATACCTAATCGGAATTTATTGCGCCGATGCACCATGCTTTTTCTCCAAAGTTGTGAACCGCCTGTAAGGTCGCTTCTGTGTCTTTGGCGGCAACGATCAAAACAAGCCCGATACCGGCATTGAAGACCCGATGAAATTCATCCTCATCCAAATTCCCCTTGCGCCGAAAAAATTCCATATATTCCGGAACGGGCCAACTCCCCATTTTCAGCTCCAGCCGGGTTCCTTTGGGAAGAACGCGCGGCGGGTTTTCGATCAAACCGCCGCCGGTGATATGGGCAATTCCCTTGAGGGTGATTTTCTTTTTTAGCGCTTGGATCAAAGGCGTATACAGTTTTGTCGGCAGGAGCAGTGTCTCTGCCAAATTGAGATCCGTTTCGGCACAATGCATCTGCAAATTTATTTTTTCTGTTTCAATTATTTTGCGAATCAGACTGTAACCGTTGCTATGAAAACCGCTTGAGGCAACACCTAAAATAATATCTCCGGCCTCGATGGTTTTGCCGTCGATGATCTCTTCTTTTTCGACAACGCCAACCGTAAAACCGGCGCAATCAAACTCGCCCGGAGGGTAGACCCCCGGCATTTCGGCCGTCTCTCCGCCGAGCAGGGCACAGCCGACCTCTTTGCAGGCCTTCGCCATTCCGAAAACCACCTCTTTTAAGACCGGCCGGTTCAGTTTGGCAGAGGCCAAATAATCGAGAAAAAAAAGGGGTTCCGCTCCAAAACAGCCGATATCGTTGACACACATCGCGACGCAATCGACCCCGATCCCCTCCCATTTTTTGAATTGATTGGCCAACATCACTTTCGTGCCGACCCCGTCGGTGGAGGAGACCAAAACCGGGTTTTTGTATTTTCGGAGCGCGAAGAGACCGGCAAAACCACCCACATCGGCAATGACTTCAGATCGGCGAGTTTTGGCAACGATATCGGCAATCTCTTCGACAAACTGATCGCCACTATCGATGTCGACCCCGGCATTTTTGTAACCTTTAGCCATATCAGCAGAATGGTGTCCCACCAGAGGCGGGCGCAGGCGCTACTTATTGGCAAATTGGCATAAATTATGCAACTTAAGGTGTCAAAAACAGGAGAGGGTCAGATTATACTTAATATTTTACTATTAAAAATCAATTAGTTATATAAACAGGTAAAAATTTACTTTCAAAGGTGTCAAAAATCCGATACTCTTCACTTTGCATGGCAACACCCTATTTCACACAAGACAATAAGACCCCCGATGTTTCCCTCTCTTCACTCAGCAAACCGGAATTAGTCTCTCTACATAAAGGATTGATAGCGCGCATTCGGGAACTGGAAAATCTGATGCAGGTTGTCTCCAAAGGAAAATATACATGGGAAGCCACTTTTGATGCGATTAGCGAACCGGTCATGATCGTCAATAAAGAATTCACAGTGGAGAGGGCCAATTTGGCAACGGCCAAAATGGGGGGGGAAGAGATTACAAAGGTTGTCGGAAAAAAATGTTATCAGATTTTTGCCGGAAGAGAGACCCCCTGCGAACATTGTCCTCTAAAAACAACTTTGGCGAACGGGGAGTTGGCCCATGCAAAACTTGGAAATAAAATTCATCTTCAGGATTTTGACGCCCATGCCTATCCTTTTCCGAATGAAAAGGGGGAACTCCGTTCGGCGGTCCTCTATTATCGCAACGTCACCGAAGAATTGCGTCTGCGCCAAGAGCTGATCCAGCAGGAAAAAATGGCGGCGATCGGCATGTTGGCCGGTGGTGTGGCCCACGAAATCAACAATCCGCTCGGCGGTGTTTTGGCCTTCACGCAACTATTGCTGAAACGGGTGACCGATGCCGAAACAAAAGAGGATCTGAACGAAATCGAAAAGGCGGCTATCCGTTGCAAAAAAATTGTTCAGGAGCTTCTCGATTTTTCGCGGGTCTCCAAAGAAAAGGAAAAATGCCTCGTTTATGTCAACATGCTGCTCGAAAAAGTGATCCCGTTTGTCCAGATGGAGATCCGCTCGCTGAATATCGATGTCCATTTTGATTTAAAACCGGATGTCCCCGCCGTGATGGCGGTCCCGAATCGCTTGCAACAGGTTTTTTTGAATTTACTCACCAATGCGTGCCACGCCATGCCCCGCGGCGGCAAACTGACGCTGACCACCTCTTATCATAAAGAGGCAAAAGAAGTTTTTATCTCCGTAAAAGATAGCGGGATGGGCATTCCCAAAGAGATTCAAAACCGGATTTTTGAACCCTTTTTCACGACCAAAGATCCCGGAAAAGGGACAGGGCTCGGTCTTTCGATCAGTTATCGCATCATCAAGGAAAACGGGGGATCGATTGATGTCGATTCTGAAATGAACAAAGGAACATCTTTTACCATTCGATTACCGGCAGCACCTTAAACCACCGCCGTCAGGCGGGCCAAGGAGGAACGATGAGTCATATTTTGATTGTCGATGATGAAGTGGCTATCCGAAGGGCGCTCGAAAAATTTCTGACCGGTTTAGGCTATAAAGTGCTGTCGGCCGGAGACGGAGAGGAGGCCATCAAAATTTTGGAGAAAAATCCGATCGATCTTGCCTTAGTCGATCTGGTCATGCCGAAACTCGACGGCATCAGTTTCATACGGAAGATGAAACTGATGGCCCCCGAAGTGATCCCGATTGTTCTGACCGGTTTTGGCACCATTACTTCTGCCGTGGAAGCGATGAAAGTGGGGGCTTATCATTATTTAACAAAACCCTTCGAACTGGAAGATATTGCCTCCCTTGTTCAAACAGCCCTCGACCACAAAAATTTGAAAAAAGAAAATCATTTCTTAAAAAAACATCTTTATGAAAAATACCGTTTTGAAAATATCATCGGCAAAAGTGATGAAATACAGGCCGTGTTCGATCTGATAGAAAAAGTGGCCGATACCGACAGCACGATTTTGATTTTGGGTGAATCGGGAACCGGCAAGGAATTGATTGCCAAGGCGCTCCATTTCAACAGCGCGCGAAAAGAGAAGCCGCTGATCACGGTTAATTGCGCCGCCATTCCGGAAGAGCTGCTTGAATCGGAACTGTTCGGCCACATGAAGGGCTCTTTTACGGGCGCCGTGGCCACAACACAGGGGCGATTTTTGGCCGCAAACAATGGGACCATTTTTCTCGACGAAATCGGCGACATGAGCCCCAAATTGCAAGTGAAACTGTTGCGCGTTTTGCAGGAGCGAAAATTTGAACCGGTCGGCGCCAACCAACCGATTGAAGTGGATGTGCGTATTTTGGCCGCAACCCACCAAAATTTAGAAGAGAGGGTTAAAAACGGAAAATTTCGGGAAGATCTCTTCTACCGTTTAAATGTGATTCCGATTCACATCCCCCCTTTGAGGGACCGTCCCACCGATATCCCATTACTGTTGTCTTATTTTATTTCAAAATACGCACAACAGACCAAAAAAGAAATTGCCGGTGTTACGGAAAAAGCAAAACGCCTTTTGACCAGTTATGATTGGCCGGGAAATGTGAGGGAACTTGAAAACACCATCGAACGGATTGTCATTTTGAAGGAAAAAGGGAGCATCGATTTCACCGATCTCCCTGATAAAATTCGCGGCAATTCCGGCATCTCCAAATCGCGTGGCAACTTGTTTGATATTCCGGAAGCGGGGGTCTCTTTCAAAAATGCGATTGATGATTTCGAAAAAGAGCTGATTTTGAAGGCCCTCGAAAAGACGGGATGGAATAAAAACAAAGCGGCCACCTTATTAAAACTGAACCGGACCACATTGGTTGAAAAAATCAAAAAACGGGGACTCGAAAAATTGGCGGATAAACAGGAGGGATAACGCATGTTTAAAACAACGGATCTGTTGATTGTCGAAGATGACGAGTCGATGGTCAAGGTGCTTGAGAAAATCGCGAAAGAGTGCCGCTGGAATTTCTGCATTGCGAGGAGCGGCACCGAGGCGCTCGAAATTTTTAATCGCGATGTCATCGAAGTCGCCTTGGTTGACATCAAACTCCCCGGTTTCAACGGTCTTCAGATTTTGGAACATGTCAAAAAGAACCGTTACCTTACCGAAATTATTTTGATGACCGGCGTTGGCACCGTTGAAACGGCCGTCTCTGCAATCAAGATGGGTGCTTACGATTACCTCACCAAACCGTTCGATGATATCCGACAGGTCATCACGCTCGTCGAAAAGGCCAAAGAGCGTTACCGGTTGTTGCACAAAATCAAAGAACTGGAGCGCCAGAACGTCGACCAGTTTGAGTTTGAAGATATCATCGGCAGAAGCCCGAAGATGCAGGAGGTCTACCGGATTATCGAAGCGATTGCGCCGACCAATTCCACCGTTTTGATCACCGGCGATTCCGGAACCGGAAAGGAACTCGTGGCCACCGCCATCCACCGCCGTTCCAACCGAAAAGAAAAACCGTTTGTCGTGATCAACTGCGCGGCCATACCGGAACAACTTCTCGAATCGGAATTATTTGGGCACAAAAAAGGGTCGTTCACCGGTGCGGTGAATGACAAACGGGGACTTTTTGAAGAGGCCGATACCGGGACGATTTTTCTCGATGAAATCGGCGAAGTTTCGCTTGCCATTCAGGTCAAATTATTGCGCGTTTTGCAGGAAGGGGAGGTGCGCCCTATTGGTTCGAATATCACCAAAAAAGTCGGCGTCCGTCTGCTGGCCGCAACCAATAAAGACTTAGCCAAGCTAATCAAAGAGGGGCGATTTCGCGAAGATCTTTATTATCGTCTCAATGTGATCAATATTATTCTGCCCCCCTTAAAAGACCGCTCTGAAGATATTTCGCTGCTGGCGTATTACTTTTTGAAAAAACATAGCGCCCGCTTGAAAAAAACGGTCGATAAAATTTCTGTCGATGTGTTGCAGACATTGCAAAATTACGATTGGATGGGAAATGTCCGAGAGCTGGAAAACATCATCGAGCGGGCCGCCGTCTTGGCCAACACCGATACTATTTTTGCCAAGGAACTGCCGCCGCAGATTTTGGGACAATCTTTTTATGTCACCGAAGATGCCGGGCCAAAAGACCTCACCAAATTTCCGTATCAGGAGGCCAAAGACAGGGCCTTGGCCTCGTTCAACCGAACCTATTTGGCCAGTTTGTTGAAACAGACAAGTGGCAATATCTCGATTGCCTCCGAACGGGCCGGGATGGATCGCTCCAATTTTAAAAAAATCATCCGGCGTTATAATATCGATATTGCAGAATTCAAACATGCCTTGAAGATGAAAAGTAATTAGGGAGACGCATTGGCCATGGACAAAATTTTATTGGTCAGTCCAAAAAAGTCGCTCTCCAAGTCCATCGGCAAGATGCTCAACAAGTCGGCAACGGAGCTTTGTGTGACCACGTTAGCCGGCCTCGCGGAAAAATTATCGGAAGAATCGCCCCATTGCATTGTGATCGCCGTCGAGAATCCTGACGAGGTGAGTAAAGACTCTTTCTTAAAATCGATCCGTCAATTTGATGACAATCTTCCCGTCATTGTTTTAAGCAGGTCCAAAGAGGTCGATGCCATTGTTGAACTGATGAAACGGGGGGTATATGATTATTTATCCCTTCCGACGAATCCCCAGAAACTGGCTTTGAGTGTTCACAATGCATGCCGGCTCTACGACTTGACAAAAAAAGTTTTTCTTCTCGAAAAACAATTGGGACAGGTCACTCATCTGGACGACATGGTCGGAAAAAGTCCGGCCATGCAGACCCTTTTTCAGACAATACAAAATGTCGCCAAGACCGATGCCACCGTTTTGATTCTGGGTGAATCGGGAACGGGAAAAGAGCTGGTTGCGAAAGCGATCCACCGTTTGAGTCCGCGCGACAGCCGTCGTTTTATCGATATCAACTGCGGCGCGATCCCGCGGGAACTTTTGGAAAATGAACTTTTTGGACATGAACGGGGGGCGTATACGGGCGCCGACAAACGCTATATCGGCTGTTGCGAAAGGGCCAATGGGGGGTCGCTGTTTTTGGATGAAATCAGCGAAATGGATCCCTCCTTGCAGGTCAAACTACTCCGGTTTTTGCAGGAGAGACAATTTACCCGCGTCGGCGGGTTGGAGCCGATCAAGGTGGATGTCCGAATTATCGCGGCGACGAACCGCAATTTACAGGAACTGGCTTCCAAAAACGAGTTTCGCGAAGATCTTTTTTATCGTCTGAATGTGGTGGCCATCGCGTTGCCGCCGCTTCGGGAGCGCAGAGAGGATATCCCGCTTTTGGCGCAGCATTTTCTTGAAAAATATACGCAAAAAAACGAAAAAATCTTTCTCGATTTTTCCCCCGAAGCCATGGAAGCCCTATTGCAATACGAATGGCCCGGAAACATTCGCGAACTGGAAAACACAATCGAGCGGGCTGTTGTTTTGCATAACGACACAAAAATCAAATGGCAACATTTGCCCGATGGGATGCGCAAAAAGGAACGCACGGCAATACCTCTTCTGTTTTCAACACCGATGCACAAAATGGATGCCGAAAAAATTTTGCCGCTCACGCTGGTGGAACGCTATGCCATTGAAGCGGCATTAAAAGCCTGCACCGGAAATGTGGCCCATGCCGCAAAAGTTCTGAAAATCGGGCAGGCCACTTTGTATCGCAAAATCAAGCAGTACGGTATTCGTGTATAAAAAGGGAGGCCCTTGTGAAAATCGATATCCTTAAAAAAGAGGAGATCACCATACTCCAAATCAGCGGCAATTTGGATGCTGAATCGGTTGCTGCATTCAAAAAAACAGCCGGAAAAATTGTGGAGGAGGGGTGCACGCATCTGATCCTCGATTGCAAAGCACTCGAATTTATCGACAGCATGGGACTGGGAGCCATCATTTCACTTTTGCGCAAAGTTCGATCACAGCAGGGCGATATCAAGATTGCGGCTTTAAGCCCGGATGTCCGCTCTGTTTTTGAAATAACCCGATTGCACCGGCTGTTTGAAATTACGCCCGATATGGAGAGCGCCTATCAGAAATTTTAAAATGATGCCGACGCCTTTTCATCTTTGTCTCGAAATAAAAAGTGATTTTGGCTATTTGCCTTTTTTGACACAAATTTTTAAAATTTTAAAAACTCCCAAAGCGCCTCAGTTGACTCAAATTTTAATTGAGGCGTACAATAACGCCGTTTTGCACGCCCACAAGCGAAATAAAAAAAAATGGGTCACAATCGATATTCTTCTGACACCGAAACAGGCCCGTATTCAGGTCATCGATAGGGGGAAGGGAATAAAAAATGCGCATCATAGAAAAACGGTCTCGTTATATAGTACCCATGGCCGGGGAATGAAATTAATCCAAGCCGCTGCCGACAAAATGACCAGCCGGCACAAAAACGGATGCCATATTTTTGAGGCCAAATGTTTTTTATGAATAAAAATCCTTTGGAAATAATGCATCAACTTTCACGCATGATTTCACAAGCGGCGAAATTGGAGGAGGTCTACGAAATTATCCTGCAGGAAATAGCGCAGACCATGGAGGTGGAACGGGCCTCGATCATGCGCTATGATACAAAAAATCATGTTTTGCGGGTGGTTGCGGCCATCGGTATTGAACCCGAAATTTGGCGACGCGTTGAAATTCAGGTTGGAGAAGGGGTCAGCGGCCGGGTTTGGCAGGAGAGAAAGCCTCTCCTCATTAAAGAGATGAAGGGAAATGACCGCTATAAAACCCATTCCTTCATGGTGGCGCCCGTGACCTGCTTTCCGATGAAAGTCGGAGAAGTTCCGGTCGGTATCATCAATCTGACCGACAAAAAATCAGGGTCCCCGTTTACGGAAGAGGATTTAAAATTGCTCACAACGATTTCGGATCAGGTGGCGGCCTACATGCATCTTTATGATCTTGTCGATCAGCTCAAAGAGGCGCAGGCGGCAAAAACACAATTGGAGATTGCCCGTGAAATCCAACAACGACTCCTGCCGCGTGTCCCGCCCAAATTGAAAAATATCGATCTGGCCGGATGTCTGATTCCGGCCGAAAGGGTGGGGGCCGATTATTATGATTTTCTCGTTCATCATGATTCTCTTTTATCACTCTGCATCGCGGATGTTTCCGGACACAGCGTCGGTGGGGCCTTGCTCGCCTCCGCTTTTCGTTCCTGCCTGCGGGCAGAAATACAGATAGTGCGCGAACCGATCCATATTGTCTCGGCTATTAACAAAATGATTTTTTCCGATCTGCTCCAAGCCGAACAATTTATCTCGATGTTTTACGCGCAATATAATTCCCAAAACAAAACACTTCTCTTCACCAATGCGGGCCACAATCCCCCCCTGCTTTTAAAAGAGAAAACAAAAGCGCCCGAATGGCTCTTGACTCAGGATTCTTTATTGGGGATCGAACCCAATTTGGAGTTTCACCAAAAAGAATGCAAACTGGATTCGGGGGATTTGGTGGTTTTATATACCGATGGACTCATTGAGGCGCAAAATGAGAAGGGAGAGCGATACGGCAGCAGACGTTTTGTCGAGTCCATCCGGCAGAAAGATCCTGCCGGAGCTGAAGAGACCTTAAACCATCTTTTAAAGGATTTCAAAAATTTTATGAAAGGGAAACCCGCTCAGGATGATGTCAGTTTGGTGGTGATGAAAATAAAATGAGCACCGATCCCGAAATTAAAAAATATCTGGAAAGTTTGGGGCACAAAGATTTTCGGCTCAATCTGGAACCGATGCGGGAAGCCTGCGCCCTTTTAAATAATCCGCAGGACACCTTTGCGAGCATTCATATTGTCGGCACCAACGGAAAGGGTTCCACGGCGGCTTTTTTAAAATCGTTGTTGATGGCGTCCGGCTATGCCGTAGGCCTGATGACATCGCCGCATCTGATCGATTTCCGCGAAAGAATCCAGATCAATCAAAATTGGATCACATGGGAAGCGTTGGCAGCGATGGTTCAATCCATCCGGTCGATTTTGCCCGAAGAAGATTTTTTGAGTTATTTTGAAATGCTTACACTGGTCGGTTTTGAATATTTTTCTAAAATAGGAGTTGATGTCGCCGTGGTGGAAGCGGGGATGGGGGGACGTTTTGACGCCACCAATGTTTTAAAACCGCAGGTGGCCATCATCACACCGATCTCGATCGATCACGAAACCTATCTAGGCCATACGATTGAAAAAATCGCGAAAGAAAAATGTGGTGTGTTCAAAAGCGAAATGACCGTTATTTCCGCCCCGCAACCGCAAGCGGCCAGAACGGTCATCGAAATGACTTGCAAGCAATTAAACCTTCCGCTCCTTTGGGCCAATCCGGAAACCATCTCCATGCCATTGGGCCTTCATGGAACACATCAAAAAATCAATGCCGCCTGTGCCATCGAAGCGGTCAAGGCGCTCATCGGAGATGATGTCATTGATGCAATTGCCCCCCAAGCATTGAAAAACACCTATTGGCCGGGGCGTCTCGACTATTTATCGAAAAATCCGACCTTGCTTGTTGACGGCGCCCATAATCCGGGAGGCATAGAAACATTGAGAGACCATTTAATTCTGAATCACTCCCGACAAAAAATCTTTTTCCTGATCGGGATGCTCAAAGATAAAAATTTGCATGAGATGATTACCCCGCTTCTTTCTTTGGCCGATCATTTCATCTGCGTGAAACCGAAAACACCGCGGGCCCTTCCGGCGGAAACATTAGCCGAAAAAATTCTCTCCTTTGGCAAAAAAGTGACTGTGAAAACGGACCCCATTCGGGAAATCCTCTACGACCTTTTGCCACAGCTCACCGGCGATCAGATGCTGGTTGCCACCGGCTCCCTTTATGTGGTAGGGGAGTGCGTGTCATGTTTCCACAAACCCGATTAAGAAGACTTAGAAAAACAAGCAAAATCAGAGGTTTGGTTGAAGAAACCCATCTGAGTCCGGCCCAAATGATTTGGCCTGTTTTTGTGGTTCCCGGAAAAAATATCAAGGAACCGATTCGGTCCATGCCGGGCCAGTTCCATTATTCTGTTGATCAGTTGGTGAAGGAATTTCGATCTCCCTCGCCCCTTGAGCCTGTCCTGAGCGAAGTCGAAAGAGGAGAGGGTTGCTTGTCCGCCGGTAGTGTGGCGGGGGGTGAGGGATTAGGCGGCCTTCTTCTCTTTGGCGTCCCTTCCGAAAAAGATGCGAAGGCGACTCACGCTGTCCAAAAAAATTCCTTGGTAGCGGAGGCCATTCAAGCCATCAAAGATAAATTCCCCAACGTATTTTTAATGACCGATGTCTGTCTCTGCGCCTACACCGATCATGGTCATTGTGGATTACTCAATGCAAAAGGGGAGATGCAGAATGATGCCAGTCTTGAAGTATTGGCCCAAATGGCTTTGCGCCATGTCGAAGCGGGGGCCGATATGGTTGCCCCGTCCGATATGCTCGACGGCCGGATCAAAATGATCCGAAAAACTTTGGATGAAAATGGTTTTCAGGAAACCCCCATCATGAGCTATGCCGCGAAATATGCCTCGGCTTTTTACGGCCCTTTTCGCGACGCCGCCCATAGCACACCCGTCTTCGGTGATCGAAAAAGTTATCAGATGAATCCGGCCAATATTCGGGAGGCATTGCGCGAAATGAGAGCCGATGCGGAAGAGGGGGCCGACATCCTGATGGTAAAACCGGCCGGAAGTTATCTCGACGTAATTCTTGCCGGCCGGCAAGAATTCGATTTGCCGATCGCGGCCTTTCAGGTAAGCGGCGAATATGCGATGATCAAAGCGGCGGCGCAAAATGGGTGGCTGAATGAAAAAGAGGCGATGCAGGAATCGTTGCTCTCCATCAAACGGGCCGGCGCCGACATTATCATCAGTTATTTTGCGCCGCAATTTTGTCCATGAGCGCCAAAAAACATCTCTATCTGATCGACGGTTCCGGTTACATTTTTAGGGCCTATTATGCCATCCGCTCCTTGTCGACCTCCAAGGGATTGCCGACCAACGCAATTTTCGGTTTTACGCAAATGCTTTTAAAATTGATGAAGGATTTGAACCCCGAATATTGGGCGATTGTGATGGATTCCAAAGAAGAAACCTTCCGCGATGAAATGTATGACCAATACAAGGCGAACCGGAAAGAGCCGCCGGACGATTTGATTCCCCAGTTTGAATATATTCCGAAAGTGGTTCAGGCCCTGAACATTCCGATGCTGATCAAACCCGGTTTTGAAGCCGACGACATCATCGCAACGTTTGCAAAAAAGGCCGAAAAAAAAGATTTTGAAGTAACCATCATCTCCGGCGATAAAGATCTGATGCAACTGGTCGGCCCCAAAATAAAAATGTGGGATCCGATGAAGGAAAAACAGGTCGCCGTTCAAGATGTCGTTGAGCGATTCGGCGTGCCACCTGAAAAAGTCGCCGATGTGATGGGGCTCATCGGAGACAGCTCGGACAATATTCCGGGGGTGGCCGGAATTGGGCCTAAAACCGCGGCAAAATTGATTCAAGAGTATGGAAATCTTGAAACAGTTTTGAAAGAAGCCGGGAAAATCAAGGGAAAAACAGGTGAGGCGTTGCAAAAAGAGGCCGAGAGTGCGCGGCTTTCCAAAAAATTGGCGACATTGCATGAAGAGGTGCCGATCCCTTTTGACGAAAATTTTTTGAAACACCGAGAAATCGACAAAGAGGCGTGTCATCAACTTTTCCGCGAGCTCGAATTTTCCAAGTTATTGGCGGAGCTGGCGCCGCAAGAGAGTCTGTCGAGGGAAAATTATCGTCTGATTACGGAAGAGGCGGAACTCGAAACATTGTGCGCGTTTATTTTAAAGACGAAGCCGAAGTTGGCCGTCGATTTGGAGACGACTTCGCTCGATGTGATGAAAGCGGAAATCGTCGGGATTGCCTTGAGCTGGAACAAAGGCGAAGCGGCTTATATTCCGGTAGCGCATGCGCCTGTCATTGCGAGAAGCGATGAAGGAGATCCCTCGCTGTCGCTCGGGACAGGCTCCGCAATCCACAGGGAGATTGCTTCGGCCTATGGCCTCGCAATGACATCCGTTCTCGCCGATCCTCAAATCCCCAAAATCGGACAAAATCTCAAATACGACCTTGCCATTTTAAAACGCCTCGGGTTCGAGGTTCAAAACATCGAATGCGACACGATGATCGCCTCTTATTTGTTGAATCCGGCCGGCCCCCACAATCTGGATGATCTGTCACAACAACATTTGGATCATAGAACCATCCGCTACGAAGAGGTGACCGGAAAGGGGGCAAAACAGATCCCTTTCGCTGAAGTGCCGCTGGAGGCCGCAAGGGATTATGCCTGCGAAGATGCCGATTGCACAAGACAACTCGCTGACATTTTTATGCCGCGGCTTGAAAAAGAGGGACTCTTCGATCTTTTCAAAAATCTGGAGATGCCGCTCATGGAGGTTCTTTTAAAAATGGAGCTGACCGGCGTCAAGGTGGATGTCACTCTTTTACGACAGCTCTCAAAAGATTTTGAAACACGGCTCAAAAAACTCGAAGAAAAAATTTTTGAACTGGCCCAGGGACCATTCAACATTAATTCTCCTAAACAGCTCGGGGAAGTCTTATTTCAGCGTATGGGATTGAAGGGCGGCAAAAAAACAAAGACCGGTTTTTCCACTTCCCAAGAGGTTTTGGAAGGGCTAGCGCTCACGCACCCATTGCCGGCGCTGATTTTGGAATATCGTTCCTTCGCCAAACTCAAATCGACCTATACCGAGTCGTTGATTGCGCTGATTCAGCCCAAAACGGGACGGATTCATACCTCGTTCAATCAGACAGTGGCCGCAACGGGGCGCCTTTCCAGCTCCGATCCCAATTTGCAAAATATCCCGATCCGAACCGAGGAGGGGAAAAAAATCCGGAGCGCCTTTATTGCCGACCCTGGTTTTTTAATTCTTTCCGCCGATTATTCGCAAATTGAGTTGAGAATTCTGGCCCACTATACGAAAGACAGGGGGCTTTTGGAAGCCTTTCGAAACGGAAAAGATGTCCACCGTCTGACCGCCGCCGGCATTTTCGGTATCATCCCCGAAGCTGTCGACGAAAACCAACGGGCGATCGGTAAAACAATTAATTTTGCGGTGATCTATGGCCAGACCCCATTCGGCCTTTCGCAACAGCTTAAAATTGATCCGGAGAGCGCCAAAAAATATATCGAAAATTATTTCAAGCAATATCCGGAGGTAAAAGAATTCAAGGAAAAAATGTTGGAAGAAACACGGGGTAAAGGTTATGTGACGACCCTTTTCGGCCGGAGACGTTTTATCCCCGATATTTTGAGCCTCAATGCGAACATCCGTCAAAATGCGGAACGAATGGCTTTCAATACCGTGTTTCAGGGTTCTGCCGCCGACATCATCAAAAAGGCGATGATCGCGATCGACAAAAAATTGCCGACCGTTTCCCCGAAGACTAAAATGATATTACAGGTCCATGATGAACTGGTTTTTGAAATCCCTGATGGGGAGATGAAAACGGTCTCGGCCTTTGTCAAAAAAGAGATGGAGAAGGCGCATCCATTGGAGATTCCTATTCTGGTCGAATTGGGTTTTGGAAAAAACTGGGCTGAAGCGCATTAAAATGAACCGACTTTCAAAAGAGAAAAGTCCTTATCTACTGCAACACCAGCACAATCCGGTCGATTGGTATCCGTGGGGCGAAGAGGCTTTTCAGGAGGCGCGCGATCAAAACAGGCTGATCTTTCTCTCCATCGGTTACTCCACCTGCTACTGGTGCCACATGATGGAAAAAGATTCTTTTGAACTTGCAGAGGTGGCCGATGTTTTAAACAAAAATTTCATCAGTGTTAAAGTCGATCGGGAAGAGCATCCCGATATCGACCAAATTTATATGGATGCGGTCGTTGCGATGACAGGGCAGGGGGGCTGGCCGATGAGTGTTTTTTTAACCCCCGATCTCAAACCTTTTTACGGAGGGACTTTTTTCTGGCGGCAACAATTTGTCTCTGTGCTGAACAACATTGCCACCGTTTGGAAAAATGAACCGGAAAAAATTTTGGAATCGGGAAAAAAGATCACGGAGGCCCTCACTCCCTCCGAACCAAAAAGTTCCATTAAAAAATCCCCTCTACCCTTGTGGGAGAGGGTTAGGGAGAGGGGGCTTCAACAATTAAAAGAAAATTTCGATCCCGTTCACGGCGGTTTCGGTGACGCGCCGAAATTTCCGCATAGCATGAATCTCTCGCTACTTTTAAAAATTCACAAACGGACCGGTGACCTGAAAGCCTTAGAAATGGTGACCAAAACGCTCGATGCCATGGCGCAGGGGGAAATTTACGATAAAGTCGGCGGCGGTTTTCATCGCTATGCGACGCAAGCGGATTGGAATGAGCCCCATTATGAAAAAATGCTTTACGATAATGCGTTGCTCGCCCTAACCTATCTGGAGGCAAGTCTCGTCATTCCCGCGCAAGCGGGAATCTGCGAAACAATCGCACAGGAAACGCTCGATTACGTCCTGCGTGAAATGACCGATCCCGACGGCGGTTTCTATTCGGCACAAGATGCCGGCGAGGTGAGCAAAGAGGGGGAATATTATCATTGGACCGAAAAAACAATCGAAGAAGAACGCAAGGCAAGGGCCAAACGAAAACCGCCCCACAAAGATGACAAAATTTTGACGGCATGGAATGGTCTTATGATCGCCGCGATGGCAAAGGGAACCAAAATTTTAGGCGATGAAAAATATCGGAATGCCGCCCAAAAA
>JAHFSU010000068.1 GCA_023265595.1 Deltaproteobacteria bacterium
CGGGCAACGGATTTTGGATCTTTTGATGCCGCTATTAAATTTAACGCCGCAATTTGTATCTCTTTATCGTCAGGATGATTCGAAAGAAGAGACAAAGCGATGGTTCCGTAAAGTTCTCCCTTCCGTTCCTGAAAATGCTCCTCCTGTCCCTCTTCTGCTGTTGTCACGGTTTGGACAACAGACCGGTTTAGAACGGGTTCCGCCACCGTGTAATGTTCCGCTGTTTCTGAAGCCCATCTCTCGATGCCTGCCTCTGTTAAGTCATTGGGGTCGGGCAATGTGAATGCATTGCCAAAAAGGGTTTGCAGGGGGTCCTGGTTTTGTCCAGCGTGAACAGAAAAACTTTCATGCCCTTGAAGGAGCTCTTCTGGAGGAGGCACCGCTTCCAGCAATTTTTGACGTTTCGCCGACACCAGGCTGTGTCTTGCCTGGGCCAGATACCAGTCTGCTTTGGCGTGATAGTATACGCTGGAAAAATGAGGGAGAGCATTTTCTAATCTTCCCTGAAAAGGTTCGTGGAGTGCCAGCAGCTGATAAGCTACAGCAGCCGTTTCCTCCCACGGATCGTGTGTGGCCAATTTCATGAAAGCACCAAACACTTCTTCGGTGTAACCTCTCGTTGCCACCACTCTTTGCATCGCGTGGTGAATCAAACGGGATCGGACATAACTTTTTTGCTGAGCGCTTAAAGAAACAAAAGTCGGCCTTTCTGTTGCCGTCTCTGTCGTTGCCTCAACAAGTGGAGGTTCCTCTTCCAAATCATCTTCTTTTTTCTTTGCGATGTCTTTTTCTTTTGGTTCCCAAGTTTCCAAACAAATAAAATCTTCAACCCATTTTTGAGCTTGAATACCATCTTGCTCTGTCTTAGGAAAATGCCGCAAAATAGTGTAAAAGTTTCTTGCATCTTCTCCGCGAAAATTGCTCTTTTCCGCTTTGGCAATGCTCAACGCTCGCTCCACCAAATTTGCCACATGTTTTGAATCAAGACCGGCTTTGAGTTGGGAGGCGGCTACCATCAAGGCTAATGCCGGCTGGTACGCTTTGAAAGTTCCCGAAAAAGCCCTGGTGAAATGCTGATGATATAATTCCTCGACATAAGACTTCAATGCTTCATGGTGGCTGAGCTCTTCAGCCAGAAAACAGATGGCCATCATCCGATGATGAGGACGATCGATTCGCTCTGCTTCCATTAATGCTTTGTCTGCTGTCTGAATATAGACAGCGGGATTTAGTGTGCGCGACATTTCCTGAATCAGTTGACCTATTTCGATAACTTCTTTAGGAACTGTATCTTCTCTCCACGCATCATCGTAAAATTCTTCTCCCTGCTCTCCCAAAATCTGCCGCTGCTCCATTATTTGGTTCAGTCTCAATTCCAGTTTCAATTCCATCCTCTGTTGCAGACGGAGAGATTGACCCATGCCTAATGAAAGCCCCATACCGGGCATCGCCAAAACACGATCTATACCTTCTTCTCCTTTTTCCCTCTTCGAACCACTTCCTGCTATCCCTACATAAACTGATGCAGATGTTATTGGGTTGCCGGATGCTTTTTTGTCGGATGCAGCAATGATGAATGGGTCCAGATCAGCAAATCGATTTTGAAATTGACTGGCCCCCAAAAACCCGCTCGGAACTTGTGACAGTAATTTGGCTGCCGTCGAAGGATCCTTGGTAGCAAAGGCATCTTGCGAAACCTCTGCCCCATCAAAAATGGCCTCCATGGTCCCTGCATTCAACGTTTTGCCGACATCCAACACGCCCGTTTCAGCAGAGCCAGCAAACAGGGTTGTAACACCTGTCTCCCATAGCCCCAGCCCAAGCATGGCTGTTGAAAAATTGGTCATGATTCTTTATCGGCAGAACTTAAAAAAAGTTGCTTAGGGATTGAACATTTTTTTATGAAAGAAGAATCTCAAAAATCAGCCTTGCGGCGAGTTTAGCCGTACACCCATTGGCATCGTGTTTGGGATTCACCTCCATAATTTCAAATAATTTAAGATGCCGATGCGAGGCGGCCGCTTGAACAAAATGAAGCACCTCCCTTGCCGAATAGCCGATCGGTGTCGGCGCCGAAACACCACCGGCCTCGGAGGCCTGCACACAATCCATATCGAGACTAACCGCAACCGCTTTGTGTGAGGCGGCAAAAGGACGAAAGGCTCCCTCAAAATTTCCGGGAAAAGGAACCAAACGGACCCCCCGATTTTTAAGATATTGAAAATGATCTTTTGCATTGCAATGTTTTTGGAACCCGAATTCGAGAAAATTTTTCCCCTTGAAATGCGTTTTTTCAAACAGCTGCCAAAATGCCGACCCGCTCGAAAAACTTCCGTTCGCTTCGGGGGGGCGACAATCGAGATGGGTATCGATATTGACAATGCCCCCATCGGGATGCGCTTTTAAAAATCCGGAGAGGGAGCCAAAACTTAAATCGTGTCCCCCGCCCAAAATAATGGGGAAACAATGATGGTGCAAAAGAGAAGCGGCCACCGCCGCTATTTTTTCGTATGTCTTCTGCTGCGTTTTCTCCGGCTTGATATTGCCAAAATCGTAGAGTTTCTGATGCTCCAGTTCGCCATGAACGCCGAGTGTCATTTGATAAAGCGCTTTGCGAATCGCATCGGGCCCCGCTTTGGCTCCAACCCTCCCCTTGCTCAAGCGCACGCCACGATCATCGGGAAGCCCCAGCAAGACGAAACCGTTGGAGGGGATATTTTCCCCTTCAACTTTTTGAACTATTTGAAAAATTTTGGAATCGCCCTCTCTTGTTTTAAGTTTCATAAGAGTTGTTTTCCTTTCGCAAAAATATGCCGGATACAATCGGACCCGTACCGATACAAAGGAACAATTTCATCCGCCGCCTCCCACAAAATCAGATCGGCATCTTTGCCGATTTCGATGCTCCCCTTCTCTTTTTCCAAATTTAAAGCCCGCGCCGCATGAATCGTCATCGCCTGCCAGACTTCATCGGCCTTCATCTTGAGCTGACTCATCGCAAGGGTCCCCATCAAGGGCAAATTGAGACAAGGGTTGGTTCCCGGATTATAGTCGGTTGCAATCGCAACCAGCACACCCCGATCCAGCAAGGCCCGTGCCGGCGCCGGTTTCATGCCCAAAAAAAAGCTCGCCCCCGGGAGTAATACAGCCACCGTTCCCGATTTTTTTAAAGCGCCGATCCCCTCTTCCGAAATATGTTCGAGATGGTCGGCGCTGACCGCCTTCAACTCCGCGGCGAGTTCCGCCCCTTTACCGGCAGAAAGCTGATCCACATGGAGTTTGATACCCATTTTAAATTTTTTGGCCGCGGTCAGAATCTGGATCGCCTCGGCAACGGTAAAGGCCTCTTTTTCGACAAAGACATCGCAAAATCGGACAAAATTCAGTTTGGCCGCTTCGGGCAACATTTCGGAAATCAGGAGATCGATGTACTTCCCCCTCCCCCTCGCCCCCTCCCTCGAGGGGAGGGGGGGTGGAAATGTGTGTGCCCCCAAAAAAGTCCCGACAATCGTGATTGGAAAATCTTTCGCTAATTTTTGGGCCACCTTCAAAATTTTGATTTCAGTTTCGGTATCCAGACCGTAGCCGCTTTTGATTTCAATCGTCGTTGTCCCAAACGAAATCGCCTCTTTCAACCTTCTTTCCGATAACGCATAGAGTTCATCGAACGTGGTTTCGCGTGTGGCCGCAACCGTCGACAAAATGCCTCCACCCGCTTTGGCAATCTCCAGATAACTTTTCCCGGCGGCGCGCATCGCAAACTCTTTTTCACGCGTCCCCGCATGGACCAGATGGGTATGACAATCGACGAGACCGGGTGTGACAACGGCTCCCTTGCAATCGAAAATATCTCTCGATTCCCGCTGGAGCCTGCCCCGTACTCTGACACGGGGCGGGAATGACGAAGGACCAAACCACTTTATCTTCCCCCCTTCCACCTCCAACTCTGCATCAAAAATGGGTTCAGAAGTGATCGGAACCAATTTTTTGATATTAGTAATTAACATTAGGAATTTTGACCCCTCTCTTTTTGGCAAAAGT
>JAHFSU010000002.1 GCA_023265595.1 Deltaproteobacteria bacterium
GCAATACGGTCTCCAATTCTTGTGACCCGGTGAACGGCTGGACAACAACGCCTGTGGCCAAGCCAACAGTCAAGGCCTGCCAAACTGTCAGCGACTCTTGCGATTCTGTCCAAGGATGGGTCATCTCCGATAAGTCGGCGCCGGCACCTGACAAATGCCAAGTCGCCGGCACCCAAACATGCGATCCCAATACCGGTGCATGGAGTTTTGCGGCGGTCGATCCTAATGACGGTAATGCCTGCACCACTGATTCCTGCGATCCCAATTCGGGGGTGAAGAATGAACAACTGGCCTCTATCGGACAACGTTGCGACACAACACAAAATGATTGTCCACAACAAGGGACTAATAGTTGTGATCCGCAAACCGGAGCAATCACCTGCGACGTTACAAATCCCCAATCCCAAAACGCCTGCAGTGTTTGCGGTGCCCCCAATCCTGATAAATTCGGGCAATCGTGCTCCAGCACCGGTGAAGAACAATGCCAGGGAGCGGGTAGTTATGTCTGCGATGCTTCGAATTCTTCCGGCCCGGCAGTCTGTAATGCGCAACCGAAAACAGGATCTGTCTGCAATGACGGCAATGCCTGTACTAGCGCTGAGACCTGCAATGCCAATGGCTCTTGCGGAAGTGGTTCCGCCGTTGCTGATGATACACAAGTGATGATCAACGGCGTTTTGAATTTCTGCCGCGGTGGTTTCCCAAATATTTGCCCAGCCGGTGTTGAAGACGATCATAATGTCTGTACTCGAGACGCCTGTCTGCCGCTTACGGGTCAAATTGTTCGCACACCCGTTAACAAACCGACCGGTGATGCGTGCAATACGGTCTCCAATTCTTGTGACCCGGTGAACGGCTGGACAACAACGCCTGTGGCCAAGCCAACAGTCAAGGCCTGCCAAACTGTCAGCGACTCTTGCGATTCTGTCCAAGGATGGGCTGTAACCCCTGTCGCCAAACCGGAAGCAAACAATTGTCAAACGGTCAGCAATTCTTGTGACCCCGATCAAGGGTGGACATTCTCTGAAAAACCGAAACCCGCTGCAGGCAGCTGTGACGAACCGGATTCCTTAGCCTGCGGAGACAACAACGAATGGGTATTCATGCGGCAAAAACAACCGCCGCAATTAGCGGAACATGAAATTTGGGATTCAAAAACCTGCCAAATTATCATCCTTGCTTACTGCGGCGACGGCAAAGTTGATCCGGACATCGGCGAACAGTGTGAAGGAGAAGCAGTGCCGGGTGAACATCAAGCCTGCATCAATTGTAAAGCGGTCAATCTGACCTATTGTGGAGATGGAGCATTACAGTCCCCCAATAATGAAGGCTTGCAAGAACAATGCGATGGTACAAATGGCTTGGAGGCCCATCAAGCCTGTAACAAGGATTGCATCATCAAAAATCTTTCTTATTGCGGTGACGGAAAACTCCAAGCCACAAATGATGAGGGAAAAAAGGAGGAGTGCGACACCAATGATTTTGGAAATGCCACCTGTGAATCGTTAGGTCACAAAGGAGGTGGCCTCCTTGTCTGTTTCGAAAAATGCTCCATTAATTTCGGCGTTTGCAGCGACAGTAAATGTGGCGACGGCATTGTCGATAAAGGAGAGGCCTGCGACGATGGCAATCGCAATGGCAAACCGAATGCCTGTAACATTGCCTGCCAAGGGCCAACCCCGGCCATTTGCGGCAATAAAGAGCTGGAAAAAGGGGAAGGTTGTGAAATCGATGTGACGGAACTGAAACCGACCGAAGAATGCAACCATTGCCAAATTCAGGTCAAGGCGCCCTTGTGTGGAAACAAAATCGTAGAAGGGACTGAAGAATGTGATGACGGCAATTTCCTGCCGGGCGACGGTTGCGACAGTGTCTGCAAAAAAGAAGAGATTGTCCAACAACAACCTCTCTGCGGCAATAAAATTATAGAAGGGACTGAAGAGTGTGATGATGGAAATTTTGAGCCGGGTGATGGGTGTAACAGTATTTGTAAAAAAGAAAAAATCGCCAAAGCGGAACCGGTTTGCGGCAATAATATTAAGGAAGAGGGAGAAGGCTGTGATGATGGCAATCGTCTGGGGGGTGACGGCTGTTCAGAAGTCTGCGGCATAGAACAGGCCAAGGCCATTACCCTCCCCGATCAAAAATCAAAAATTTTCGATCTGGAAAAAACCTGCACGCTCAACGTCAATCCCTTGCTCGATGTTTTCAGCTCGGCGGTCGTTTATCCCAAAGATTATGAAAAACAGATCTTCGCATTGGTGGGGGCCACAAACGAGGGGGCGACAAAACTAGGCACCATTACAGTTAAAAATATGTCTCAAGATTGCAAGTTTGCCCCGGTCTTTTGCAATCTCAATGAACCGATTCAAATTTTACAGACCGCCTCTTTTGACGGCAATCCCGATGCCTTTGTCTTAGCATCCGATAAAAAATATTTCATAATTCCCAAATTTGAAACCGCTTTGGCTACCGCCATTGCCACCTCCCCGGCCAATACCTGCAATCTCAATCTGCAGCCGATCGAAATAGAAACCAGAAGAACGGATGATAATTGTGAAGTGGCAAAAATTCACGCCGTAAAAACCACGGGACCCACCGTTGTTGGTATTGTCGAGGGCAGATGCCATGGTCACGGCCAAGGCCACAACAAATTTGTCGGCTTGGATATTTTTAAATTCGATCTTCAGACCGGTTCCTTCTCGAAACAGTTTATTTTACTGAATAACAATACCGATATACTCCACGCCACGGTCGATCTTTCCAAAGAGGAAGACCCAACAGTAACGCTCATTACCAAAACAAGAGAAAATGGGGTGGAACAGACCTCTGTTTATACCTGCAATAAGACAGGTGAAAACTATCAATGCTTAGAGCCACAAACCATTGCGGCCATGCCCTCTGCCTTCGTCGATACCAGAGATATTCAGGATGTTCAAAATTGGGTCGGGTTTAGAGAGGTGCCGGAGGGAAATGCCCCAACAAATGAAAATGAATCGAAACTCTGGTTCACCGATTCTTCTCAGATCATGGAATTTAGGGAGAATATTACTGTAACTCCTCCCACGGATGAACCTGCCTCTGAAAGAACATTGCCTCCTCCCAATCCGGGAGAAGAGGGAAATCAGGGAAATCAGGGCAGACAAGAACCTCAACCCCCGGAGCAAGGTCCTGCAGACCGTTTGGCCCAAGAAGAGAGAACCTATCAAATTGAGGAGCGGGGTTCTGTAAAAAAAGAAGATGGAACAGCGGCCCATTTTGATCCCGTAGAAACTGCGATCGATGCCTATTTTGAAGCCAACGGCTGGAATATTATTTTGGGTGAGGAAAATTCGCCAAACCTGAAAGCATTAAGACTCAACATGGATGAAACCGGAAATCAGACCACCACGCTTCTGGAAGAAGAAGTATATACCGCCGATTCGCCATTAACCGGCATCAGCAATAATAATGAGATGGAGTATGTGAGACCGCATGCGTTGCAACCGCTTCTTAGAAATAACTTCGGTGGAGAAGGTCTCGCCGCCTGCTTTGATGCCATTCTGAGAAATGGAAACAAAAAAATCGGCACAGCATGTTCTTTCTTCTACAATTTTAATGAAACACCGATCACCAAAGCAAAAACAACCGAGTTTGACGGGGCAAAAGGACGCTTTGTCGTCGATGCCAGAGACCCGATGAAAGATGCATTGGAATACACGGCTCATCTTACCGATCAAAAAGGACAAAACTTAGATTTTTGGATTGATAATATTGAATCGAAACCGGAAGAGGGAATTGTGATCGTCAATTTTACAAATAAAGGAATCGCCTCCGCCGGCAAAGCCGCAAAAGGTTTGGTTATTTCAAAATCAAGCCAGTCTGCCTCTTCTGACGGAGCCAGCTTCCCCGTTGCCGTCTCTCTCTGCGCAAAAGATAAAGGCAATGCTGAAAATTGCGCCTCGACCTCCGTTGCTAAAGCAGCGCAAGTTGCCGAAATTCCGGTGAGTGACACTCCCGGCGCCACTGTCACAGGCGACACACAAACCCCGGGCCGCAGTGGCTTTGCAACAAAAGTCTCCGGCGGCGGTCTCTTCTGTTCTCTTAATAAAAACAGCAAGCCGCAAGGGAAAGAAACTTTTGTTTTAATCGTAATGCTGATTGTTCTCTTGGCAAGCTATCGATTCCAAATCCATTGGCGGGGACGACGGGGCTCGAACCCGCAACCTTCGCCGTGACAGGGCGACGATCTAACCAGTTGATCTACGTCCCCAATGGAATACAAGCACCTTCAGGAATTTTGCCTTTAAACAAATCTGGGTGAAAAAGGCCAGCTAAAATGTAGAGGCTTTCCAAAATGCGGGGACCGGGACGATTCATGTAGGTATTCCCATCCACGATATGAATTTTCCCGGGCAAACCTTTCAAGTCGGCCCGATTCTCAAGAGTCTGCGCAATGGTATAACCGCATGGCATCACAACCGTCATGTCGGGATTAAATGCCTTGATCTCTTCCAGCGATACAATTTTCGTATGCTCTCCCTTTTGAGTGATGCCGTTTATCCCGCCGGCCATTTCAACGAGCTCCGGCATCCAATAACCGGCCGCCATGAAGGGAGATGTCCAATCGAGGCAGATTACCCGCGGCCTCGGGGACGTTCCCCTTTTTTGGGGAGCGTCCCCATGAACGTCCCCTATTTTTTTGGCGATATTTGCCATTTTCACACGAATCTCACCCAGCAGCTTTTCGGCTCTATCCCTCACTCCCAACGCCTCTCCAACCTTTAAAATATCCTCAAAAATATCTCCTAAAGAATCGGGATGAAGGTTGACCACTTTTATATTTTCCCCGAGACATCCTTTCGTCGCCTTGAGCACATCCTCATAAGTGACGGCACAAACTTCGCACTGATCCTGTGTGATGATGATGTCGGGACGAAGCTCTTTTAATTTTTCAACATCTATATTGTAAACCGAAAGTCCTTTCGAAAGAATTTCTTGGACATCATTATGGATTTCAAGGGTCGATTTGCGAACATCCATTTTGGGTGAGGTAACGACGGACCTCCCCTCGACCGCCTCTTTTGGCCAATCACACTCGTGAGAGATGCCAACCAAATCTCCCGCTTTTCCTAAAGCGGCGACCATTTCGGTAGCAGAAGCGATTAGAGAGACGATGCGCATACGACATTGCCAATACACCAGAAAGTTGCTAGTTTCACCCAAAATTTTATGCCGACATCCAATTCAATTTTAAAAACACCCAAAGGCCAAATTGCAGTGGCCACCACCGTGATGCTCACCTTCATCTCTTTTTGGCGAGCGGCGGCTATCGTCCTCAACGACATGGCCTCTTCGGCTTATTATGTCCCTGGTATTGCGGAGCAGGCTATTGGTAATGCCGCCCCTTGGTTTATTTTGGGTATCATGCTTTTTTCCTATGTCGTTCGGATGGTCTATCTGGAATCGACCGTGATGTTTATTCGCGGCGGTCTCTACCGAGTGGTCAAATCAGCCATGGGAGGGACGCTCGCCAAACTTTCTGTATCCGCACTCATGTTTGATTTTATCCTTACGGGCCCCATCAGCGGTGTTTCCGCGGGGCAATATATCGTCGGGCTGCTCAACGAAATCCTTAATTTTTATGGACAACCCATCATCCCGCAAAACTTGGGAGCTGTTATTTTTGCTTCTCTCATTATCTTTTACTTCTGGCATCAAAATATTCTGGGGATGGAAGAGAGCTCTTCCAAGGCTTTACGCATCATGCAAATCACCAGCGTGCTCGTTGTGTTGCTTCTCATTTGGTGCCTCTATACCCTTTTTCAAATGGAATGGAACTGGCCGCCGACCGAATTGCATCTTACCCCACACGCCTTGGGCTGGCTGAACGGGACACAATTTTCTCAAATCACGACGGTTGCTATCCTTGTCGGATTCGGACACTCTTTTTTGGCGATGAGCGGTCAGGAGACCTTTGCTCAGGTGAGTCGAGAAATCGCCCACCCCAAACTGAAAAATCTCAAAAGGGCCGGTTTGATCATTTTTTTCTTCTGCCTGATTTTTACCACATCGGTCTCTTTCCTTTCGGTTATGATTATTCCCGAAGCGGCCCGACCCCAATACTACGACAACATGATCACCGGTCTTGTCATCCACATGATGGGCCCCAATTCTCTCAAACTCTTTTTCCAAGGTTTTGTCGTCATTGTCGGTTTTCTCATTCTTTCCGGGGCTGCCAATACGGCCCTGATCGGTTCCAACGCCCTCATGAATCGCCTTGCTGAAGATGGTGTTTTATTTGATTGGTTTCGCAAGCCACACAAAAAATATGGGACCAGCTACCGGATTCTTAACGGCATCGCCTTGCTGCAGATTGTCACGATTCTTTTGAGCCGCGGCAATGTCTATCTTTTGGGCGAAGCTTACGCCTTCGGCGTGCTCTGGAGTTTTTTCTTCCAAACATTGGCTGTCACTGTTTTGCGCTATAAAGAACCGGGTCCCCGAGAATGGAAATTTCCATTCAATCTCCATTTAGGCAAACTCGAAATACCGGTGGGGCTTTTGGTAACACTCCTCGTACTCTTTTTCGTGGCAACGACAAATCTTTTCACCAAACAAGTGGCTACTATTTCCGGTATCTGCTTTACGGCTTTTCTTTTTATCCTCTTCACTGTTTCTGAACACTTGAGAAAAAAGAAAGTAGCTCTTCCTATCGGTCTCGATCCATTCCGTATTGAGGAAAATCTGCAAATAACCCGCGCAACGGTCGGATGCAGACCCCACGGCACATTGGTGCCGGTGATTGAATCAAAAGATCTTTCGCATTTGAATGCAATCTTGGAACAAACGGATACCCGCAAGCAGGATGTCATTGTCATGACAACCCGCCTGTTAAAAGGCCCCACGGCGGGACAAGGCGAGGAAATTATTTTCACCGATCAAGAACAGGATTTGTTCACCCATGCCGTGAAGATTGCCGAAAAATATGGCAAGAGCGTCCATCTGGTGGTGGCCGCTTCCAACGACACTTTCTTTTCAATTGCCCAAACGGCATTCAAATTGGATGTCGACAGCATTGTCCTGCGCGTTTCACAGCGGATGACGCCGTTGCAACAGGCCAAGTCGGTATCCGAGGCATGGGACAAACTCCCCAACACCAGCAAAAAAGATGTGGTCGTTAAAATCTGGCGCGACGGAAAAATTATTTTACTATGGCACGCCCTGCCGCCGCTTCCCGATATCCCGAGGGAAACCTTGCGCGACATCAATTATCTCTACCGCGAACTTAACCCCGAAGGGGATGAAAACATTGCGCGGCCCGAAATTATTGAGCTGGCCGTCAAACGGCTTTTGCAAGATTACCAGTCGGGACAGTTTACGTGGCGCAAAGAAAAAAAAGAAGAAAACAAACCTACTTAACGACGATAAAACTAATCGGCCCCAATGATTGAATAGAGTTACGTACCTTAAACCCGCTTCGTGTCCTCTCATAGACAGCATAATTGGCGTTGGAATCGAGAGGGGTCACCGTTACCGCATAGGGCAATTCAACCGGATTTGAAAAAGAGAGAGTATATTCTGCTGAATTCGTCATACTGATATTATATCGGCCTGAAAGGGCACCTGATTCAATCACTCCCCAAGCGACAATCTTAGGAAGGGCTTGCAAGGCATCCACATCACTGGAGAGGTCACCCACTGTCGTATTCAGATTATTGTAATCAGCACTAATACTCGTGTTCACGGTAGAAACCTTATTGTCCATCGAGGTAACACGATTATCAACACTGGCTATCGACTGCTGCAAGCTGATATCGGCGCCGATGCGAGCGGTTGTTTCGTCGGAGATCCCTTTTTCCAACGAAATTTTGGCTTGGTTCAAATCCGTTTTGGTCTGATTTAAGTCGTTTTTGGTCTGGTTCAAATCGTTTTGGGTCCTATCCAAATTAACTTGCCGCTGATGGATGGCGGTATCCAAGTCTTTGATAGCCCCTTGCACACTGACCCCGCGGGAATAGATAAAATTTCCTTCCATGCCGAGATTTTTTAAAACATCGTCGGCCAAAAGATCGGCCGTAATCGATTTCGGCTGTATCGCTTTGGTGCCGACACCGAGCGGCGCCACCTTCAGCGCCTCTTCAGCATAATAGGCGTAAGGGACTGAGACAATCTCCATGCGGATAGGCGGTCCACTCCCTTCTACCGCAGTTTCCAAAAAATGAATCGACGCGGGAGACAAGAGAGAGAGTTCGAGTTCATTCTGAGAACCAATCATCGCAGAGACAATACCTCCATTTGATTCGAGATTTTGCCATTCTTCGTAAAGAGACACCCCTTGCAGATCCAAAAGTCTAAAAGAGACATTGTACTTTCCGTCGGGCAACGGATTGCCGGCCGGATCGGTCAAAATCGATTGAAAGTTAATACGATGCGGAATGGTGACCGGCGCCTCTTCGGCCTTCAGGACAAAACCTGATAACAAAACACTTCCGGTCACCAAGAGAAACAAAATAAAGCGTACTTTAAAACTCTTTTTCATTTTCTCCCTCCGTTTTTTTCCCTCTTTTATACTTTGCGGCGCGGTTTGAAGTTCCAACGCCAACCTTGGAACAAGGGCCGGCGGCTCCATGTCGGCCCACGATTTTATTTTTTCTTTTATTTTTTTCATCTCAAGACAAACTCCACCCGCCTGTTGCGTCGCCATGCTTCGCTTAAATGACGGGGGTCGGCCGGCCGCTCCGCCCCGTAACTCACCACCATAATAATGCGATCGGCATCGATCCCCTTTTCAATCAGATAAGCTTTTACCTCCCGGGCACGTCGATCTCCCAATTCCATGTTGTAAGAAGATTTCCCCCATTCGTCACAATGTCCCTCCAAAATAACAACCGCGTCCCGATTTTTTTTGAGCCAATCGATATTTTTTTCCAAAGAGGCCCCCTCTGATTCTGAGAGTTGATCACTGTTTGACGCAAAATAGGCCGGCTCAAAAGGGGTGGCCGACAGCAAGAGGGAAAGTAAAAGGGCCATCATCGGGGTCCCCCCATCTCTGAATAAAGAGGATCTTCCAAAAGAGTCTCCAAGGCCCCAAAATAAGCCGAATTATTTTGCGCCGTTTTCAAACCGAAAGTGAGACCGTCATCGATGTTGAGATCGAAACCGCCGCGACAACCGACCGCCCAGACATTGCTTCCGTCATTTGTAGAAGCCAGCAAAACATTCGAACTAATTTTTTCAGGGTCGACGGGCTCTAAACCGGCGCAATATAAAGGATAGCGGTTGTCGGCATTTCCGGTTGCCAAAATATTATCGAGAAGGGAAAGAGAGAGGGCATTTTCAAAATGAAGGGCTTTGACCGTCACCACATGGGGATCAAATACCGTGCGACTGGTGGCATCGATTGTATTCTTCTGAACGAGAGGCGAAGCCCCCTGAATTTCCACGCCGACACAAAACCGGCCGGCGCCGCAACGGATCACATTATCTTTGATTGTTACACGATCGGAAGAGTCGATCAAAATCCCTCTTGAAATGTTCAGACCCTCTCCACCATCCAATTGGCTCTTGTCCACTACAACCTCAGAACCGCCCAAAACCGCCAACGCGGTTGAATTATTTCCCAAACTGGAGCCATTAATTTGGCTATGCGTAATATGGACAACCGATTTTTCGATCACAACCGTTCTGGAGCCCAACACCAGATCATTTTCCGGTTTGATTCCGATAAAATCGATCCGGTCGAAAAGAAAGGCCCCTTCAATATTGAATAGATTTAAAACCGCATCGGATTCGGAATGAACCCATTCCGAAATACCATCCCTTGTCTCAAAATTTTGAGGGGCATAACCGCCATAAAAACGCAAACCTTTCGAAAAAGAGACATTTTTTAGATCGTAACGTCCCGTAGCAAGATAGATATCTTTTTTTTGTTCCGTCGCCTTCAAAACTGCGGCAGATATTGTTTGAAGGGGCATCTCCAAACTTCCGTCGTTGCTGTCTCTGCCGTTCGTTGCATCGACAAAGACCGCTCGGGCCTTATCTCCATCAACGCCGTCACAGTTGCCGTCAAATGGAGCGTCATCCGGTTCATCTTTATTAGAGGGATAAATTTGGGGGTCCATCGGTTTGCAATCGCAAAGATCCCCGCTTTTATCGCCATCGGCGTCAAATTGTGCAGCGTTCGCCACAAGGGGACAATTATCGAGTTCATCTATAATACCGTCTGCGTCGATATCCGGAGGCGGTGTCGGTTCGTTGACAATCGGTTGTGGAATTTGGCTCAAATTCCATTCCTGAATATTGGAGAGACCGTTATCATCACAGTCGTGGGAGAGATCAAAGGAGTCGGGTGGCGCCACAAAAATAGTTTTACCCTCCGTGAAAGTCAGTTTTTGAAAAAGGGTCGCCACTTTTTGGCAATCCGGGGAAAGGGCGGCATTGGGGAAAAAAATGTCGATCGTCACCTCTCCGGTGTCGGCTAATTCTTTGGGGACCTCTGCAAAATCAAATTGATAGGCCTCACTTTCATAAGAGCCGACAACAGGGCCGATGCTTCCCACCCCCTTTGATTGGGCGATCTCCCCTTTCAAACTGGCTTTCAACTCCAATTGCGAAGAAATACCTGCCAAGTCCGAGGGCCATGTTGGTCGCAAAATAACTGTTCTGGAAACAAAGGGAGACTCATTTAGAATAGGTGCCTCCGGAGCGGGTTGTGAAGAACTGCTGCCGCATCCCAATAAAAAAACCCAAAAAAATGCCAAAAAAATATTTTTCATTCCAACCCCCTTAAAATTTCGGCGATGTTGAAAAAAATGTCGCCCGATGCGGGCCCGGTATCTTGTGCGAGGCTTTGTCCCAGACGGGCCTCTCCCCCATTTGCCGCCGCAAAGAGAGGTGCCGCCTGTATTGCCGCCCCATCCCAAAGTTTTATGCGGAGGGTAATCGATTTTTGGGAGTCCTCATCCGTCAGCGTAAAAAGATGCTCTCCCGCCTCAAAAATGTTGGGATACAATTTGGCCTCCCCTTTCTCATCCGCTGAAACGGTTGGGCCCCCTTGAAAAGTCACGCGATGCCCCGGATCGGTCAAAATTTTGAAATAGAGTCGTTGATTGCTGAGGCGTTCCCCATCGAACAGATTGAGTATCACCGGAACCGATTGGAGCCCGATAGAAACTGCAGCAACCTTCCCGGGCTCAATGGTCAGATTCTCTATACTTCCCTCCCGCAATATTTTTTCATGGCTATTGAGCGCAAAAATCTCGATTTTTCTGTTTTTACCGACAGGGATCCCCTCCACCGCCACACCAGCCGCTTCTGAAGAGAGCGTTTTTTCAATGGGGGCTAAATTGTTCCCCTGAATAACGATTTTATAGTGGGTGATTTGCGCCGCTTCGGAAAGCGACCGAGTTTTTGAATCGTGAAGAGAAAGCTGCACATAGCCGATCTCGCCGGTTGTTTCTGAAAAAGAAATCTCCGCAGGATTCTCCGAAGAACCGCCACACGCCACAAGAAACAGATGGAAGAATATTAAAAATTTTCTCATTATTTAAAACTCAAAGCGAGTCCTCCTGTTTTTGGCGTGCTGTTGCCGCCCGATGCCGCCACGATGCCGCCGATCAAGCCTCCTACCCCCAACGCCCCCAAGCCGCCCCACAAAAACCCTTTCGATATTTTTTTCGGGCGGTGTGCGAGCAAAACGGGATCACCAATCCCCTCCGGATCGAGATGGGCATACGGTTTTTGGGTTAGATCGATTTCGGTCTGTGCCACAACAAGACGGGTCATTTTTTCGAGAGTCTCTTCAAAAGCCGGATCGCTTTGTTTGAGATCAAAAACAATCGGTCTTAAACTGGACCGAAAGCGGCGGTCCAGAAGACGCAAGGAAATTTGCGAACCGTTCGCATCAATGAACAATGTTTTATCCGTCTTTAAAAGATCGGCAATACGGATTCCCTCTTCCAATTGACGGCGCGTTGTTTGCAAAGTCGTTTTGGAGGAGACCATCCATCGCAATTTTGGTTTGATACGGAGTGTTTCATTTTCCCTAAGCGCGATTTTTTTGTTTTGTGTCTGATAATTGTTCGCAACAAAAGAGAGTGTGTACTCTGCAGGCGGAAGGACAAGGGTCAGCGGGGTGACCCCTTGTGTCATGCCATTGAGAGCGACCTCAACCACTTTAGGATCGCTCTCGATAACAACTTTAGAAGTGCCCCGCTTATTTTGTCCTGCTTCCACTTGTTCACATATCCGGCGAAAGGAGGGGGGAAACCCTTTTGGGTCGAGATTGAAAAAGGGGTAGATCGACAAAATTTTTTCGAAACTTTCACGAACCTTTTCCTTTTCGCCCAACGCGTGGTAACTCAATCCGAGAGAAAGCCATGCATTGAGAAAGAGCGAGCTCTCTTTAAGCAATAGCTCCGGATCGGTTTCAAAAATTGGGACAATTTTTTTGAGTTCCGAAATCGCCTCCGAAAAAGCAAAATCAAAATAGTGTTGTTGAGCCCGACCGAGCCATTTTTTGGCTTCGATGAGTCGTGAATCCTCCGAGACCGCTTTATAATCGGAATGATAATTTAAAATGGCATCAACCTTTTGAGGATCAACCAAATAAAGAAATGAAAACTGGGAGAGTTTTTGACGAAAAAACGCGGTTATCTCATCTGACAGGGAATCTTCCATCCCGTCATGCCATGCCTTAACAACAAGCGTTGTTTTGCCAGAGGCTTCGGATGAAAAAACGCAAAAAATCTGGTGAAACAAAAAAACGGTGACAACAATTTTTGCACGATTCTTTTTCGACATGCAAAAAAACTAATGCAGGATGCATGCCAACATCAAAACGAATAACCTGATGAAAAAAAAGAGATTTTTTGGGGGCCGCTTTTGAAACTGCAGTGATTTCGTACAGGCTGGACGAAAACGGTCACATAAAATTAAAAGATGTGAGGCTCGTAAGCCGGGTTCTGTTTTGAGGTGATCATTCCTCTCGGCCTCATCTTGCGATGAGGCTCTAGCAGCCTACCCTTCCTGCCATCTTCCAATGCTTAAGCAAAAAGGAAGCATTGGACCGGACCGGCCCAAATGCAGGATTTACTTGGCCTTGCTCCCCGTAGAGTTTACCCGCTGTATTCGAAAATACAGTCGTAGCACTATTCCTACTTGCATAGGGTGCCAGGCACCCTATGCAAGTGATGGGTGTTACCCATTACGGCGCCCTTTGGAGCCCGGACTTTCCTCCGAGCACTCAGTTGCCTGAGTGCTCGGCGATCACTCGGCCTCACATCTTTAAATTTCACAGAACTTCCCTTATCCTTTACCAAAATGTTCGTCGATCGCCTCGTTGGCCAACTGATCGGCCTCTTCATTCTGTTCACGGGGGAGATGCTTAACAGTATAACTTTTAAACTTGGAGAGGGTCAAGACGGCTTCGCGAAAAAGAGGTTTCAAACCGTCATTCTTGACCTTATATTCCCCTTTGAGTTGACGCACCATCAATTCGGAATCGGCACAGAGTTTAAGATCGCCATCCCCCAGTTTTATTGCATCTTGCAGGGCTAACAAGAGGGCCTGATATTCCGCCTGATTATTGGTCAAATCGCCCAGATATTTTTTGTTTTCGACAAGTGTCTTGCCGCTCGCATCCACAATGACCCAGCCGGCGCCGGCCGGACCCGGATTGCCTCTCGCAGCCCCATCGGTATAGATGGTGAACGTTTTCACGGTTTAGCTTTAATGGGGGGATTTGCTTGCAAAACTGATTTGGATTTTTCAACGAGACCAAAAGCGGTCAACAGTGATTTTTCCTCACCGGGAGAAAGATACGAGATAATGTCTTTGGCCTCTTTGCTCAAACGGATATCTTTTTGGGCATTGTATTGATGCGTGGCCTCTTGGCTTGCCTCTTTGCGCAATCCTTCAGCTAATTCGCGCAGTGCGGCCCTGACTTCTTCAATGGTAAATCCGTCCACCAATAATTTTTTGACCGAACCAAATTCTTCGTTTTCAGCCAAAAAAAACAGAAGTTCGGCCAACGTCTCTTTCGGCATGACATGTGTATCCATAAAATCTCCTCTTCATTTTACCGGTTCTTTCGTTTCCAAATCAACATAAATTAACCGGTAACAAGTGGGGCATTGTCTCAAATCCTTTGCCCGCAACATCTCATTGTAAAACTGCGGCGGTATATTCATGTTACAGCCTTGGCAAACTCCCCTTTTTACCGCGGCCACCGCATCCTGATAACGCTGTTTCACCGACTCATATTTTTTTAAAAGGGGCGCCGGCAATGCCTTCAACAGCGCCGGCCTTCTCTCCGCCAAACCTGTTTTTTCTTCCTCAAGCGCCGACTGCTTCTGTTTTAACTCCGATTCAATTTGTCGGTAGCCACCTTCCTTATCGGCGGCTTGCGATTTTAGTTGCGTACTTTCTGCAGTTATTTTTTCAGCACCCTCCAGAAGGGCCAAAATACGCTCTTCTTTGTCCTTATTATCCTTCTTTAATTGGGCAATTTCCTTGATGGTCGCCTGATACTCTTTTTGGGTTTTGATCGAATAAAGTCTTTTTTCCCGGTCATTTATCGTCTCTTGCTGCTCTTTTACGCTTTGTTCCAAAGATTGTCTCTCTTGGGTCATCGTAGCCAGACTCGAATTCTTATCCTTAACAGAGCGGTCCAAAATGAGGAATTCACCTCCGGAGGCTTCCAATTGTTCAGGAATTTCATGGAGTTCGAAGTCAATCTGCCGAATACGGCTATCCATGACTTGAAGTTCTCTAAGTTGTGAGAAAATTTGTTTAAATTCGGTTGTCATGGGGTGGAAAACCTTTAGAGGGTCTCCCCCAAGAAGTCAACCCCTAGCATATGGTGCCAGGCACCAGGTGACATTTTTTTACCACACCCATCATTGAAAATGATTGTTGTTGGCCAATACTTTTTTGCCGGCTTCGGCCCAGTCTGATTCCAATTTGAACTTCGGGAGCAGAACTGGCTGGCACATGAAGGTCCAGTAACTTAAGTTTTTCAATTTATGATCTAAAACCAGAAAACCGGAAAAAAGGGCCACAAAACAGGCCGCCGTAAATCCAAAACCGTAGGCGGGGAGGCCGATCCGCAGAGTGGTCAAAGTAAACAGAGTATTGCAAAGAAAAAAAGTCAGCGTAATCCAAAAAGCCTCTTTTTGAAAATCAAAATAAAAAAAGATGTTCAACACCATTAAAAATCCCATCAATAAAAAAGCGCCCAAAATGCCGATCCGGAAAATACCGATTTGGAGCGGGTTCAGATAAAAGGCGTCGGCAATCTGATAAATAAAAATGATGATAAGCCCGCTCAAAATGCCTTGGAATAAAATATATTTTTGAAAATGATCCGACAAATTTTCAATAATCCTATTTTTTCGCAGTTCAATGACACGCAAACCTTCTCGGTCCCGAATGCTTTGATAATAGGCCTGATAGACCTTGACAAACGATGTCTCCATCTGCACCAGAAAAAAAGCCATCGAGGGGACGATGCTTAAAAATGCCAGAAACATCGGCGTATCATAATCCATAAAGACAAAAATTTTGCCGACGATCGATTGACCCTGCGGGGAAAACCAAAAACAAAATTTATCGATCCAGATGCCGATATAATAAAGGATGCCGATGGCCAGAAGGTAGGGATACCGTCTGACATAAAAGAAAAAACCGAAATCGTGAAATTTCTGAAAACCAAATTCGGCAAAAATGCGGAAAACCAAACCAAAAAAGAGGATCCCCTGTCCGATGCAATACCCCTCCAGAAATCCTTCGAGCGCATTTCTTTTCCCTAAAAAAAAGGCGAAAAGAAGTCCGAACAGGCCGCCAACAAAATAGGCCGCCACGATCGACAAATAATTCTGGGCGGCCGAGAGAAAAATCATCGCGATCCAGATGCCGCTCACAAAAAAATAAAGGCTCAGCAAAACCCATTTGGCACCCAACGTCAGAGGTAAAGTCCAGATAAAGGGAGCAGAAATCAAAAGCTGGAGCAGACAAACAACTTCTAAAGAGGTGATAAAAGTAGGGGTAAAAGCCTCCATCTCTTTGAGATAATAGCGATCCGCTAAATAGCGGGTGATGATGTAGAGAAACGGGGCCACGCCGATCATCGAAAAGGCATAGGTGTAGATGATCAACCCCATGAAAAAGGCGCCGTCTTCGATGCTGAGCCATGATGTCACCGCGAGGCGCATGACACCCAGCGAGATAATCACGATCAACATCGGACCGGTGGCAATCACGGCTGAATACAAATAGGCCTTGACTAAATCGGTATACGATTCGCCCGAAAGCAATTTCTGTAATTTAAATCCTATGCCTGCCATAAATTTTCCTTAATTTACAAATTCTGTTCATAAAAGTTGAGATAGCTGCTTAAAAGATCGTCGATATCGTAGTAACGTCGGGCCCGTTCTATGCCGGCTTGACTGCATTGCGCATAAAGATTTTTATCGGTCAAAAGACGCACAATGGCCTCCGCCGTTGCATTGGGATTGGCCACTTCCGTCACTAACCCGCTTCTCCCCAGCAAACGATCTTCATGACCGCGTCCTTCCAGCATTTCCCGACAGGCACCAACATCGGTGGTCACCATCGGGATCCCGACGATGCCCGCTTCCAAAATCACATAGGGTTGTGCCTCGGAAAGACTCGTCAAAACAACCAAATCGAGAAATTTTAGATAATCGGGGACATCAACCGGCCCCGTAAAAACAATTTTCTGCTCCAGATGCAATGCTTCAATCAACGAGCGGCATTCCTCATAATATTCCTCCTCTTCCGTCCAAGGTCCTAAAATATAAAATTGAGCATCGGGAAACTTTGTCAAAACCATTTTGGCCGCCTGTATAAATGTCTTGATATCCTTGATGGAAACCACACGCCCGATCAAACCGATTTGCGGATTCGGTTTTTTCTCTTTTTTGAAATCGGCAAACTTTTTTGTCTCAATTCCGTTGGGAATAATGGTGACTTTTTTGGGATCGGCCCCCTCTAAAACCTCACGCATCTTATTTCCTTCAAAGAGCGTAAAAATATTGTCGGCATAAGCATAGGCGATATGACTCAGGACACGAAAAGAGGTCACCCACCATTGTTTGAAAAAAGAAAGCTCCCGTTCCGCACGGTAACGCCGCATCTCTTTTTCATAAATCCAACTTGCCTGTGATATCTCCAACATCCTTTCGTGTGTATAAATACCGTGTTCCGTCAAAAAATATTTGCCTCGATGGACCATTTTGGCAATTGCCCCCACAAGACCGGCATAGCCGGTGGAGACAGAATGGTAGATTCTCGCAAAAGGAATTTCCGACTGCAAAACCTGCATCAACGGAAGATGAATGCCGCGCCACGTCCAAAAATAGTCGAGAAAAGAGATGTCCTCTCCCCGTTTTTCATAAAACAAGAGCATCAGTTTCCATATTTCCAATGAGGAAAAAATATTGTTGGCATCGAAACAGCTTTCCTCACCCTGAAAACAACGAACCAATGCCTCGCAACCGGTATATTTTTTTTGTCCAAAGCCCTCGTAAGTCGTTTTAATCTGCTCAAAATCTCTTTGCTTCGGATTTCTTTTCGCCCTCTGCTCAAAGTTATAATCATGAAGATAAATCTCTTTCAGATAGAGAACATGATTCGGGATCTCGTATTTCAATTTCCGCGTCGGGTCGGAATTCGGAGCGATATAGACAATCCCAAAGCGGATATCTTTCATCGAGGTAATCAGTTGATGCACCCAAGTGGAGACACCGCCGGCAACATAAGGATAGGTCCCCTCCAAAATAAGACAGACGTCGATCATGTCCCCCCCCGAAAAATATGGTTCAGAGAAACGGATGCTTTTTGATGATACCCTTTCAATTTATCATCGCATACAATCGCAACCAACGGCGCAATAGCCACGGTTCCAACCGTCATTCCCAATAGAGTAATGATCCCCTCTTTTTGTGTAACATCGTCGGTAGCCAACCCTTGTCGAATAGTTTGAAAGGACAAGGATGTCCGGAAGAAAGGGACATTTTTGAGTTTTTCACTCAATTGAAAAATCAGTTTTCCCTTTTCCGGAGCAGAAAACAGGCGACGCAGAAGCGATTCCAAAGAGACCCTTTTGTTCACAACAAGAGTATAAACAAAATCAATGCAAAGTCCTTCATGTTCCGTCTGCATCAAATGAAGAGGGGGGTCTAAAAGAAGCATCAAAACATCGAGAATCTGTTTTTCCGACATCGTTCCCATTTTGAGCATGTCAAACAAAATACCAACGGCCCTTTTTTCCTTTCGGTGCGCCTGAAACAGGCCAAAAAAGAGAGACGGATTGTGCGACAAAAGGTGCAAGGCATGTTCTTCCAAAAACCGGAGCGCGATCGGATCGGTTTCCGACAAGATCATCTGAAACAGCGGTGAAAGGACCCCTTCCCGACCCGAGACCACGAGACCTTGCGCCGCCAAATACCGGATATTCGTATTGACATCGCTCAAAAAGAAGTTGAGGCAATCGATCAAGGCATCATCAAAGAATTCCGGTTTCCCTTTTTTCACCAGATATTTGAGGACCATCTGTCTTAACAACGGATGGAGTTTTTTATCCTTCAAATAGATCAAGAGGGGAGGGTTGGTAACGACTTTCCATATCTTGATAATCGCTACCATGGCGACATAGGCAACGAGATAGGATCCATGCAGTTCTTTTTCCAAAAGGGGGAGAGCCGGTTCCGCTTCAATAATCCCCAGTGCCTCGATAAACACCAGTTTTTCCTTATCCTCCGTTGCACGCGCAAGTCCTTGCATAAGAAATTTCAGATAGGGTTTTGAATTTTTCTCAAATTGGGCAAACAAAAGCATAGCCTTGTTGCGTATTTTCGGATTTTTTTTATGAAGCAACCCCCGCAACCCCTTCACCAGAGCATCAACCGGCATGCTCAATAGAATCCCCTCGGCTTTAAGCATCAAAAGACGATTGCTTTCCAAAACCAAAAAATTTAAAAGATGTTCAATAACCTCTTTCGTTGGAAAACTGCCTAACTCCACAAGACTTTCCTGACGGACCATCGAATCCTCATCTTTAAGAGAAATCTGCTTTAATATCGGGATATCCCTTTTGGAAGGATGCCGTTGCAATGACCAGAGTACCGTTCTTCGGATGCGCGGCGACGGATCTTTGAGAAGACCCAACAAAATCTTTTTGACCGGAAAATATCCCGATTCAAAAATGGCTCCCAAAACGAGAACACTCCGGAAGCGGATGTCTTCACGTTCCTCTTTTAAAAAAGGGAGAAGAAACGGAATCGTTCTGCTTCCAGCCAGATAGCGGAGGGCCATCAATAACTTCAAGAGCCACTCTTTGTCGGCGTCTTTGAGCATGAACAAGAGATCATTCAATACAGAAAACTCTCCTCCGACGGCCAATCTTTCAATCGCAAAATATTTCGCGGGCTTATGAGAGGAATGAAGAAGGGAAATCAGTTTTTTAAGTTTTCCGTTGCAGCGATTTCTATCGAAACTTTTTTGGGCCGCTTCCGCCACAACCGAATTTTTATCCTGCAAAAAGGATACAATCATTTCAACAGCCTTTTCCTGATCGATGTGGGCCAGAAAACGGAGCAAAAAGACTTTCAAAATGGGGTCGTCAGAGCGGGTAATCCTTGTTAACTCTTCCTGAGCCTCTTTTTCAGACGAGGTATACAGTGCAAGCCATGCCTCATAACGCGCATCTTCACTTTGCCCTTCCAAATCCTTTCTGATTTTTTCGAGAGGCAACATAAATATTTCAGGCCAATCCCCAATAAGCTGCGAGATAATTCCATTGGGGATCTACCCCCCCCCTTTGGCGCATTTTGGAAAGTTCCCGCAACATTTCCGGATAGCGACCGGTATTGTAATAAATTTGTGTCCTGATTTTTTCGATCTCCTCCAGCTTTCCTTTTTTACTCCTCTCAAATAATTCCAAAACCGAGAGGGCGACATCCCATTCCTGGTGAACCATATAAATATCGATGAGCATTTCAAATGCCTCGCAGCTTTTTTCTTCGGTCCGGATGCAATAATCGAGATGATATAAGGCCTCTTTCTCGTATGCTTGGGCCGTAGCCACATCCAAAAGATGCGATCTTGAATACTGCAGATAAACTTTTGCCAAAAAAATTCGGGACGAAATTTTGTAGATATCCTTTTTCATGTGTCGTCTGGCCGCCTCGATCGCTTCATCAAACTCTCTTTTGATTTTTGTCAATGCAGAGGTGGCAAAAAATCGGATTTCCGATGAAGGATCACTGCGGCATTCCAGAAGGATGTCGATCGCCTCCGGCGTTTTGAGTTGGGCAAGTCGCTCAATCGCCCCCCGTTTTAAATCGAGATCGATCCCTGCCAAAATGTCGGCCAGCGGCATTACATCGAGCTCTTTGAAAATCCGTTCCTGTCTGGGCAATGCCTGCATGGACCGAATTTTCCCTTTTTGTAAGAAGGAAGGGGAAATCGCTTCCGAAACGGCTGCAACCCCGTCGTGGGTCCTCTGTAAAAAATAAAAACCCAAAAAAGCGAGCCATCCAAACAGGGGGAAAAGGGCCGGAAAAAATAAAAAAAGAGGCCTCCCATTCCCCTTTGGAAAGGCCCAGAAAAGCAGGAACACTGAAAAACAGTGCAGGACAAAAGAACCCAGAGGATACTGGTCTAAAATGAAGGGGGATTTCCCAAAAAAAAATTGCGGGAAAGGATATTCCAAAACGCCGGCCAACAACCAAAATGAAAAAAACCGGATCATTTTATATCTTGTTTTGCTTCCTGCATAAGACTTTCCACATCTTTTGTTTTAGGCGTAAAACTGGCCACCCCCACTTGGAGCGAAATAAAATCGAGTTTCAATTTTTTAAAATGTTCAAGAATGTGGAAGCGGATCTCGGAAGCGAGCCCCGCAGAACCGGTAATCAGCAAAAAGGCAAAGGGGATGTTCGGGTCATCCTGTTTTGCAACGACATCCATTTCACGACAGGAGCTTTTAACAAGTTGACTAAGGGCGGTTAATATCGGAGCGGTTTTGTTTTTGGGCAACCCCTGAAGCCCATCCACTTTGACAAAGCCGACACTCAAAGGGAGATAGTATGTTTTGGAACGGCTTAGCTCCTGTTCGACGCGGGAAATAAAATAGGAATGAGAATAGAGTTGATATTCCGGGTCGATAATTTCATGCGCTTTTAATTCCCGAATATAATTCGCGCGTCCGATCGACCGAGATGCCCAATTCAAAAGAAAGGAAAAAAGATTAATGGTCGCCGAATTGAAATTTAAAAAGGAGATACTTTGCACACTCATCACACCAACAACATCCCCGGTCTCCCCGTTGCGAAGAGGCCCTGCAATCACCGCGTCTCCAAGCAATGCCGATTTTTGTTTTTCTCCCGGACGCAAAAAATCGCGAACCGTCACCACCTTGTTCGAGGCGGCCGCCAACCCGATGACCCCTTCATTCCAATGGATGACCTCGGGCCTTTTTTCATAATCCTGCCAGCCGATCTTTCCTTTCACCTGCAAAACATCTCCCTCTTTCAGATACAGGGCCGATTTTTCAGCGTCGAGTGTCTTGGTTATAAATTCCAGAATCGCACCGTACAACTCTTCCAAATAGACCGATTCCAGACGTCGCGCCCCCTCATAAAGAGTGATGATCGTAGCCATCCGGGTTACTACCTTTTTCTCCAAACCGACATGGATCTCTTTTAAGGTCTGTATTTCATCCGTCAGCAATTTTTCCGTCTGTTCCAATGCTTGTTTTTCCTTTGTCTGGCGGTCGAGCGTGGCCTGATAACGCCGTACCCCGACACCCACCAAAACACCGACCAAAATGAAGAAACTGGGAAGGATATAAAAAGTGATATCCTCAAAAAGATAACGTTCCAAAAAAACCCATGCAGAATAAAGGTAGAGCAGAGCGGAAAGAACTCCGGAAATGAGGCCGGCGATCACGCCGTAACGAAATCCGAAAAGAAGAATTCCGATCCAATAGGGATGAGGATCCACACCGATAAAACCGGGAAACTGGGGCAATAAAAACCGGTTGACCCCGAAAAGGAGCGCAAAGAAAACAGGGATTTCATAAAGATAAGGATGTTTTTTCATGATCCCAGCAACTGTCTGATTTTTTCAACCAACCCCTGAGGTTCAAACGGTTTCATCACATAATGAATGTCATTCTGGAGCAGCAATTTCCGTTCGGCGTCGTTCAATGTTTTTGCCGAAAGGGTAATGATAGGTGTTTTTTGATAGTTTTTCATTTTTCGCAACAATTGGATCAGATCAAAACCGTTGATATTGGGCATCATCAGATCCGTCATAATCAGATCATACTGTGTCTTTTGAACAGCATCGTTGACCTCTTGCGGATCATTCAGGGCATCGGCATGAAAATCATGAAAATAGAGCAGCGTGCACATCAGCTCTGTAAAATCTTTTTCATCATCAATAATTAAAATTTTTTTCGTCATATTTTTTTAAAACCAATGGCCCGAAAGCCCGACAACCAGATGCTGATAACGTCCGGACACATTGAAAAGAAATTCTCTTCCATAATCGTAACCGGCGTCCAGATCACACCACGAATTGATGTTCCACGTCATCCCCGCGTGGGCCCCCCAAAGTTCTCCTTTTACAAATTCGAGATCCCTTGTCGTATCTTCCCCTATAAACCCGCTTGCCTCAAATAAAAAATTGTCAAACATGGGATAGCCCAAATAACCCGTTGCGTAATGGGCTCGCATCTTCTGAATCAACGGAACTAAAGTAAGAAAGTTACTTCTACCAAAAACCTGTATGAAAGTATATTGATAACCGATTGTGAAATAGGGTTTTTTAGTAATGACAAAATGAATCGTCGGTTCGAGCTGATGTTCATAGGCCTTTTGGCCCGCCGGCAGAACATCTCTGACAAATTCATAAAGCACCCCGATATTCAGGCGATCCCACGGAATCCAGTGACCGTTGAAACGGGCAGTGTCGATCAAGTCGCCTTGAGCCACCGCTTGCGGCAGATCGGTCCGGAGTTGACGATACTGGTAACCCGCTTTGAGCGAAATCAAATCGGGAATCGTAAAAGTGATATCGGCAAAGGGAGAAAGTGTTTCGCGCCGGTTACTGAATCCAAAACCGACGCCGCCGTCAAAAATCCATTTCTCCAGATGATGCGAAGCAAGCAAAAACTTTCCATATTCAGCTTCCCCTTCAAAACCGGAAGAAGGAGACGTAAAATGGCCGACAAAAGTCTCTCCCTTAAACTCAAGCGGTTCGGAAAAATAGCCCTGATAAACCGCACCCCATTCCATGTATTCTTCAGAACCAAAATCGGTCAGTCCATAAAGGGCTTTAACCCGATGATCGTACATCTTGTGGAGTTCTTTTAAAGGCCGTTTGGCCTCTCCAATCTCAAATTCTTTCATCCCCTTTTGCCAAAAACCGGAGCGGGTGTAAGCCTCTCCCAAATCACGATGATAAACCTTCTCCTCCGAATTTCTCGCGACAACCTTTTCCAAATAGGGAATCGCCTTTTTATATTTTTTCTGTTCCATTAAAAAATAGGCGTAATCGGCCTGCAATGACGGGTCGTTCGGTTTTCGCGCAAAAGCCAGTTGGTATTCTTTTTCAGCCTCGCGGGGTTTCTGTGTCTGCCCATAAAGAATGGCGGCACGATGATGAAAATCAGCATTTTTCGGATCCCGCTCCAGATATTCGAGCGTCAATTGCAGCGCCGGATCATACTCTTTCTCGGCGATGTAGAGATCGACCAATGCCCCGCTAATTTTTGCCTCTTTTGAAAACTGGTGTTGGGCAAATTCGAGCCATTCGATGGCCTCTTCCGTCATTTTCCGGTCCAGCAAAAGATAACCGACATCGAGCGCAAAACCGGGCTGATGATACGCCAAAACATAACTTTTATAAAACGGGATTTGCGTAGTTTCCTTTTTTTCATAAAGATAAATGTCGGCTATCAACTTTTGTTGCTCAAAATCGGAACCGAATTTTTTCTGATATTCTTGCAGCAGTGCAATCGATTCATCCCAGCGGTGCAAGCCGGAAAGGGCCGTCGCAAAGGCGAGCCACCGTTCCGGATTTTCCCGATCGACCTCCCAAACCCGTTGATGCAAAACAAGGGCCTTCTCTTTTTCACCGATGTCATCATAAAGAAAAGCCAGCGTATCGGTCCAGTCGCAACCCTCTTCCTTTTGCAGTTTTTTGAAGGTCAACAGAAATGCAATGTCCTGAATGGCCCGTTTTTTATTTCCTTTTTTGAGTTCGACATAAATTTTGCTTTCCAACAGATCCTTATTTTGCGGACTCAAACTCAATGCGTTTTCAAGAACTTTCAAAGCCTCATCCCACTCCTTTAAAACGATATAAACTTCTGCAAGCGCCATTCTGGAAGGGATGTCTTTTGGGTTACCGGCAATCCGTTTCAAAAAAATATCTTTGAGCGGCCCGGGCTGCTGGAGTCCACGATGCAGGTTAATGATTTCTTCCTCATACGGTTTTGAATCGTCACTGGATTTCATTAAGTCGAGCAAGATGGCATACGCTTCTTCATTATTTTGCACCCAGCGGGCATGCAAATAGGAATCATACAAAAGTTCCGACACTTTCCGTTTTGAAAACCGGGCTTGGGACATAAAAGTGCGGGCCACCGTCAACCGCGCTTGTTGCAGCGCCTCGGCGTCATTGATATTTTCAAGATGGTCGAGATAACGCTGGGCTATGCTCCAATCGCTTTTGCGGTGTTCATAAAGTTTTTGCAAAAGCGGTGTCCCCTTTTGCGGCTCCCCCATCCTGTCATACAAATTGACAAGCCTTAATGTTGCAAACTTGCTGTGCGGGTATTTCTCCAGATAATGATGATAATGCTTTTCGGACTGTTTCAGTTCAGCCAGCCCTTCATAGATAAAACCCAAAAAAAGATCGCGCGGGTATAAAAACCAGCCCAAAACAAGGAGCACTAAAAAAAAGAGGCCAATTTTTTTCCACGATATATTCATCGGTTGGGTTTCACCGTTACGTTTGCAAAGGTCGGACCTTTTTCAACGTTTTTGAAAGAGATCGCGAGTCTCCCCTGCTTGTCGCTGGTTGCGGAAAAGGTCCCCTCTTTTGTCACGATCTGGTAAGTACGACCCGGAACCATCCCGCCCAAAACCATTTCACTTTTAAACCAACCGCTCTTCGCAAAAGAGAGAGAGTCCCCTTTTCTTTTAAAATCCTTGATTTCAAACGTGGCCTCTTCCAGATATGGGATGGCCTTGTCGGCAGTGGTCAAATAAAGGGTGTGTTCCTTCGTTTCATCCAAATGGACATACAAGCTCCCTTGCTCGTGATGAAATCCCAATATCCCTCTGGAACGCTGCCAATCAATAGACCTCTTTTCACGATCAAAGCGAATCGTTTTGAGTTTTCCTTCATTGGCAATTCTATAACCCCCTCCAGCCAGCGTTTCTATTTTTGTTGCATAAAAATCTTTCACAATGCGGGAAAAATCCCCTGCAAAGATCGGAAAAATTTTCTGTGCAAGGGCATAATCGTAAACGCCCCGCAGCGCTTTTAAGGAGGCCTGTCTTTCACCGCTATAAAAATGATAATAGACATCGATCGGCTTGATGCGGAGAGGGGAGCCGGTATTTTTGAGCGTTTCGATCACATCGATAAAACCGTAATAAGGCCCTTCCCAAAGATTGGTGTAGGTATTTTCATTCTGTGCGCTCGCGTAAATTTGTCGATAGGGTCCCCGTTTGATTCCCAACGGACCGACAAACGCATAACTGTCGTAGAGTCTGTCAAAACGGGCATCCCCGCCGTTAATGTTGAGAAGATTGTTTTGATAGGTCAAGCCCACTTCCGTTTCATTGACAATGCAATCCCCTGTCCAAAGATAGATATCGGCTTTTTTGTCGATTTTTTGTTGCTCCAAAAGGGATTGCATCCTTTTGGCGGCCCCTTCAATTTCCTGCACCGGACTAAATGTATAGCCGGGAATTTTAAGCGCCACGGTCCCCTTTTTCCAAATTAATGGATGGGCATAGCCATGCACGCCGGCCTCCACATTCGGCAGTGAAAACAGTTCACGATATAGTTTGGTGACTCTTGCCGATTGATATTCACTCATATCAAAATAACCGGTGATGAGGGAGACCGTGAAAGGGAGGTCAGGATATTTTTGAAGGATCTCCTTTAAAATAATTTCTCCTGAAAACGATTTCCAGTCGATATGTGACAAATTGACAATGCCGTCCCCGTCAATATGGGTATAAAAAATGCGACGTCCATTGAGTGTCGTGGCGTCGGGGCGAGGGAGTCCTTTCACGTCAAATGCCTCTTCGAAAAAAAGAAACGGATTAAGCCGCCAATGGCTCTTCCCGATTTCTTTATTTTCAAAGAATGGGGTTGTAAAGGCGGCAAATCCGCCGTGGGGCGTTGTAAAAACCATGTCGGAGGCTTTATCCTCGAGATCTTTTCTTCTGATTTTCAAGTAGACCTTGCTGGAAGGAAAAATGGCTTTGTAAAAGGCGCTTACGTTCGATTCCGAAAATGAAAATTTTCTTTCGAACTCCACCATGGCAGGGTCTTTGTAGGCCATCTCATAAAAGAGAGGATTGTCGGAATAGCCGCCGAAATATTGGATCCCCAGCCCCCTCAACAGGCCACGACATTCCCTCGGAAGAGAGCGTTTTTTGTCTTTAAAAACTCCCAATTCTCCGAAGATCACCACCTTTTTCCCCTGTTGCAGCTGTTTTTCCATCCATTCACAATAGGATTTCGGGTTGGAAACAGCATTGAATCTGTTGAACCAAGTCAAGATGCCGCGGACCCCTTCCATCTCTTTTGCGGAGGGGAGCGGATCGGAAATAGAACGGGGTTCCACCATCAAACCGAGATATTCCAGCGGCATGGCTGCATTTAAATGAATGGCTGAATAGTTGTAATCGCTGTTCATTTTGGGATCGTAAAAGGCCAGAATTTTGCGCGGGACATCCGAGGCAAAAAGAGGGGGGCCGAAAAACAGAAGACCACATAGCGTCGCTAGAATTGTTTTTTTCATCTTCCGATCGTTCCCAGTTGGGTCAGACTCGGTTCCGTCAGATACCAGTGATACTTCTTTTTTTCAGATCTTTTGATTCCATATTTTTCAACATCAGGATTATTCGAATAATCATAAAGAATATTGAAAACCGGTTTTTTGAAATGTTTCCGAAAGGCATCGAGCCTTTCTTCCTTGTATTGTGAATCAGACAGGGGGGTTTTGCCGCAGGTTCGGGTTGCAAAGTCACAACGGGTGTATAAATCTTCCACAACCACCCCATAAATAATATCCCCATAATCTTCGAGCAACTCAATGGCATTATTGGGCACAAGCAGAAGATTAGGAAATTTTTTATGCAGCAATCGGAAAAAATCGATCATCGCTTTTCTCGAACCGGAAAATTTTTCAGGATCTTTTGCCTCCAGATACATTGCCATATCGACACTATCCAAAAATAGACCCTGATACCCCTTTTCCAAAATTTTAGGGATCACCTTTTCGAGCAACAGTTTTTGCCACTTTTGGGAACGGATATCGACTTGCCATGCCCCTTGCCAATGGGGATTGGCCGCCACAACAAAATCGCTCTCTGCAATTTCAGGCCAATAGCCTCGACTGTCATTAACCTCACCGAGACTCAAATACCCGAAGAAAATAGTCTTTTTATTACCTGTTTTGGAAGGGGTGATGTTATCCGGTTCCAAAATAGCCAAATCCACTTGCATCAGCATTCTTGGGGAGAGTTCATTACCGTAAAAAACCAACCAGCGAATAGGACGTTCCCTGCTGAAAAACCAGACAAACCCAAAAACAAGCGGTATCAAAACCAATAAAAAAAATTTTATTTTGATGTCCATTCTTCAACTTTTTACATCCGTGCATCACGGCTTCACGGTTTTTGAGGCAAATGAAACCGGATTTTTTCTAGAAGAATTTCGATCGAATAGGGCTTCCGGAAAAATTCCTCAGCGCCCGCGGCTTTCGTTTCAATTTCAAGACGAGGATCATCCATCGCCGTAATAATGATGATCGGAATTTTTTCGGTGTCCGGATGCGATCGCAATGTCTTCAAGACCGACTGGCCGGTACCCGCCGGCATTCTCAAATCGAGCAGAATCAAATGGGGCTTCTGTTTATGAGCCGCCTCAACAGCCCGCACCCCTTCATAAGCAGCGGAGGTTTCATATCCCTCAAACTCCAGACGGGTCCGCAGCGTTTTGACAAGATCGACATCATCATCCACAACCAAAATCCTGAATTTTGAAAGACTCATTTTTCCCCCACACTCTTTTTTATTTTTCCCAGCAAATGGACAAAATCAAACGGCTTGGTAATATATTCGTCTGCCCCGGCCTCCAACCCCCAAAATCGGTCTTCTTCTCTTGTCTTGGCGGTCACCATAATAATCTTCACCGATTGCGTTGCCGGATTTTTCTTAAGCGTTCTACAAACTTCAAAACCGTTTACCTTGGGCATCATGATATCCAAAACAATGAGATCGGGGATATCCGCTTTGGCCTTGGAGAGGGCTTCTTCACCATCGTAGGCAACGTCAACCTCAAACCCTTCCGCCTCGATACGCAGTTGCAATAATTCAACAAGGTCCTTTTCATCGTCGACAATCAAAATTCTTTTTTTCATACCATTTCACCTTCCCCTTTTTTTATCCGCTCCAGTGCCACTTCAAGCAATCGATCCACACTCGTGGCATCGTTAGGATAAGAAACAATGCCGACACGCAACAGCGGTTTCTGCACAAGATGGAGTTCAGTGACCAACCTCTCTTGAATAAGCTGTTCCACCCTTGTAGCGATGGTTGCGGCCCCTTCTGCCGGAGTCTGAGGCAAAATCATCACAAAATCTTTCAAGGTGTAGCGAAATAACAGATCTTTTTTGCGCAAAGAAGATTTTTTCACCTCGTCTTCAATACCATGGAGTATGGTTTCCAACTCTTGTCCCTTTCCTCCTTTAACCGAACGGAAATTGTCCAATGCAATAACAGCCAACGCCAGAGGGGTGCCGCTCCTACTGGCTTCATCCATCGTCTGGCGGAGCGCAAAACGGAGATCCGTGACGGGATCATATTGCGGCAGGGTAAAATAGAATTGGGCCCCTTCTCCCAATTCAGATTCCACCCAGATTTTTCCCTGATGATGTGCCACAATTTCTTTGCAAATAGAAAGCCCCAATCCTGTCCCTTTATATCCCGCCGCACCGGAGGGCCTTTGCAATTGTTCAAATTTGTTGAAAAGCCTTCCTTGATCTTCTTTGGCAATACCGAGGCCATCATCGAGAACGCCAACCTGAAGGAACCCTTTCACAAGAGAGGGCTGTGCTGTAATCCAGATTTTTTTTCTGGCAAACCGAAGGGCATTGTTCAAAAGATTGTGCAAAACCTGCGTCACGGCATCCCCATCGACATATGCAGACGGAAGCTCTTTGGGGAGTTCCTCTCTGAGTTGGATATACTTTTCCTTCGCGATCAGATGATAATCACTGACAACCTCCTCAATGAGATGCAAGAGATTGACTCGCCTTCGGTGGATAGTTGCCTTGCCCGATTGAAGCCGTGAAACCTCTAATACATTTTCGATCAGACGGGAGAGATTGTCGATATGTCTGCTGGTTGTTTCAACCAGTTTAGTCTGTTTATCGGTCAATTTTCCCATGACCCCGTCTTTGAGATTCCAGATTGCCCCCTTGATGATCGTGAGGGGGCTTCTCAACTCATGAGAAAGATTGCTGATGAACTCATCCTTTTGCTGTTCCAATGTTTTGCGCTCTGTAACGTCAAAAAAAACAAGAACCGATCCGTGATTTTTTGTCCCCTCTAAAAGGGGCGTTCGAAAATATTCGACAGAAAAAGATTCCCCGTTTTTTTTGAAAAAGAGAGTCGCTTTGTCCAACATTTGGTCTTTGAGGAGGAGAGAAATCGGCTGATGAATAAGCTCCTCATGGGGCCATCCCAGTATTTTTTCGGCAAAGGAATTAACAAAACAGACTTTGGTCTCTTTATCGATGGCGATAATACCTGCGCCGAGACAATCCAAAATCGATTGGGATAAATTATTTTTGGTCATAAAAATTCGGAGGGGACCATAGCATCAATGCCGACGGCTGTCATGGACTCGCTATATGAGGGAAAACCGCTATTTGGGGTTATGCGGCAAAAGAAAATGAACGCTGGCTCCCTGTGAACGATTCTCAACCCACATTTTTCCTTTCAGCCATTGGATCTGCTCTTTGCACATGGCCAAAATGAGACCGGTGCCACGATGTCCCACCGAACCGGCCGATTTGTTGGTCGAAACCATTTTATCAAAAATAATTCCCGGCTCTTCACGAGGAAGTCGGGGGCCATCATCCATAACGGTCACTTGAATACCCTCCTTCACCAGCTGAACAACCACCTTGGCCTCTTTTTTGGCATATTGCAGTGAATGATCCAGAAGATTAGTCAGAATTTGTGAAGTCAAATCGGCATCGGTGTCCAAATCGACAAGATTTTTGGGGGATTCCATGGAAAGATCTATTTTTCTTGTCCGACTCACCGTTTCAAAATTGTCAACAACCTCTTTCACCAAACTCTCAATGTTGACACGGCTCAATTTGGGGCTTACCAAGCCGTGTTCCATATTGGTAAAATCGAGAAGGCCGTTGACCATTCGAATCAAACGGTCGATATTCCGATTGGTTACCTCAATACTCCTCATCTGTTTTTCCGTGAACTCACCCAAAACGCCATCCATTAGATTACAAATGTTTCCCTTGATGATTGTCAGGGGGGTTCTGATTTCATGGGAAACAAGCATGATAAACTCATCTTTGAGTTTGTTAATTTTAATTTGTTTGTTGAGTTTTGCTTCGAGGTCGGAGATCGCCACCGCCATTGATTTGAGATCCCTCAGGAAGGATTCTTTCTCATTGATTTTTGCAGACTCCTCCATGTTTTTAGGCCTCTCCTTAAATGTAAGTGCAAATAATATGCCTAATTTTGAATAGTTAAAAATAGGACAACGATTTCTAATGATATGAATTTATTTATTATTTTTTAAAAAATTATACGAATGGTCAAATTTGCGTCACCCACAATCGTCAAAATTTTGACGATTTAGGGGACGTTCCACCAAAATTTTGACGCTTTTAAATTAACGATTTGATGACTTGGACCAGCTCTGCCGAATCAAACGGTTTGGTTAGCACTTTGGCAATCCCTAATGCCTCGGCCCGCGTTGCGAGACCTTTTATCACCTTGGCGGTAATTACAATAATAGGAATATTTTTTGTGGCCTGATTTGCTTTCAATTGCTGACACACTTCCCACCCCCCCATTCTCGGCATCGCGATATCGAGTAAAATAATATCAGGCTTGAATGCCCTTGTCTGTTCGAGCCCTTGTTCTCCATCGAGTGCCACATCGACCAAAAACCCGAATTTTTGAAGACGCAAAAGAAGAAGCTGAACCAGATCCCCTTCATCGTCGATAATAAGCACCTTTTTTTTATTATGGTATTTTAAATGCATCATTGAGTTAAAAACCATAAGTATTTCTAACATTTAATCCGCACCTTCGGTACGTCTCAAATGTTGAAATACTTTATCTGTCACCATTTTTTCTTGTATATATTATTCCACAATTGATTATAGGCGTCACCATGAAAATCCTTCGTTGGTTTCCGGTCCTTATCCTGATTTTTTCTTCTTCTGCCTTTGCGCAACAACGCTATTTTTTTTCGGGAGATGGAAAAATCGTCTTTAAAAGGGGGAGCAAACCGCTCGATAATGTATCCCCTAGATTGATCGCCCTTCTCGGTTATCTGCAGGATGCCTTGGGAAAAGGAATGGCGAAGATTCAAATTCTTTCGGCCTATCGCAGTCCGGAATATAATGAGAAACTCCGACAAAAAGGAAAATTAGCCGCAAAAGCAAGTCTGCACCAAGAAGGGATGGCCGTCGACTTTACGATGGAGGGTGTGCCGGCAGAAGAAATTTGGAAATTTGTCAAAAATTTGAATTGCTGCGGCGTCGGCTTTTATCACGGCAATGCGGTGCATATCGACACCGGCCCGCCCCGTTTTTGGGATGAAACCTCATCAAAAGTTTTTACCGATTTTTCTCTCCACAACAAACAGATTTATATCACAACTCAATACGATATTTATCAGCCGGGCGAAAAAATAAGTTTTGATATTGTGCGCATCACGGAATATCCTTTCGGTATTAAAATGGATAAAAAATGCCTTGTCATTGCGTCTAAAAAGGAGGCTCAGCATTTCATCTTCGACAAGAAATTTAAAAAGCGGGAAGGAAAACCGCAACAGCTGAAAATGAAGGTCTGTCAAAAACCCTCCCCCGAAATGCCGGATGCCGTTATTTCGAACACCTTTATAATTGCCTCCCCCAAGTAGCGGTGTTATGAGCGTCACACAGTTGAGGGGCCCTTAGCTCAGCGGTTAGAGCTGCCGGCTCATAACCGGTCGGTCCCAGGTTCGAATCCTGGAGGGCCCACATTGAAAGTGCCACCTTCCAAAAGCATTACGCACAGAGCTCTTTTTTGCGCAGCGCTTGCCAAAGGAGAGAGTAGAATTATCGATCCGTCAAAATGCGACGACACACTGGCGAGTGTTCAGGTCCTTTCTCAACTCGGCATTTCCATTATCATGAAAGAAGAGGAATGGATCGTCCGCGGCGGCGCTTTCAAAAAACCGTCGATACCGCTTGATTGCAACGAATCGGGAACAACTTTTCGATTTGTGACAGCCCTTGCCGATGTTTTGAAAATTTCATGCGAAATAACCGGCAAACCTTTCTTGATGCAACGCCCGCAACGGCCGGATCCTAAAATCAGTTCGCAATATCTCTCCGGTCTGTTGTTGGTTGACCCATCCACTGCCATACCGAAGGAGGCCGTTTCCAAACCTTATATTTTTCTTACGATGGAGATGAAAAAAAAATTTGAGAAGGGCCCCACGGAAGTGACCATTGAAGGCTGTTGGTCTTCTGCCGCTTTTCTGATCGCCTTCGGCACATTGATCCAACCGATCCGATTGGAAGGTTTAAATCGGGAAAGTCTTCAGGGAGATAAAAAAATCGTGACGATCTTAAAAGAGATGGGGGCTGACATCGAATGGCAAAACAAGACACTTGTGGTAAAACCGTCGCCGCTCAAAGCGGTCTCATGGGATTTAACCGACACTCCCGATTTATACCCGATCCTTTCTGTTGTGGCCCGTTTTGCCAAAGGCCAATGTCATTTTAGAGGAATCGAAAGATTGCGCTTTAAGGAATCAAACCGTTTTGAAGCAATGCAGGAAATCTCAAATGCGGTTGACTCAAAGGACCACCGGGTTATCATGGCGGCGGCTGTTTGGGGCAAAGCTACGGGGCAAAAGCTGAAGTTCAAATATCCCGAAGCGGTGGCCAAATCGTGGCCGAAGTTTTGGGATGTCCTTAAAAAGATATGAGCAATGCCTTTGGCAAAATTTTTCAGGTAACGAGCTTTGGCGAAAGTCATGGGCCCTGTATCGGTGTCGTCGTCGACGGCTGTCCGGCCGGATTGAAAATAGATCCCAAAAAAATTGCAGATGATTTGGCCAGAAGACGTCCGGGGCAAATACTAACCACCCCACGCAACGAAACGGATGATTTTAAAATTCTCTCCGGTCTTGTCGACGGACACACCACCGGAGCCCCGCTCTGTTTTATCATCCCCAATCACGATGTCGATTCCGCGCAATATGAAGAGCGCCGCTTTACCCCGCGGCCGGGACACGCTGACTACACGGCGTTTATCAAATATGCCGGTTTTGAGGATTATCGCGGCGGCGGCCGTTTTTCGGCCCGCGTGACAGCCGGTTTCGTCATTGCGGGGAACATCGCCAAACAGCTTTTGGAAAAAATAGGTGTGACGATTTCTGCCAAAATTATTGAAATTGGGGGGAGGTCGGAAAAAATGATGGAGAGAATTGCCGAAGCGGCCGAATCGGGCGAGAGTGTCGGGGGAATCATTGAGGGGGAGGCGTTGAACATTCCGGCCGGTTTGGGAGAACCGCTCTTCGACAAACTCGACGCCGAATTGGCGAAGGCCCTCTTCTCTCTCCCCGCCGTCAAAGGCGTTGAATTTGGCAGCGGTTTTGCCGCCGCCAGAAAGCTGGGAAGTGAGAACAATGATCCCTATGAAATACAAAACGGAAAAGTGGTGACGAAAACCAACAACGCCGGCGGTGTTTTAGGCGGCATTTCCAATGGCATGCCGATTGTTGCATGCGTGGCCTTCAAACCGATCGCCTCGATTGCCAAACCGCAGGAGACCCTCGACCTCAGAACCAACCGACCGGTCCCATTAAAAATCGAAGGGCGTTTTGACCCTTGTCCCATTCCACGCGCTGTCGTCATGGTAGAAGCGATGATGGCGATTGTCCTGACCGACTTTGCATTAATGGGGCAAGTGCTGCCAAAAGTTTTCAAACGCCAATGAATCTTTTTCGCCGAAAAACAATTGATGCCTGTCTTCAAGATATTGCCAATCCCGAAACATCATTAAAAAAAGCGCTGGGCCCTTGGCACCTCATCGCTTTAGGGATCGGCGCTATCATCGGCGCCGGCATTTTTGCATCGATCGGCACCGCCGCCGCCGGAGATTTATTAAGACCGGGGGCCGGGCCGGCCATTATTCTCTCGTTTATTCTCACCGCCATCGCGTGCGGATTTGCCGCCCTCTGTTACGCCGAATTTGCGGCGATGGTCCCCATCTCCGGCTCGGCCTACACCTATTCCTACGCAACACTGGGGGAACTGATCGCATGGATTATCGGCTGGGATCTCATCATCGAATATGCAGTCGGCAATGTTGCCGTCGCCATTTCATGGTCGGGATATTTCACACAGCTTCTTTCCGGATTGGGAATACGCTTCCCCGTCTGGCTGGCCACCGATCTGCGCAGGGCATTAGCCAGCCCCGAAATTCTGGCGGCCGCGCCCCACATCGGCAATGTCCCGATTGTCTGCAATCTTCCCGCGGCTTTGATCGTATTGGCGATCACATGGATTCTCGTGATCGGCATCAAAGAGAGCGCTCTTTTCAACAGCGTCATGGTGTTGATCAAACTGATAACGCTGGGCCTTTTTGTGGCGGTCGGATTTTTTTATGTAAAACCGGAAAATTGGCAACCTTTTATGCCAAACGGCTGGGCCGGCGTTCAGGCAGGGGCGGCCGTTGTTTTTTTCGCCTACATCGGCTTCGATGCGGTCTCCACCGTGGCTGAAGAATGCCGCAACCCCGCCAAAGATATGCCTCGCGGCATTATCGGTTCGCTCATCATTTCGACAATCATTTATATTATTGTTGCCGTTGTGTTGACCGGCATTCTCCCTTTTTCCCAGCTGAATGTTTCCGAACCGCTCGCCTTGGCGTTGCAAAAAATAGGGGCGCATCAATCGGCCGGTTTTGTCTCCTTGGGCGCCATTATTTCGATGACGGCTGTCTTGCTCGTTTTTCAACTGGGCCAGCCGCGCATTTTTTTCTCGATGGCCCGAGACGGCCTCTTGCCCCCATGGTGCGCCAAAGTGCATCCAAAATATCGAACACCCTATGTCACAACCCTCATTACCGGTTTTGTCGTCGCTTTTTTTTCGGCTTTCGCCAGCATCGATGAGATGGTCGACCTCACGAACATCGGCACTCTTTTCGCTTTTGTTTTGGTCTGTGTCGGCATTTTGATTTTGCGTGTTCGGGAACCAAACCGGCTGCGTCCCTTCAAAGCCCCGCTTTTCCCATGGGTACCCATTTTGGGAATCCTCTCCTGTTTTTATCTGATGATGGGTCTGCCGCAGATCACATGGATCCGATTCGGCGTCTGGCTCGCGGTGGGGATGATTTTTTATTTTGCCTATGGAAGCCGCCACTCACGACTTGGGTAATGCCAAACGGTTTTTCCATTGTCTGATTTTTTTTCGGGCGGTGGGGGTCAAGACATCCCAGAAAAGTTCATCCAAAAAAGCAAAACGATTGGGGTGGCGCTCTCTCGAGTCGTCTGAAAAGCCGCCGTTTGTCGCAAAATAGAGGTGTGCGGTTTCCGCAAAATCTTCGGCGCGGTTTTTCTGCGCATATTCGCTGGGGCTGCTGGCGTCGCCCTGCATCGCTTTAAGCCACCCGCAATGATTTGCCAAATGGGAATCCCCAAACCGATACCACGCGATATGATGGCCCAATTCGTGATAGAAGGTGTCTCGTGTCAGGAGACCCATCTCAAAGCGACTCATAGCTTCTTCAGATCGTTTGAAAAAAGTGATTGTTCCATATCCCGCATTGGCTGCATAATGATTCGGGTCCGTTTTATCCAGAATGCGTATTCGTTTCAGTCCTGCCAGCAAATCATCCGGAACGGTCTTTAGAATATCGACAATCATTTGTGGCGTGGGTGTGGTGTAATGGAGGCCGTCATCGGGAATCAGTTGCGAGGCCGAGATTATAAATATCTTTTCACCTTTTGAAAAACATTGATTCATTTCATCCTCTCTTGCCTTTGCCGGTATTGATTCTGTCATAGGCTTTGCCTCAGAGCCTTTGATAAAAACAGATGAATGAGGCCGCCCCTGTTTCAGCAGTCTTTCCATCGTGCCCGTTTCTTGAGTTAGATATCTGGCGGGTCGTAGGGTTGAACGGGTTAACGAGGCAGGGACAAACGGGGCAAAATAATAGGGCTCCAGCAAATCGTCAGGGCCTATAATCCGATAATCTTCGGGAAAACCAGATTTTTCCGGTGCGTTGGCGTTGCAAAGTATCAAAGCGCCGGTCACGCAAAAATCGGCCACTCTCCATTGTTCCCCGCCGTAATACAAAACCAGATTATCATCATGATGGGCATTCAAAAAATATCTTGCGTTATGGGCCAATCTTTTAAAATGGGGGTTGTCGCTAAAGTGATAGGGGGCATTGGCCACCGTAAAGACGCGGATTTTTGCGGGTAAAATATCCGGATCAATGATGCTCCCCAATCTTTTTCCGCGCAGTTTTAGGCCAAGGCCTTTTTCCTGTTTTGAAATTTCCATGATTTCGAGACTTTCCGGATTGAAAAGAATGTTGCGATCGTAGAAGACCCATCGCTCATCGTCTTTGCGTTTTCTTGTTTTACTTTTGTTCCCACTCTTGATGAGTATTTCCGCTATTCCCTCCACCGGCTGGAAAAGCTTGATCCGTTTAGCAATGGCCTGACGATCCGGTTTTAAAATCTCCTGCCACTTTTGGGGGTCGATCTTTTTGAATGTATCAATAACGGCCGCTCGGTCGGATACCGTTTTTTCATCTGAAAAATCTGCCGGAACGGCCCCGCCTTCTCTCAAAAGAGGGACGGCCTCCAATAAAATGGGGGCAATTTGACCATAAGGGGCTTGAGTCCCCTCCAAGGCCCCTGCCGCCTCTATGGGGGTCATAAAGGTCCTTAGGCCAAGCAAGAAAGATGAGTTGAGTATTTCGTTCATCAATAGAGTTATCGGCAGATTTCAGAAAAAGTTGCCTATAAATGCTTGCATTCCTTATTTCCCTCTCCCCTTGTGCCAGCCCGCCGGTTGTTTGGCGGGGGAGAGGGTGGCCGCAGGCCGGGTGAGGGGGTAAGGGTTTTCAGAAAAGGCGGTATTTTTTCCCGACTTTTTCGAAGCCGGTCAAGGCTTTGTCGAGATGGGCAGGGGTGTGGGCGGCGGAAATTTGAACGCGGATGCGCGCCTTATCTTTGGGAACAACCGGATAGGAAAAGCCGATGACATAAATTCCTTCGTCTAATAAATCGTGGGCGATATTTTGCGCGAGTTTGGCATCGCCCAACATGACGGGGACAATCGGGTGGGTCCCTTCCAAAATTTTAAAACCGAGCGCTTTCATTTTGGAACGAAAATATTTTGTATTTTCTTCGAGACGGTCTCGCAATGTGGTCGACTTTTCGAGAAGTTCAAAAACTTTGAGCGAGGCGGCGACAACAACAGGCGCCACGGTATTGGAAAAAAGATAGGGACGCGAACGCTGACGCAAAAATTCGATGATCTCTTTTCTACCAACGGTGAAGCCGCCGGTGGCGCCTCCAAGGGCCTTGCCCAAAGTCGATGTCAAAACATCAATGCGCCCCATGACGCCGCAATGTTCCGGCGTACCGCGGCCTGTCTTGCCAATAAAGCCGGTCGCGTGCGAATCATCGACCATCACGAGCGCCTCATATTTTTCAGCGAGGTCGCAAATGGAATCGAGCTTGGCGACAGTTCCATCCATCGAAAAAACGCCGTCGGTCGCAATCATTTTGAGCCTCGCCCCTTTGTCATGCGCCTCTTTGAGTTTGGCATCCAGATCGGCCATGTCCGAATTATTGTAGCGATAGCGCTGGGCCTTGCACAGACGGACGCCATCGATAATCGAGGCATGATTCAATGCATCGCTGATGATTGCGTCTTCTTCGCCGAGTAGAGTTTCAAAAAGCCCTCCATTCGCATCAAAACAAGAAGAATATAAAATCGCATCGTCCATTTTTAAAAAATGGGCGATTTCTTTCTCCAAATTTTTATGGAGGTCAGTCGTGCCGCAGATAAAACGAACCGAAGACATGCCGAAGCCCCGTTCGTCCAGCGATTTTTTTGCCGCCGCGATCAATTCGGGATTGTCGGCCAACCCCAGATAATTATTGGCGCAAAAATTGATCACATCCCCTTTGGAGACACGGATATCGGCCCGTTGCGGCGATAAAATGATTCGCTCTTCTTTATACAAACCGGCGTCCCGAATTTCCTGAAGCTGATCCGTAAGAATTTTTTGGAGTTTGCCGTACATGACGGTTGCAGAACGTAGCCGCTACTTATTGCAACGTCAAACAAAAAACAAACGCCAGACGATCCGGCTGTCTGGCGCTTGGAAGCGAGGTTGGTTTTTATTTGGTACGAATCAAAATCCCAAATCCATCGGTAGAACCACTGCTGCTGAAATCGAGTTTGCCGCTGACATTCGATACTTTATAAAATCTCGCGGCAGAAGAGGCGGTGGTGGAGCTTTGAGAACCGCTGAAACTCTTGACCGACACGCCGGAGAGTTTGGTTCCGCGATTATCTTGCGCACTGCAGCTCAAGCAGACACCGCTCAAATTGCCGGTCGCAGAATCGGCCACTCGGGGTTGATAGGTAAACCGACGATCTTGGCTCACTCCTCTGTCGGTCATCGCCAGCGCGGCCGACCATCTCAGAAAAAATTCACCGAACTGGTCAAAATCACCGGCACGCCCGCCGAAGGCTGCTTCAATGCCTCGGACACCGGTGTTGCTGCTTTGCAACAATTTGGCCAAAAAGGCCTTCGGATTTTCCGCCTGTTCATAAAGATATCTGAGAAAAAGATAAGCGCCGCCGCGGGTTGCTAAATTAGGTGATTTAGAGGTTGTCAAAGGATACGCTGACGGGTTCTGCAGATAGAGGGCATAGCGCGAGGGATTTTCCTGATTTTGCCCCATCATATCTTCAGCCAAATGAGACAACCCCTCGTTGAGCCATGCCTCTTCGGAACTCCCTTTGTTGACGAAAACATGCTGATTGTAACTAATCGCATGTTGCAACTCATGCGGCAAAACGGCGGGGATTAAATTCGACATCGCAAACGATTTAGAAACAGTCGCACCATATTCACCCTTCGGATCCGGAACCATAATGTAGAGAATTTCCATATGATTGCTCGCCGCATTCGATGAAGAATTGGAATAGAGATCGGTTGCGTTAAAAAATCCGGTTACGATACCGCCGCCCAGCGCCCCTAATTTATTGACTTGGGGTGTGAACAACACAATCACCTTGCCGTCATTGTTGACATCGGAGAGAGAACCAAACAAGGCCTCTTCCTTTGATACGGTTTCATCGAACTGCCGGCAAAAGCCGTCCACTTCAGCAGAAGAAAGCATTTCAGTGGTGACCCGTTTGTCGACATAAAAAGCGACATTATTCCGAACACATTCGGCCACCGCATCGACACTGACCGAACTGGAGGTGGAACTTAAACTGGCCAGCACTTTAAAGGATTGTTCACTCCCTTCGGAAATGCTGGGACTGACACCGGTAGAAATCGATTTGGCCATCGACAAGGACTCTGCTTCAGAAGAAATTTCCAATGTCTCCAATTCTTTTTCTTTCAAACGGAGCGATTCATGAAACTGTTCGGTAATATCGTTAACCTCTTCAGCATGGACAGCCAGAGATTTGGAAAGTGTCGGATCTTCTTCCAGATCAAACTCAGCCTCCGAAAGATCGCCGTTGATTTGAACGGAAAAATTGCTGCTGTTGGAGGAGGTATTCGCCACAACAAAAATAAATTCTGATTGACTCTCAACCCCTGCAAAATCGAGCGATTTGGAGCTATTTAAATCGACATATAAAAGATCACCGGTTCCTAATTGTTTCGGTTGGGAATAGATATTGGTAACGGTCACGCCACCGCTATTACCGGCTCCGGAATCGGAGCCTCCACCGGAGCCACCGAGTAACGATTTGGATTCGGAAACCCCGCCTGCTTGACTTCCACAACCTGTCTCTATCATCACCAAACCGATTCCGATCATTAAAATAATCTGTTTAATATATCGATTGGCAACCATTTGATTATCCTCGCTTTCTTGCTTCAAGCCTTAGAAAAGCAAGTGGCGTGCCAATCCGATCTTTTTGATAAAATTTTTTATTTCATTTTATATTTCAATGAGTTGAACTACATAAAAATTTCTGATTCTAAATATAGATGAGTGTAAAAAAACCCATTTATTAAAAATGTGTTGATTCACTGCGTTAAAAATATGAAAAATGGCTTATTTTTCGAGACATTAACTATAAAAGATATGGGTACTAAAACACCCAAATGAATAACAAGGTGACATATGGTAGCTGCTACCATATGCCACTCTGACATGATGAAGCGCTATCGGGACCTGTCGGGCTGGCTTAAAGAAAAATATGGGTCAAAAGTTTTCAAGGTCAGTTTAACCGCCGCCACGACTTGTCCCAATTTAGACGGCAGTCTCGCAACGGGTGGGTGTACTTTTTGCAACGATGCGGCCTATTCCCCTCTCGCCTTGGCGAAAAACAGGAGACAAAAATCGATTCCCGAACAACTGGCCCAAGGGATGGAGTATGTCAAAAGACGTCATGCCACATCCAAATTCATCGCTTATTTTCAGAGCTTTACAAGCACCTATGGCGACAAAGAAAAATTGATGGCCAAATTCAGAGAAAGTCTCGATCACCCCGACGTCGTCGGCTTTGCCCTCTCCACCCGCCCCGATTGCATCGACAAAGATTGGGCCAAAGCCCTTTCCCAATTGGCCGACGGAAAATTGTGTTGGATTGAATTAGGACTGCAAAGCGCCAACGATCTTATTCTCGCCAAAATCAATCGGTGGCACACCCGATGGCAATTTGGGGAGGCCTTGAAAATTCTTAAAGATCAGAACATCGCCGTCTGCGCCCATGTTGTTTTGGGTTTGCCGCTCGAGACAAGGCCTGATGTTTTGGAAACGGCCCAATATCTGGCAACACAACCGATCGATGGAATCAAAATTCACAATCTCCATGTTGTGAAGGGGACAGCGCTCGCACAAGAATACCAACGGGGTAAATATCAACCCCTTTCCCTGACAACTTTTACCGAATGGGCTGTCGATTTTTTGGAACAGACCCCGCCCCAGCTTTTGATTCATCGGCTTAATGCCCATGCCCCGAGGCAATTAACTTTGGCCCCCGACTGGTCGGTCAACAAATTGGCTGTCTTTCGGGCGGTTGAAAAGGAATTGATAAAAAGGGAGAGCTGGCAGGGAAAAGGACTAGGCTTTGCTAGAACCTATCTCATAAATCTGACGAAAGCGAAATTTTGATTTTTCGAGCGAGACGAGAAGGATGAGCAAAAAGCCCGGAGGCGTAGCCATAGCTACGTTGAGGATTTTTTGCGAAATCCGACGAAGTCGCAGCCGAAAAAGCAAAATTGCAGCCGGAACGATTTATGAGATAGGTTCTAGGGATTTATTGGCGGTGGAATCGGTTCTCGATCAAACAATCGCCTGAGTTCTACAACGGTCTCCCTTAGAAAAAATTTTGTTTTCCCTTCAGCCATTTCGGAGAGACCATCGACCATAAATTGATAATGGGGTCTCAAAAAGAGCCTCGGCCTAAAAAAGGATAGAACGCGCAAAAATTCAGCCGCCTTTTCATCCTTTTTCAGCACCGCTTCTTTAATCAGTTGGGAAATCGCCCCAATCGAACAAATGGATATCGTATTCGATGCAATCCGATAGAGATCTCGATCTATTTCGCCACTCAAAAACAAATAGGCGGCGCTAAAATCTGGATTAATCGTATTTATAAAACGAAAGTCGCTCACATCCCTTTGCCCCACTGTAAAAGCGACGGCTTTTGCAAAAACCGTTTTTTCAATCAAGCACAAATGGGCTGCTAAAGTTCTTGCGTCGAGACAAAAACCGTCATCGGTGCGATCCTGAAATCTTCTTAAAGAAGCAACGTCTCTTTGAACCGATCTTCCACACCCGGCTACATCAAGATGGGAAGTAAAATAATCGATCGAACGAGAATCCCAGTTCCGAATCGTGGAGCCACTTTCCAATGCCCGCGAAAGTCCGCTCGGCCCCGCAGAAATGGCGCCCCATAAGGAGATGCTGCCTATCTGTGCAATCATTGTTTCTCTATAAGTCGGAAGCGACGTTTTATTCAAGCGGGCTTTTTTGGAGGTTCGAAAGGTTTTAGTCCCCTCTTGCGCATCGGATCGGGAAGGGGAACCGCCGCAAGAAGCGCTCTGGTGTAAGGATGTTGTGCCTGAGCCAGATTTTGCGGCAAAAAAGTCTCCACAATTTTTCCGCGGTACATGACCGCAATCCGGTCGCTCATTTGCGAAACCACTTTCAGATCGTGTGAGATAAAAAGTGTGGTCAGCTTCAGTTCTCGCTGCAAATTTTTAATCAGCGCCATGATTTCGGCCTGAATAGAGACATCGAGCGCCGAAAGAGGTTCGTCCGCCACAATCAGATCGGGATGAAGCGCAATCGCTCGCGCAATGCCGATCCGCTGGCGTTGTCCGCCGCTGAATTCGTGCGGATATTTATCGTAATCTTTTGCGGCAAGCCCCACTTGTTCGAGCAATTGCAAAACCCGCGCATGGCGTTCTTTTCGATCTCCTCTTTGATGGATGAGCAACGGCTCTTCAATAATTTCACCGGCCATCATGCGCGGGTTTAAAGAGGCATACGGGTCTTGAAAGATCATCTGGATTTTGGCACGAAGCGGCCTCAAAGAGCGCTGAGATAAATGAGTGATCTCTTTCCCTTCAAAGAAAATCCGGCCGTTATCGGGTTCCAAAAGGCGCATCAACATCATCCCCAACGTCGTCTTGCCGCAACCCGATTCACCCACAAGCCCCAATGTTTCCCCTTTCGTCACGCAAAAAGAGACATCATTAACGGCATCGATCTTTTGCCTTCCGACCGGAAACGATTTCACAAGATTTTGAACTTCAAGGATCGCCGCCGGTTTTGCTAAAATAATAGCCGAAGGTTTCTCGTTCGGAATTTTTTGGAGTGGGGGGATCGCATCGAGCAATTTTTTAGTATAGGCGTGTTGCGGTTTTTTAAAAATCCCCTCGACAGAGGCCTCCTCCACCATCTCGCCGGTTTTCATCACCATCACACGATGGGCAATGTCGGCCGCCACGCCAAAATCATGCGTGATCAGCAGCAAGGCCATCCCCAATTCCTGCTGCAACTTCTTCAGCAGATCCAAAATTTGCGCCTGAATCGTCACATCCAAAGCGGTGGTCGGCTCATCGGCAATCAACAGATCCGGTTTACACGCCAACGCCATGGCGATCATGACCCGTTGCCGCATACCGCCCGAAAGTTGATGGGGATATTGATCGAGACGTTCGATCGGAGACGGAATCCCGACTTTTTCGAGCAGCTCGATCACACGCGCTTTTGCTTGCAACGGAGTTCCCCCTTCGTGCAAAAGAAGGGCCTCCGCAATCTGGTCCCTAATGGTAAAAACGGGATTGAGCGAAGTCATCGGTTCCTGAAAAATCATCGCGATATTTTTGCCGCGGATGCGCTGCATCGCTTTGCGATCCAAAGCAAGAAGGTTTTGACCCTTGAAAAGAATTTCGCCGCCGGAAATTTTTCCGGGGGGCGGCACCAGACGCATCAAAGACAAGGAGAGAACGCTTTTGCCGGAGCCCGATTCTCCAACGAGCCCGACCGACTCTCCCTTTTCAATCGAAAAAGAGACACCTTGAACCGCCTTGACCAAACCGGAAGAGGTCTCAAAAGCGGTCTGCAAATTTTTGACCTCGAGTAATGTCATAAATTTTTGAGCCGTGGATCGATCGCATCCCGCAAACCTTCACCGACCAGATTGTAAGCCGTGATCGTGATGAAAATGGCCAAACCGGGGGCCAAGGTAAGCCACCACGCCGTGTCCATAAAACTTTGCGCCTGAGACAAAATCGCCCCCCAACTCGGAACCTGTGGGGGAACTCCAAACCCGAGAAAAGACAAGGCGCTCTCCGTCAAAATGGCCGAGGCAACGCCAAAACTGGCCGAAACCAAAACAGGGGCCAGCGCGTTGGGGAGCAGATATTTGAAAAGGATCCGAAAATCGCCGGCCCCGATCTGTCTGGCCCCCAAAACAAATTCACGATTTCTGAATTTTAAGAATTCACCGCGCACGAGCCGCGCAATGCCGGTCCATTGTGTCACACCGATCACAATCATGATGTTGTAAATGCTCGGCCCCACAAAGGCCAACACCGCCAGAATTAGAAAAAATGTCGGGAAGCAGAGCATCACTTCAATCCCGCGGGAAATGATCATGTCGATCCAACCGCCGTAGTAACCGGCCAAGGCGCCCAGAATAATGCCAATCACGACATAAATACTGACCGCGACAAAACCGACACTCAAAGAAACGCGCGCGCCAAAAAGCATTCGGCTAAAAACATCGCGCCCCAAATCATCGGTGCCGAGCCAATGCATGGCGTTGGGCGCAATCAAAATCTGATCCAAATCGTAGGACTCGGGTGAAAAAGGGGCCAAAAAGGGAGCCGCAACGGCGATCAAAATCAGAAACAAAACCAAAAAGAGAGCCGCGACCGCCAGCTTTGAACGCTGGAATTGATACCAAACCTGTTGCCAATACGATTGATGCATTATCTCCCCTCAAATGTAATACGCGGATCGACGACCCGATACAAAAGATCGCTGATCAAAAGGCTGATCAATGTTAAAAAAGCGTCGATTGTTGCAATCGCCATAATCAACGGGTAATCGCGATTTAAAACCGCCTCGAACCCCAAACGCCCCATCCCCGGAATGGCAAAAATTTGTTCGATGATCACCGAGCCCCCTAACAGCGCCGGAAGCAGCGTCCCCAACAGGGTCAGTTGTGGGATCAACGCGTTCCGCAATCCATGTTTGAAAATCACTTTCCATTCACTCAAACCCTTTGCCCGTGCCGTACGGATATAATCCTGATGAATCACTTCGAGCATCGTGGCGCGACTGAACCGCGCCAAAAAAGAAAAACTGCCGTAAGTCAGGCAGAGGATCGGCAGAATAAGATGCCATGCGATATTGCCGACCTTGCGAAAAAAGGAGAGGGAATCAGCCCCATCAGAAATAAAACCGGCAATCGGAAACAGATTCAAATAGTCGCCGCCGGCCACAAAAATAATCAGGAGCATCGCGACCCAAAAGGTCGGGAGCGAATATAAAACAAACAAAATAAGCGCCGAAACACGATCAAACCATCCGGTCGGTTTGATGGCCGAAACAACGCCCCACGGAATCGAGACAAGATAGATAATCAAAATCGTGATGAGGTTGAGAGTGAGTGTAATCGGAAGCGTTTCGGCAATCTTTTTTAAAACCGGCCGATGATCTTTATAAGAATCGCCAAAATCAAATGTGGCTACCCGTTTCACCCAAATGGCAAATTGTTCGGGGATCGGTTTATCCAACCCGTAGAGTTTTCGCGTCTCTTCGACAATCGACATCGCCGCACGGTCGGCCATCATCCCCTGTGCAGAGGCGCGCAGCTTCATCTCGGCCGGATCGCCCGGCGCCAGACGGATGACCAAAAAGGTGATAAAAATAATCCCGATAAGTGTCGGGATCATGAAAAAAATCCTTTTGAGGGTATAGGATAGCATTATTCTTCCACCACCCATTCTTTCATATCGAGCCCCACAGGATATTCCTTCACATTTTTGAAACGTTTGTCGCGCGCCAAAAGATCGGGCCGTGCAAACATAAAACAGTAGGGTTGATCTTCATACAAAAGTCGGTGGATCTTTTTGTAAATTTCCGATCTTTTCTTCTCATCAAACTCTTTTCCCCCTTCTTCAATGAGGCGATCCACTTCCGCGTTGGCATAACTGACAAAATTGGATCCCCCCTTCGACTGGGAAGAGTGAAATGTTTGATACATGTCCTCAATGCCAACACCACGGCCCCATGCCGCCATGTAAGCATCAAAATCGTGCTCATTCAGAAGTCGAAAAAGGGTGATTGCCTCCAGACGGCGTAATTCAATGGCAATGCCGACTTTTGCAAAATTTTGCTGCAAAATGGGGGTGAGCTGTTCATAAAATTGCTGGCCGGCGGAAAAAAGGAGGGTGAACCGGAGAGGGACTCCGTTTTTATCACGCAGCCCGTCTCCATCGTGATCGATCCATTCGGCTTCATTGAGCAACTGTTGCGCCCTCTCCAAATCATACTCGATAGGTTTCAGGTTCTTATCATAATTGTTTCCCAACGGATTATAAGGTCCCGTGACCGGGAAATAGAGACGGAAAAGGATTTTTTCATTGATGATATTCCGATTGACCAGATGCGCCAAGGCCAAACGGACCCTTTTATCTTGGAAATAAGGTCTCTTAAGATTCCATCCGATATAGTTATAAGTCGCAAATGGGGTGAAAAACCAGTGTTTGATAAAATGTTCTTCAAATTTTTTGCTTTCGGTCTGTCTGGCCCATTGAAGCGGTGTCAAATCGATCAGATCCAAGTCTCCCTTTTTGAAAAGCTGGAAGGCCGTTTCCCCATCCGGCACCATTTTAAAAATAATTTTTTTAATGGGATAGGCGGGACGCCAATAATTCGGATTTTTTTTCAGAACAATCCTTTGTCCGGTTTTCCATTCCTGAAAAAGAAAGGGGCCGGTCCCTATCGGTTGTCTTCCGGCCGGATGGGTATTGAAATCGCCCCCTGTATCAAAAACATGTTTTGGGAGAACGGTCAGCAAACCCAAGGTATACAATGCCCCGGCGTAAGGACGGCGATAAGTAAAGCGAACGGTATGGGCATCCAATTTTTCAGCCTTTACAACATCCCGATAATAATTTCTCAAAGGGGCGGCATCGACCTTAGGATCCTGAATTTTTTCGTAAGTATAGAGGACATCATCAGCGGTAAACGGTTTGCCGTCCTGCCAGCGAATATCCTCCCTCAAAAAAAAGGTGTATTGCAATTTATCCGGCGAAACGGTCCAGCGTGTTGCCAAAAGCGGCTTTGGTTTCAAGGTTTCATTATCGAGTTCAAAAAGATTTTCATAAATATATCCGGCAACTATGGAAGCATAAGCACTGCCTGCCGTCACCGGATTAAGCGTATCAGGATCGGTAGGTAAATTTTGGACAACGGCATAGGGGTCCTTGGGGACTTTGAAGGAACAGCCCGCTAAAAAAAAGGAGAGAAGGTAAATGAATGCGATCCCCGCTTTCGCGGAGAGGACACTATTCCCATTGTTTGATTTTCCCTTCCACACGCTCCAAATCCTCTCTGTTGGGCTCTGCTTGGGTTTTGTTCAAATCACGGGCCTTCTGAAAAAATCGGAGGGCCTGCGCCTTTTGACCCAATTTCAAATAGGCGTCTCCCAAATGTTCGTTGATGATCGGCTCTTTAGGAAGTATCTGATACGCTTTTTGCAAAGTCCGGAGGGCCATCTTGTAATCCCCTTTTCGATAATAAACCCAGCCGAGACTATCGATGATGTAGCCATCATTCGGTTTTAATTTCAAAGCCTCTTCTACCCATTGTTGGGCCTGATTCAGATTTTTCCCCTCTTCCGCATAGATGTATCCGATATAATTCAAGGCGGAGGCGTTTTGCGGATTAATCTCCAAAACCTTTTGCATCAGCTTAACCGCCTCGTCTTTCTTTTTTGTTTTATCGTAGAGAAGGGACAAATTAAAATAGAGCTGTTCTTCCCCTTCCATTTGACGAATCCCGTTTTTCAAAACATCGATGGCCTGCCCGATTTTACTTTGTTCTTCATAGAGCAGGGATAAAAGCAGATAGAGTTGCGGCGCTTTTGTCTCTTTGCGAAGAGCCTTCTCCAAAAGGGCAACGGCTTTTTCATTTTGCTTTAAATCACGATAGAGAAGCGCCTCATGCAATGTTGCATCTTTATAAAAAGAAGAGGCCGACGGCACCTTTTCAAAATGATCGAGTGCCTCCTGATTGCGCTTCATCTTTTCAAAAACCAGCCCCAAATAATAATGAATCCGGTCGGCGTTGGGATTGGCCTGCAAAATCTTTTCCAACCGAGAGATGGTCTCTTTCATATCGCCCAATTCCTGATAAATAGAGGCGATCTGAAGTTGAAGGCCGAGATCCTCCGACATCTGTTTTTCAATCAACAACAGTTGTTTTAATGCCGACTGCATCTTGTTTTGCTCGACATAAATTTGCGCAATCTGATGCCGGACCTTCAGATTATCCGGATCCTCCTTGAGAATTTGTTCATAATATTGTAGCGCCTTGCCCGGCTGTTCTAGATAGGTTTCATAAATAGTCGCCATATAATAATCGGCCGATAAAGATTCCGGATGACGTTTTTTCAGATTTTCGAGAACGCGAATGGCTCCATGAAATTTTTTTTCATAAACCAGACTTTGGGCCAGCTTGAGGTAACCCTCTTCCCATTCCGGTTTTGCTTTAACCACCTGCTCAAAAACATGTGTCGATTGCGGCGTCTCTCCTTTAGCCTCCAAAACTTGTGCGTACAAAACGCGGGCATCCGTCATATTCGGATCGCTTTTGAGCGCCGCTTCCGATTCTTTCAACGCCTCATCGAGCTGTTTGTTTTGGGCATAACGCTGGGCCAACAGGGTGTGGAGATAAGCGCTGTCGGGATAGGCCGCGACTGTTTTTTTGAGATCGGCAATTGAAGATCCCAAATTTTCTTCATAGGCCTCCAGATTGGAGAGGACAAAATGGGTGTAGGGATTCTCCTCTTTTTTGGAAACAGCGCCCTTTTTTGAAGGCTGTTTCGTACACCCCCCGACTAGGAGAAAAAAAAGAATTCCAAAAACCAGAACGTTTTTCTTTTTCATAGGTAACGAATTTTGAATATACCATTTAAGGGGTTTGAAACAAAATGAGAAATTCCCTATTTCCATCGGCGCCGGAAATAGGGGACGAAGTGACGCCGAGACATTCCCACCCCTCTTGAAGTCCGGCCTCTTGAATCTGCGTGACAGCCCATTCATGAAGTTTGGGGTCATGGACAATCCCCCCTTTTTCGACTTGGGTTTTGGCCACTTCAAACTGCGGCTTGATCAAGGCGATGATTTTTGCGTCGGGGGCCAAAAAAGGCCTCAAAACCGGAAAAACTTTTTTGAGCGAGATGAAAGAGAGGTCGAGGGTTGCCAGTTCAATCGGCTCTTGAATTTTCTCTTTTTTTAAGGCGCGGATATTTTGCCTCTCGATGACGACAACTTTAGGGTTTTGGCGAAGAGGCCACGCCAGTTGCCCGTAGCCGACATCAACCGCATAGACTTTTTGAGCGCCGTGCTGCAACAGGCAATCGGTAAAACCACCGGTCGAGGCGCCGATATCGATGCAAATTTTATTTGATGGATCGACCTTGAATTCTTTTAAAGCCTGCTCCAGCTTCAAACCGCCGCGGCTCACATATTTTTTTTGAGCCTTCTTAGCACGAAGCTCTTCCGCAATTTGCGCAAGCGTTTTTTTCACTTCTTCTTTTTAAGCTGTTTTTGAACTTCTTCGAGATATTTGAGGTCCTCCAAATCGACATTCCTGCCTGCGGCCTTTTTCATTTTAATCAAATCTTCCAGGGAAGAAAAATAAACAGTTTCATCACATAACTTTAAAGGCACTTTGTTTTGCCATAAAGTCTCAAACCGGACTCCCGCCGCAAAGGGATGGATATCCAATTCCAAGATATACTTTCTGAAAAGAATTTTTTTTTGGAGAGCCTCTTCAACGGTAGTATCCTGTAAATCATACCCAACGTTTTGTAACGCTTTAAAAAGACGTTCGACATTTTCACGTGTGGGTTCTACGAAAATGTCTAAGTCTTTAGTGGTGCGAACAAGACCATGCGCAATCACTGCAGCACCTCCAATGATGACAAAATTAACATTATTTTCTTTTAACGATTTGAGGAGTTGTTTGGTGTCCATGCAATTTGTAAAACCAAGTTAACATATCTATATTCCACGCCAACCATCTTCTAAGACGCTCTTCCGGATTCTCCGTCAACGCACACTTCACCTCGAACTCCAGCTCTTTTTGGGGATCGTCTTTTGCGAGTTTCAAGAGGGCCATATCTATTTTAATGTTTCATCACAATCGGGGCTTCGGCGGAAGCCCCCTTTTTGACAGGGGGCGGCGTCGACGGCTTTGAGGCAATCCCCTTGAAAAGCCGATCGGGATCATCCAACACCAAGGCCGTTCTCAAAACGGCATCCATATGCTCCACCGGTACAATCTGCAAATCTTTCAGGATTTTTTTCGGAATCTCTTTCAAATCTTTTTCATTTTCGATCGGGATAATCACGGTCTGAATCTGCCCCCGATGTGCCGCAAAAAGTTTTTCCTTCAAACCGCCGATCGGTAAGACCCTTCCGCGCAGTGTGATTTCACCAGTCATCGCCACATCGCGACGGACCGGAATTTTGGTCAGCGCCGAAACAATCGCGGTCGCCATCGTGATGCCGGCCGACGGCCCATCTTTAGGGATGGCCCCTTCGGGCAAGTGGATATGGATATCGACTTTTTGATAAAATTCGCGGCCCAAGCCCAAGGCCTCCGCACGTGTCCGGACATAACTCATTGCGGCCTGCGCCGATTCCTGCATCACATCGCCCAATTTTCCGGTCACGGTCAATTTTCCTTTTCCGGGCATGACAGTTACTTCGGTCGTCAGTAATTCGCCGCCGACTTCGGTCCAAGCCAAACCGGTGGTGATCCCCATCTGGTCGGTCTCTTCCGCCAGACCATAACGAAATTTGGGCACCCCGAGATATTCGGTCACTTTGGCCGGAGTCACCTTAATCGCTTTTCCATTTATCTTCGTCTGTTTCATCACCACATCTTTCGCCAGCTTGCGCAAAATAGAAGCGATCTCTCTTTCCAAATTACGCACCCCCGCTTCGCGGGTGTAGCGGCGAATGATTAACCTAACGGCCGAGTCGGTAAACTGGATATCTTTTTCCAAAAGCCCGTTGGCCTCGCACTGTTTGCGAATCAGATATTTTCTCGCAATGTGGAGTTTTTCTTCTTCGGTGTAGCCGGGGAGACGGATGATCTCCATTCTGTCTTGCAACGGCAGAGGGATGGCCGGCAATGTGTTGGCGGTTGTGATGAACATCACATGGCTCAAATCGTAATCGAGATCGAGATAATGATCGTTGAACGCGCAGTTTTGTTCCGGATCGAGCACTTCGAGAAGCGCCGCGGAAGGATCGCCCCTAAAATCCATACTCATCTTGTCGACCTCGTCGAGCAAAAAGAGAGGATTGTTGGAATTGGCCTTGCGCAACGATTGAATCACCTTGCCCGGAAGGGCACCGATGTAGGTTCTCCGGTGGCCGCGGATCTCGGCCTCATCGCGCACACCGCCCAGAGAGAGCCGGACAAATTTGCGCCCCATGGCCCTTGCAATCGATTTTCCGAGAGAAGTTTTCCCAACCCCCGGAGGGCCCACAAAACAGAGGATCGGCCCTTTGACTTTTCCCATAAGCTGACAGACAGCCAGATATTCCAAGATTCTTTCTTTGGGCTGTTTCAAACCGTAGTGGTCTTCATCGAGAATTTTTTCGGCCTCTTTCAAGTCAAGTTTGTCCTGCGTATTTTCTCCCCACGGCAGAGACAAAATCCAGTCGAGATAATTTCGGACCACCGTCGCCTCGGCCGACATCGGCGACATCATCTTCAGTTTTTTGAGTTCCTGCTTGCAACGGTTCAAAGCTTCCGCGGAGAGTTTCTTCTTTTTCATCTTCTCTTCGAGTTCTTGAATCTCCGTTTTAAATTCGTCCCGCTCGCCCAATTCTTTCTGGATCGCCTGCATCTGTTCATTGAGATAGTATTCGCGTTGGGTCTTCTCCATCTGTTTTTTCACGCGGGTCCGGATTCGTTTTTCAACCTGTAAAATCTCGATTTCGGACTGCATCATCCCGAGCAATTTTTCGAGACGCTCCGATGGGGAGATGATTTCCAAAATTTGCTGTTTGTCGGAAAGTTTTAAAGAGAGGTGCGCCACAATTGTATCGGCCAACCTTGCCGGATCATCGATTGAAGAGACGGAGGCAAGCATTTCGGGCGGGATTCTCTTGTTCAGTTTGACATATTGTTCAAACGTGGTTTTGACCCCGCGCATCAGCGCTTCGAGTTCGATCGTCTTGTCCAACGTTTCATCAATCGCTTCGGCCTCCACCAAAAAATAGGTTGGGTTTGGCAAAAATTGTTGGATGCGGGCCCGTCTTTTCCCTTCGATCAAGACTTTGACGGTCCCGTCGGGGAGGCGAAGGAGCTGGATGATCGACGCCAATGTCCCGATTTTATAAACATCATCGGGCTTGGGATCGTTGGTTTTCGCATTCACCTGAGCGGCCAGTAGAATATCCTTCTCTTTATTCATCGCCTCTTCCAAAGCGGCGATCGATTTTTCACGCCCGACAAAGAGGGGGACCACCATGTACGGAAAAACCACAATATCTCTGAGCGGCAACAGCGGAATAACCAACCCTTCTTTTTTGGGAACCAGATCTCCGGGCATATTTTCTCCTTTTTTTTTACAGATCGTGTTTCGTCTTTCGAAACACGATTCACAATTCACGCACTCTGGGCCTTTTTCTCGTAAACAACAACCGGTCTTGTCTGCTTGATAATCACATCCTCATTGACAACGACTTCGCGAACTCCTTCCTGAGAGGGAATGTCATACATCACGTCCAACATGACATTTTCAAGGATCGCCCGCAAACCGCGGGCTCCGGACTTTTTCCGGATTGCCTCCCTTGCCAGCGCCTCAATGCTGCCCGCCGTGAATTGCAGTTTGACCTTCTCGAATTCAAAGAGCCTTTGATATTGTTTAATGAGGGCGTTCCTCGGAAGAGTCAAAATCTTGACGAGCGCTTGCTCATCCAACTCACCCAGCGTTGCAATAACGGGGAGCCTTCCGATAAATTCCGGGATGAGTCCAAATTTGATCAGGTCTTCGGTTTCCACCTCTCTTAAAACTTCGGAGAGCCTTTTTTCCCCTCTCGCTTTAAGTTCCGCGCCAAAGCCCAATCGTTTTTGGCCGATCCGTTTTTCAATCACCTCTTCCAAACCGACAAATGTTCCGCCGCAGATAAAAAGAATGTTGGCGGTATCGATCGGAATATATTCCTGCTGCGGGTGTTTTCTCCCCCCTTTGGGCGGGACATTCGCAACGGTCCCTTCCAAAATTTTAAGCAATGCCTGTTGCACCCCTTCGCCCGAGACATCACGCGTGATCGAAGGGTTTTCCGATTTTCTCGAAATTTTGTCGATCTCGTCGATGTAGACAATCCCTCGTTCACATTTCGCCTTGTCGTAATCGGAGGCTTGCAGCAGATTCAAAATGATATTTTCGACATCTTCGCCGACATAGCCGGCTTCCGTCAGACAGGTTGCGTCGGCAATCGTGAAAGGGACATTGAGCATGCGCGCCAAAGTCTGGGCCAGCAAGGTTTTGCCGACCCCCGTTGGGCCGATCAGCATGATATTGCTCTTTTGAAGTTCGACATCGTCTCGACCGTGGGCCCGCGACTCGATTCTTTTATAATGATTGTGGACGGCGACCGATAAAACCCGCTTGGCGTGCTCCTGTCCAATGACATATTCATCCAAAAAGGCCTTGATCTCGGAGGGCTTGGGGACACCCAAATGGGAACCGACCTGCCGCGAACGGGAATTTTCCTCGGCGATGATATCATTGCAAAGTTCGATACATTCGTCGCAAATATAAACGGTGGGGCCGGCGATGAGTTTTCGGACCTCCCGCTGATTCTTGCCGCAAAAGGAACAGTTCAGATTGACCGGATCTTCAATGCCATCCTTAACCATGGGAACCTCCGATCGATTGAATCGTCTTTTTCAACTTTTCCTGATCGCGCCGATAGGTCAAGACATCATCAATAAGTCCGTAGGCTTTTGCCTCCAACGCACTCATAAAAAAATCACGATCCGTATCGCCCTGAATTTTGGTTAACGGCTGATTCGTATGGTGGACTAAAATTTCATTGAGTTTTTCGCGCATCCTCAAAATTTCTTTGGCTTGAATATCGATATCGGAGGCCTGCCCCTGAAACCCACCGAGCGGTTGATGGATCATGATCCGGGCATGAGGGAGGGAAAAACGCTTTCCCGGAGTGCCGGCCGACAGCAAAAGCGCCCCCATTGAAGCGGCTTGTCCCACGCAAAAGGTCGCAATAGGAGGTTTTATATATTGCATCGTATCGTAAATGGCCAAGCCGGCGGTAACCACCCCACCCGGGCAGTTAATATAGATGAAAATATCCTTGTCGGGGTCTTCCGATTCCAAAAAGAGGAGTTGGGCGATAACAAGACTCGAAATTTCGTCTGTAATGGGGCAACCAATGAAAATGATTCGTTCTTTTAAGAGTCTGGAGTAGATATCATAGGCCCGCTCCCCTCTTCCACTCTGCTCGATAACCATCGGAATTAGGTTCATATTTACCCCTTTTTGACTGAATTTTTACTATTTTTTCTCTTTTTTTGGCTTCACTATCTTGATTTTAGCTTCATTGAGCAAAAACTCAAGGGCTTTTTCATGAATAATGCGAGTTTTTAAACTGGGTAGGAGCCGATTTTTTTCGTAGTGGGTCCGCACTTCCTCAAAAGGACGGTTTATATTGGTCGCAATGGCCTTTAGGCGATTTTCCACTTCGGCATCGGTTGCCTCCATTTTTTCTTCATGGGCCACCTTGTCCAAAACTAAAAAGCCCCGCACTCTGAACTCGGCTTCCGGTTTGTAATGTTTGATCACCTCTTCGGGATTTAAATCTTCCAACTTTTGCCCCCGTTTTTTTAGTTCGGCGGTCAATTCTTCGAGCATGTGGGCCAATTCAGAGTTGGCCAACGATTCCGGAATTTCAAATTTTACCTTTTCGACCAACTGTTTCAAAATTGCATTATAGAGAACTCCTTTTTGCTGCGATTCTTTCGCCTGCACAATTCTTTTGGAAAGGTCCTCTTTGACCTCTTTCAAACTTTTGTAGTCTCCCACATCTTTGGCAAAATCGTCGTCGAGTTTTGGGACATTTTTTTTCCGAATATCTTTGACTTTTACTTTGAACTCGGCCTTTTTTCCGGCCAAATCTTTATTGAAATAATCGGTGGGATAACTAAAATGAATCTCTTTTTCCTCTCCGGTTTTGGCGCCTGTCAAAGCCTTTTCAAATTCGGGGAGAAGACCGCCTGCCCCAAGCTCCACCAAAAAATCTTTTGCCTCTCCTTCTTTATATTCCTTTCCTTCTATCAAACCTTTGAAATCGATGGTAGCCACGTGCCCTGCCGCCAGCGCCGTTTCAGTCGGCAAAGGCTCCAGTTGTGTCATCGCCTGTTGCAAACGGAGCAATTCTTGATCGACTTCCGTCGTCTCTGCCGTCACCTCTGTTTTTTCCAATTTCAATCCTTTGTAATCTTTTTCTTTCACCGTGATTTCCGGCAAAATTTCAAATAGGGCGGAATAGGAGATGCCGCCCATTGCGGTAGAAAGCCCCGGCTCAATTTCCGGACGCGAGATAGGAGTCAGTTGTGATTGTTGCAATGCAGTCAAAAGAGTCAGATCGACAACTTTTTCCATCATCTGATGTTTAATTTCATGCGCAAAACGCTGTTCGATAATTTGCGGCGGAACGTGTCCCGGCCTAAAACCTTCCACCTTTGCCGCTTTCTGCAATTCTTTCATAGCAAGCATCCGCGCTTCAGCCACAACATCGGCATCGACTTCTACTTTAAGACGTTTTTTTACAGAACTGACATCTTCGATGAGTGTTTTCATTTTTGTCTGCACAACAGAGGTCTTAAAATCACAATGAGGAGACCGAAGGAGAGCCCGAAGACAAGATGAAGCAAAATGGAAACCGGTTTTGGGAGCAAATAAGTCATCGCCTCATTGAACGAAGGCATAAACATGGACGACCAAAAGAGCCAAACAGCCAACCCGCCCAAAGCCCCCATCAAAAGGAGTACCCGTTTGCGTGTCCACTCGGCGACGAATTGCGCAAAGACAAAACCGAAAAGGGCCGAAAGGGCGATGTGTGTCATAAGCCCCGCCAGACCGCCCGAGTTGAAAGCACCGGCATCCAACGCATGCTGTCCCACCCACGAAAAGCCGATCAACTTAAACGGATAACCGGCTTCCCGATAGATATAATGAATCGAAAAAAAAGAACCCAACCCGATGGCGATGAATCCGGCGCCGATACCCGATAGGATGCCGGTCAATATCCAGCGGGGTTCAAACCGGGTCCAGATATGAGAAACGTCATTTTTAGTTTGTGCAATTTCTGGCATAAAAGCACTCCTTAATGATCATAATTAATTATCGGGTTCAAGGGGAATTTTTCCTCTGCCAGCTCTGCTTCTATTTCCTCGGCAATACGTTGCTTTTCCAATGCAAGGAAGAAATCATCTGCACGGTGAACTTTTTGACTTTGCCTCGTTACGAAGGACCTAAGTTCATCAACGATAATCTTTAAGTATATTTCTATTTCTTTTCTTTTATCCTTTATCCCCATCCAACTCACAATAAACTTTAATTGATGTATTCTCTCCCCCGGGTGAATATTCACAATATGTGGAAACTGGCGGGCGGCAGTCGCCGCCTTCATCTGAATATCCAATGGGAGTTCAATACGCCGATCTTCCGAATCAAATCCGGGAAGGAGTTCCGAAATATGAAAATTGGCTGTCTTTGCCGCAAGGTGATCATCAGCCATGGCCTTTAAAATAGCCTCTTTTTCTTCTTCTAAAAAAGGGCTCTCAGTATGCGACAATCGCATCTTGAAATATTCCTTCAAAATATAAGCGCTAAAGAGATAAGCACCCCGCTCCGCAAGAATAGACGAGCGATTCCCGGCTGGAAAAAACCCGCTCAAATTTTTGTATCCATCCATGTTGTGAAAGATCTCATGAGCCAAAATCTGCAATCTTTCGTAAAAAGGTTTCAAAAAACCATTTTGAGGATTGGCGTACTCGACTTCTATATTTTTAAAAAGCGCTCTCGCAAAGCCGGCCGCACCTTCTATTTTCAGCGTCGAATCCAGCGCCACCGTATCCACCGATTGAACCGCCAAATCATAAACAGGAACACCTCGGTAAGCAATTTCTTTTAAAACATCCAATTCACTTTCCAAAGGATTGTCGGAGCGGGGGTAGGCTTCGAACGGCACAACCAGACGTCCCTTTTTGAAGACATCGGCCCAATGAGCCGGCTCCGGCTTGGTCCAGAGAATATCATCGGGCAAAACTTTTTCGTGATAAAGATTTGCTGATTGGGCCAATAGATCAGAGACGCCAAAAGGAATTTTGGCAGATTTAGCATCAAAAATATAATGGCCCATAAACATATTAAAGAAAAAATCATTCTGACATTGGTTCAGGGCGGAGCCGCCGCGTTCCAACTCCAACCGGATCGATTCAGAAATAGCGCTCAAAAAATCATTGCGGACTTTGTAGTTGTCGAGACGGCTCTCGGTTTCAAAGGCTCGTCGCGCAGCAACAAAAGGCTTTTTAATCTTATCCAACAGATCGGGGGTCCATTTATCTTTGTAGGCTTGTTGGAACATCGAAATAAGGGAATCGATCATTGCAATTTCACCTTGAGTTTGTGTGAATCCCCTCACCCCCAACTCCACAAAAAAAGCGTACGATTTCAAAAAGTGCTGAACCCTCTCTTCAGAATTTTGCGCATTCCTCCCTTCTAAAAAAAGATTTTTGGAAAATTCGATAAGTTCTGGATCGTTCAATTTGGGCAAAACCTCCAAATATTCCGGAGAAAGGCCGCGCGCCATCAGGGCCGTTTTGTATTCTTCCCGATATTTTTGATGATATTCCCTTGCAACCTTTACGATCTCTTCTTCAGAAAATCGCGACCGGAAATATTGGTTCACTACGAGACCGTTTTTCCAATCTCCATCGTCAAAAAGCAAAACTTCTCCATCAAAACTTTTCAAAAACTGCAGGGTATTAGAATGACCCATTTCAAACATTTCTTGCAGAGAAGGATTCTCTTTTTCTATGCGGTAGATCAAACCACGGGATTGGGAATTGAGATCGGGGGCCGCCAAAATAGAGAGCCGCCTGATTTCGGGCCGATCGGCTTGGGCCAGATATTCGGGATTTTCAAATGCGATTCGCTCAATAGCTTTGAGCCAATTTTTGAGAGATAAAAAGGCCGTCAAATCAGCGACAGGGGCCTCGTGCGATTTTTCATCATAACGAAAGACCCTTGCCTCCAGCTCTTTCAGATGGATCAACAATTCCGGAATACTTAAATTGCGGACTTGCGCCTCAAAGGCCTCGGCAGTGGCATAAAGCTGCGGGTATTTTACGGCAGGAGAATCCGGATGGATGAGATCGACAACGGAGCGGAAGGTATCGATATCTTTTTTGGCGTCATTGACTTTAGGTTGATGGGCAGTCGGATCCGGATCGGTCTTTTCTAAGGCTAAAGCGATTTGTTTTTCACAAAACGCTCTCGCTTTTTTACCGGATATTTCAAAAGGCATAAACAATGGCCCCCAAATAGTTATCGGCACTAAGGGGGCCGAAGTTGCGTGCCACCATTTCCAGAATCCGTCACTTAAATTTTTCTTACTTTTTCCCCTCCCTTGATGGGAGGGGGAATTTTTGCTGACGAATTCTGGAAAATCTACATTTCCAACCCGGCTTGTTTTAAAATGGATTTCAAAAGGCAGGGTCCGATAATTTTTTCACTATGGACAGGAACAGTAACCTTTCGTCCTGTTGCGGGATTTACAAAATGTTGATGGGAACCCATGGAATCATAAAGATTAGCGGTAGATTTCTTTTCGATGCCCCACTTTTTCAATCGTGACGGTTTGAGAGGCATCATCGATAAGATAAACAACACGATAATCACCCTGTCTGACACGCCAATATGCGTCCCCTTTCAATTTTTCTGCACCTGGCGGTCTTGGATCAAGGGTTAACTGACGGATTTTCATCACCAGTCGTTTTCGATCTTCTTTGGGGATTGGTTTGAAATCCTTTTCAGCACTTCTCTTGATGATAAGATTATAAGAGGCCATCTTTTTTCATCTGCCCGACAAAGGCCTCGAAGTCGCGTGTTTTTTCCTCTTTGCGAAGACGGATCGCTTCCAAATCAATGGCATCCTCACGAAGTGCCGCACGAACCGCCTCGTTGACAACTTCAGAAATGGAGCTGTCATTTTGCACCGCTTTCAACTTTAAAGCTTTATGAAGCTCCGGCTCCAAATAAACCGTAGCTCGCTTGGGATCGCCCATAAAACCTCCTCATCGTTAAAGCATCATAACGTTATGACGTTAAAATGTCAAACGTGAAATGTGCTCCCGGCAGGATTTGAACCTGCAACCCTTTCGGGACGGCGTTCTAAGCGCCGCGCGTATGCCAATTCCGCCACAGGAGCAATCTCGCTATTCACCCAACGCCTCGAACGCCAGCGCGGCGCCCTTGATGCCGCCGTAAAAATTGCTTAAACGGATTTTTTCGTTGGGGGAATGGTAATTGTCATCGGGAAGACCCAATCCCACCAAAATCATCGGCACTTTAAGGGCCTCCTGAAAAGAGGCGACGACCGGAATGGAGGCCCCTTCCCGTTTGAAGACGATTTTTTTGCCAAAACCTTTTTCATAAGCGGCGGCCACCCGTTTCAAAAAGGGATGGTCCCGGTCGACATAAGCGGGAGGTGTTGCGGAATGAAGATGCACTGCAACCGACACCCCTTGCGGCAGAATCGCTTTTACGTAATTTTCAAACTTCTCCGCGATTTTTTTCGGATTTTGATTGGCCACCAAACGCATGCTGATTTTCGCGCGGACCTCGGCCGGAATGATCGTTTTGGCGCCGATGCCGGTATAGCCCCCCCAGATGCCGCAAATATCAAGGGTCGGGCGCGTCCAGTTATGTTCCAAAGGGGTAAACCCCTTCTCGCTCATTAACGTTGCCGCACCGATTTCTGCAGCGGTCTTTTTTGCATCGAACGGGGCTTTTGCTATTTCATTTTTTTCCGCCGCCGTGAGAGGCAAAACATCATCATAAAAGCCGGGAATCAGCACTTTTTCATTCTCATCTTTGAGTCTTCCCAAAACCCAGCTCAATGCCTGTGCCGGATTGCGCACCATCCCTCCATACAAACCGGAGTGGAGATCCTGCGTAAATCCCTTGACCATAATTTCAAAATAGACAAGCCCTTTAAGCGAATACGAAACGGCCGGCGTTTCGGAATTGAGCCATGGCATGTCGGAGAGCATTACCGCATCGCATTTCAAAAAATCGGCGTGTTCTTCAACATATTTTGAAATGCCGTCGGAGCCGACCTCTTCTTCCCCTTCCAAAATCACCTTTATATTGATCGGCAATTTTCCGACCGTTTTCAAAAAGGCTTCAGTCGCAAAAAGAAAAGAGGAATATTGGGCTTTGTCGTCGGTGGCGCCGCGCGCGTAAAGATTACCGTCGCGCACGGTCGGTTCAAACGGAGGAGAGGCCCATTGATCAAGCGGGTCGGGGGGCTGCACGTCATAATGCCCGTAGATAAGAATCGTCGGCGCACCGGCGGCATGGAGCCAGTCGCCATAGACCAGAGGGTTTCCATCGATTTGCAACAGTCTGCAATTTTCCAAACCGATTGTTTTGAAATGATGCAACTCATAATCGGCCGCCTTCAACACCTCTCCCTTTTTGTCGGGTTGAGTGGAAATCGAAGGGATGCGAATCACCTTTTTAACTTCCTCCAAAAAATATTCCCGGTTTTTTTCAATGTATTCTAATATTCGGGATTCCATGAAGCCTCCATTCAAACTAAAACAGTTTGGGCCCAAGAAGTAAATCGTTCCACTTTTTTTGCAAAATCATGGGCGGCGTCTTGCGTAAAACGACGGGGCTCATATTCAACAAGATTTTTCAAGTTGATAATTTCGATCAGCCGGTCTGCATTTCTTTTTGCTTCCGTCGAGGAAAGGGCTTGCAATAAAAGGTGGGCACAGTCCTGATGGGCTTTTCCGGAACTCCGTTTTCCCAGATACAATGTGGTAATGGCATCATTAAAACTAATACAAGCATGAATGCCATTAAGAAGAACAGCATCCCATTCCCCGTCTTGCAGGCATATCAGCATCACATCAAAGAATTGTTTTCCTTTGTCCTGATAGTTTTTATATTCGTTTTTTTGGATGCTCTTCGTCGAAATTTGTTTTACCATCCGTGATAATCTCCGTCAGCATCTTTCCGTAAATGACTTTGCCCTCTTTCGCGATGTTGATAATTAAAGGATCTTTGGATTGCAATCTCTTTAAAAAATCACCCGCATGCAGTGATTTGATATTCACAAAATTGCCGTAATAGCGGACAAAATCTTGAGCCATAGAATCGAATAGAGATTCATCTGTAGGCAAAGGATATTGATCCGCATACAGAAGAAGACAATCGAGATCGCTGGAAGCTGTTTCTTCCCCCCTTGCCGTACTGCCGAATAAAATAACGGAAACAGGCTGTGGTTTTAGTTGTACAGCCAATTTGTCTCCTAAATCCGACAAAAGACCTCTTTCAAATGCAAGAAGAGGAAAAACCGCTTTTTGTACAAAAATATGGTCTCGATTCAACTCGTAAAGGTGCGCTTTTCCCACTACTTTTTCAAAAAGAATGCCCTGCGTAACCAACTCTCTTAAAACATGACTCATTTTAAAGGTTGATGTTTTAGCCATAATGGCCAGTTGACGTCCTGTTACGCCCATGTTTTTCCCTGATAGAATTTTAAAAACGCGAATAAATATAGGGTCTCCCAAAAGTCGTTCAAGATGATTTGTTATATACATATCGCATATGTTATATTAATATAACATATATTATTTTGCAATCTTATAATTACCCCCTCCTCACTTTAATTTTTGAGCAAGCAACTTTGGGGGGCCCTTCCGCCGATAACTTTATTGGATAGGGGTGGTGTACTATACGGGGAGAGAAGGGATAAAAATTATGGGTGATGCAAAAATAAAAAACGATTCCCTTTTTAATGAGGGAATTCTTCCTCCTTCTAAAGACGTAGACCGCACCTGTATCGATTACGAAACCATCGAAGAGGTACCGGTGATTGAAGTAGAAGGTGGCCTTGAAATAGATAAAGATAATTTTGAAGATGTTCGTCGTGTCTGGCTGGGTTATGAAGATGGGAAACCTTCCGTAAAATATTATGAGCCGGGTGAAGGGGAGAGGGCAATACAAGAATCGTTGGACAAACTAAAGCAAGAGGGGAAAGATCCGGAAAATTCTCCCGGCCCCCACCATATGTCCGGTTTTCCGGCAGATCAAAAGGGGAACCTTCTTATCCAAATGCTCCAACAAAAAACGTGTCGATATACGGCAAGAGAAAAGGATGAGGAGGCTTCTTTATATAGGGAGAAAGATGTTCGTAAAAAGCAACACCATAAACTGGGCCGTGCGGAAAAGCCTGATAAAAACGGAAAATTTAAAATCTATTTCTATAAAGAGAGCCCCAAGCTGGATGTCCCTTGCCAAACCATGGGATTCGTCCCCTTAACGGAAGTTAGAGGGCGGGCCGATATCATTCGCCTCATTAAAGCCGGTGAGTTGGTACCGGGTACCGATTACTGTATCGGCGGAATCGAAAAAAATCCGAGACTCCTGTTTAATCCAACTCGTGTAGAAGGCTATGTCGATCCTATCGTTATCCCTAATATTCTTAAATCGGGTCTCTTTTCAAACGAGATGGAAAAAAGGGTCAAAGCCGACATTGAACGAGCAACAAATACAGAGAGAGAATCTATTTTGCGGCAGAAAGAATCAGCCGATTTACAAAAACATCAGGTTGAATCACAGCCGTGGTTAATGAGTATTAACACATTCGTAGCCTCTCTGATTGGTGTTGGCCCCATGTTATGGATCTCCAGAAGACAGATGCAAATGATGAGGGAACAGTTGGGACTTCAAAAAGAACAGATGGGAATTATCCGGGAACAGATGGAAGGGGGAAAGAAGGAGCCTATTCTCCCTAAACTCAGAGATATAACGCAAGAAGCAAGAGAAGGAAAAATCAAACCGGTCTCGCCAAGACTGTGGCCTGCCATCAAACAACTTGCCATTAATTTGAGCAAAGGAAAATTGGCAAACCCGACCTTGCTCGCGGAAAATGGAGTTGGCAAATCGGCCGCTGTTGAAGGTTTAGCCTTGGCTATTGTCAACGGCATTCTTCCTGATGGAACACCCTTACCGGATCATTTGAAAGGAAAAAGAATTTTAGAGGTAAGCGCCGGAGAACAGTTTTCAGCCACCAAGGGAGGAGAATATCGCGGAGTCATGGAGGCCAAATTCAGGCAGTTCTTGGAAGAGGTCAAAGCCGCCAAAGATGTCATCCCCTTTATTGATGAAGTTCATGAATTGGCCAAAGCGGGACAAACAGAGGGTTCAGCAGGTATTGCACAGATGTTCAAAGCAGGGACAGCCCGAACCAATGAGTTTCAATTTATCGGAGCAACAACCAACGAAGAATTTGCTAGACATTTTGCGGGGGACAAGGCGCTTCAAAGCCGTATGCCACCCGTTGAGGTAGCAACTCCGGATGCCAAAGGGGCCATAGCTGATCTACGGTTCACGCGCGAGGCCAATGAAGCCCACTACGGAAGAAAAATTCCGGACGCAACAATTGATGAAATAGTGAGACTTTCAGAACCGGCCACTTATACCAACTTTCCTAGAAAGGCATTTGATCTGCTGGAAACCGTTGCCAAGCAGATGGATATTGAAGGAGACACAAGTGGCACCATTATACCGGAAAGAGTTCGGGCTTATGTTGAATGGAAAAGTCTGGATGCCGTAGCCAATGCCACTTCCGAAGCATGGCGTGAGGCGAATCGTCCCAAACTGTCTCTACAAGAGATTCGTGTGATACAGGAAAGAAGTATCGGAGAGACTTTGCAAGTATTGGTTCGGGATGCAGAAAAATTGTCCGACCTTGTATTAGAAAAAATTGTTACTACCCTCACGAATTCATGGGAGGCTCTCAAACCCGAGGCAAGAGCCGGGCTCACTCCCCCCGGAACAGCCGATTTTGCCATTCCACAACGTTTTGTCGAAGTTTCGTTAAGCGGCATCAAAGATCATTTAGGCATCCAATTAATTCCTCAACCTGTCGTTCCAGCTCCGCCAATTATTTCAGGTGGTGGAGGGACGGGAGGCCCTGCCCCAACAGGAGGAACATCCGGCACCGGCGGCACACCGCCAACCGGAGGTGGAGCACCTACCGGAACCCCTTCGCCGGCAAACCCAACATCTTCTCCGGCACCGGCTTCCGGAGCAACCGCTTCGGCAACGGCTAGAGTGATGGAGACAACAACGACCTCCCCTGAAGCTCAAGCTCTGAGAGCATTAGAAAAAAGTACCACCGCATTAGAGGTGATATTGGGTTCAAAAGTAATGCCCCATATTGATGTCCGCGTTCCGGTCGGATTGGCAGCAACGACAGGAACAGCTGCGGCCTTTCATATTGCAGATTATTTTGGTGTTCCTTCCTATCTGACAGGCAGTGCCGCCTTGGGAGCGCTTGCGTGGACTGTTCGCAGTAATCCGGTGGCAGGCGTTTGCACTGCCGTAGTTCATGCCGGATATTTTATGGCCGGTGCCTATCCTGCCACAGCGGGACTTGCCGACTTGCGAGGCGAGGAGAAACCGTCTCTCACAACACATCTGGTTGGTGATTTAGCAGGGGGTGTCTCGTGGACTATTATTAATAAAGCCAATGGTGGCGGCGGTCCCGAAAAAATGCTTATTGCCCAAGCTGAACAGGCCGTCATCGGTTTAAGAATGTATGGTAAAGAAATTGCGGCCGGAGCTTCTGCAACCGCCACAACAATGGCGGCCTATGCCAGAAATGCAGGGTCTGTGATGGCGGCAGGGGCACGTGCTTTGGCCAGTGAAGCTGTGGCAACCGAAGGGCTGATGACTGCCGGAGCCACGGTCGGAGGGATCATCGCTTTTGCGCCGTTTCTTATGGGAATGGCCGGAGAGGAAGATGTGGCTTTGATGCTTGCCGGTGATATCAAACATCGCGACTCCGAACTGAAAAAATTAATCCGTTGGGCTCTGAACAGCGATCAATTGGATATCGATTGGTATGGAGCCGAATTAGATCGCAATGGATTAAAGGGAACGAAGCACGACGACAGCCAAATCATGAAAAACAATCGTCTGTTCATGAAGCACTTCACCGCGCTGGCGAGAGCAAAGGAAAATGGTGATGAAGAGGCCACCAACAAGGCCCGCGAAAATTTCGTAAAAACTTTTCCGGAATTGGCCAGAAAGTAGCGGCTGTCAAGCTACTGCTTTGAAAAGAAGTTTGATTTTTAGGACCTTGAGAATTTCTAAAAAACTGGAAAATTCGGGATTACCGTTCTTCGACAAGGCGCGATAAAGAGTCATCCGACTTAAATGAGTCCGTTTGGCAACCTCGCCCATGCCACCGGCCGCTTCGGCGACATTGCGAAGGGCTTTGAGAATCATTTTTTCATCCCCTTCTTCTAACACAACATTAAGATATCCTGCTGCAAGTTCCGGATCCTGTAAATCTTTGATTAAATATTCATGACGGCTAACACTTCTTTTATCTTCTTTCATAACTTTTTCTCCGATTGCCAACTTTTCATAGTGTACCGTATAAGTTACAACACTTCAACCGATTTTTTACAGGCCTCCAGATTTTTATGGGCTGTCTGCCAAGCAGCGACCTCCGGAAAAACGGAAACATTTTTGACATTTGCAAAGAGTTCCACAGCGGCTTGGCAGCCTTCCAATTGTAAAACTGTATCGGCTTGCATCAAAAGAGGGCGCGCTTTTTCGTCGAGACGGGTATAAACTTTTTGTAAAAGGTCATTCGCTTTTGGATTGGGAGAATAGTCGCGGAGAATATTTCGCAAATCATGGCCGATCGCAATGAGATCGGGATTCTTTTTATTTGACCCTTCGACAGGCTCAGGGTGAGCGGAACTCGGGGTCAAAATGACATCATATTGAGCCAGCTTCGGCTCCAGTTCTTTGTTTAATTTGGCCTCGGCCGCCTGCAAGGCATCCTCAATTTGTTTATAAAAGGGAGGCTTTAGTTCTTCCGAATTAAAAAGGGCTATGGCTTGTTTCAATTGTTGATAATTGTTGGTTTCTAAAAGTTTTTTGGCTTTGACAAATTTTTCTTCAAGCTCCTTTGATGGCCCGTAGTTTTCCTCTTTTTTAAGGGCCTCTTGCAGTGTTGCGGTCATCTTGCCGGCCCGTTCATTGTCAGGCGATTTTCGTAAAATTGTTTTCAAGGCCAGCAGGGCTTGGGGTGCATCATCTGCTTCCAGAAAAGAGCGGATTTCATCTCCCCCGCTCTCTCCTTTTTTCCCATCCCCTTTTCCCTCTTCCACAAGGTGAGAGTGAGGCTCCGTAATATACATGAGAGATCGTTCTATTTTCTGCTGCAAAGGGTCCTGACGATTCAGAATATGATTTTGGGCGAGGTCCCAATATTGTTTTGCCTCTGCAAGACGATGCCATTGATAATAGCGAAGCCCATCGCGATAATATCGCGCCGCACGATGCCGCAATTCTTCCACCAATTCTTTTTTTTCCGCTTCTACCTCGGCAAACAAGGGATCAAAAAAATGGGAGAGGGAATAACTGTAAACGGCGCACCGCCATTCCAGCCTTTCCTTGTGTTTTCCGGCCAGAGAATAAAATTCGAGCCCCAAAGTTTTGGAGGCAGAGAGGCCCTCTCCCGCGACGAAACGTGGGCTCACAATAACGAATAGGAGACTAAGACAAAGTGACCAGAAAACGTTTTTCGCCATAATGATTTTCCCAACAGCCGGTCGGATGAGGACTGTCATGGGACAAAACCGCCCTTGCCTCTTCGGCATCGGGGAAAATGTCCAAAACATGCCCATTTGCCGCCCCTTCTGAACTGGCCAAAATTTTGCCGCTTTCATCAAAACAATAAATTGCCCCAAGCCCTAGTTTTTTGAGGGATCCGATCCATTCAAAATGCTCCTCTTTTTTTGTTTCACCTTTTTTTTGCAGACGTATTTTTTCGTGCAGAAAAAACCAGCCCCCTAAACCTAAAAGGGGCGGAAGCAAAAGGGCAAGGCGCAAAAAGAGAAATGGGGGTGAGTCCGGCCGAAATTCCAAAACGACTTTTCCCAGCATCTCTTTTTGATCGCTTAAAATAGGTTCTTCAAAAAAGTATTTCCCCTCACCCTTTCCCTCTTCCACAAGGGGAGAGGGAAAACCATAACGGGAAAAGGGGACCAAAATTTTTTCCTGCGCATCCAAAATGACGGCATTTTCATTTTCCAAACGGAGCCGTGTCTCCATCTGGTTTTGAAGCGGGTATTGATTCAATGCGGCGATGTTTTTGACCAACAACCTCCCCTTTTCAAACTCTCTTTGTGAAAAATCGCCCTTCAAAAAATAGAGGGAGAGCCAAATGAAAAAGGCCCAGACCAAGCAAAATAGAATTACGGAAGTTTTGATATTTTTTTTCACAGTTCCCCTTTAAAAAACCGGATCGTCAACGGCGCAAAGAGGGTCAAAAATACCGAAGGGAAAATGCAAAAGATCATCGGAAAAAGGATTTTTTGCGCCGCTTTGATCCCCATTTTTTCGGCATCCAAAAAACGGCCGGTTCGCATCTGATCAGCGCTGGCAACTAATACGGGCCCCAAAGAGGTCCCCAACCGAATCGCCTGAACCAAAAAAGAGACGAGGGTTTTGATCTCCGGCAAAGGGGCCCGTGTTTTCAAAGACAAAAGGGCCTCTTTGCGCGTTTTTCCCAAACGTAATTCGTGCAACATCCGGTTGAATTCTTCGACAATCCCCTCTTTTGGAAAAACAGCCGCTATTTTTTGAATGGCCTGCATCATTTCCATCCCCGCCGCAACAGAAATCGCTAACAGGTCCATCACGAGGGGCAAATCACGCCGCATTTTCAAAAATCTTTCTTTCTTTTCAAAATAGTTATGAACCCACAGGACCAAACAACCGGGAAAGAGCCATAAAAAAACAAAATTTCTTTTTTCAGAAGCAGAAAAATGGGAGAGCCACTTTAAACGACTTTTCTCCTGTTCCCTTTTTTGAAGAAGAAAGTGGACAAAAATTCCGGAAGCGGCGGCCATAATCATGGAAAAAATGGCGATCATGGCTCCCTTCCGGAGGCCCATTCTATCTGAATCGACTCTTTGATCCCATTTTTAACAAGAAACCCTGAGAGAAGAATTTTTTCGGCAACGGTTCCATTTTTGTCCGGGAGAAAAAGGGATTGCCCCCCTCCTTCCAGAAAAATTTCTTGGATGCCAAAAGGACGAAGGAGCCCGTTGATGCGGATCTCTTCTTCATTCAACGGGAGCGGCTCCATTTTTACCTTGAGGAGCCATTGGGTTTCAAAAGTTTGAAGTTTATCTCCTAAAAAATCTTCTTCCTTTTTCAAAACGGTTTCCGGCTTTGTTTCAATCGGGGGTATGCCGAGACATTCCAAATTCAACGGCGCCTTTTCAAGACAACAAGCCGACAAATCTCCCCTGCGCCGATCAATCACCCATTCCGAACCGATTTTTCTCCCCCATAATTCTTTTCTGACCCCGTTTCGTATTTCAAGATAACCGACATGATCGACCGACTTTTTGGAAACGGCCAAAGCCGGAAAAGAAGAAAAAAGAGCAAAAAAAATAAAAACCGCCTTAGTTTTGGAACAAATTTTTTTCATATCCTTATCCTCGCCAGTTTTCGCATCCACAAATAGCCGCCCAAATCGAGGCCAAGGATCAGAAAAACGGAAAGCCAGCCGAGAGGATGCGTGAAAAGGGGTGAAATAAACTCGGGAGAAATAAAAGCGATACAGGCCGCCAAGCCAAACGGCATGACCGCTAAAATGGCTCCCTGAGCCATTCCTTGGGCGGTCAACAGATGAATCTTCGCTGAAACACGTTGTCTCTCCCTCAAAATGCGCGAGAGATTTTCAAGATGTCCGACCAAATTACCGCCGATGCCGCGGAGCAGAACAATCGAATGGGCCATCAAGGAAAAATCGGGGCTGTTGAGGCGATGGGCCGAATCCAAAAGGGCTTCGTCCAAAGAATGACCCAGTTTTGTTTTTTCCAAAATGGCGGCTACCGTCTCTTTGAATGGTGACGGCCCCTCCTCAGCTGCCATCTGAAACGCCTGATGCATTCCGAGACCGGCCTTTAAGGCATTGGCCATGAGCAAAAATCCGTCAGGAAGAACCGCTTCGAGTTTTTTCGGATGTTTTTCAAACATCGATCTCCTCCAAAGTAAAAACATCCCCTTCCATCCCCGATAATTTTACAATCGATACAATTTTCCGATTGCCATCCGCCCCCCTCGCAATCTGAACAACAATATCGATTGCCGAGGCGATCTGTTCCCGAATGGCTTTTGAGGGGAGTTCCATCTCCGCAAACATCACGAGCGTTTCAAGCCGCGAGAGGGCATCGCGCGGCGAATTGGCATGAAGCGTTGTGAGCGAGCCTTCATGCCCCGTGTTCATCGCCTGCAGCATATCGAGCGCCTCCGCCCCGCGACATTCGCCGACAACGATCCGGTCCGGGCGCATCCGCAGCGCGTTCCGAACCAGATCACGAATCGCAATGGCCCCTTTCCCTTCTATATTTGCGGGCCGCGACTCGAGGCGAACCACATGCGGCTGGTTGAGTCTCAATTCCGCCGCATCTTCAATCGTGATAATCCGTTCCTGTTCCGAAATAAAAGAGGAGAGGAGATTCAACAGGGTTGTTTTTCCCGAACCGGTGCCGCCCGAAACCAGAATATTCATTTTGTTTAAAACGGCCTCTTTCAAAAAAGAGAGTGTCTGCGCCGAGGCCGTTTGCGAACGGATCAGATCGTCGGGCCCCAGCATCTCTTTCGAAAAACGCCGGATACTGATGATGGGGCCATTGAGCGCCAATGGCGGAATGATGATATTGACACGCGAACCGCACGGCAGTCTGGCATCGACCATTGGAGAAAAAACATCGACCCGCCTGCCGCAAGGGGCCAGAATGCGCTCGATCGCCTTATCCAAAAAATCGCGATTTGAAAAATGAAGCGCTGTTTTTTTGAGTCGTCCTTTTTCCTCCACATAAATCGGATCACATCCGTTCACCAAAATTTCGTTGTTGTCGGGAGACTGAAGCAGTTTTTCGAGAGGGCCCAATCCCAAAAGTTCATCGAGCAATTCTTCGGTCAGATTTGTTCGGTCGGCTTCTTGCGGAATGGTTTGTGTCTGCCGGCTTAACACCTCATGAACGATCATCCTTATTTTGTCACGAATCCCCTCTTCATTTTGATCGGCCTTTAATCCTTTCGCCTCCATCTGCTGTTTGATATTTTTAAGCAGCATCCCTTTGAAAGCGGTCTCCTGCGGCATCCTTTTTTCTTCCACGGAAAAGGTCGGCGCCGTTTTTTTTTCACCCAGCAGCCTTTCCGGAAGAAAGGGGGCCAAATCACCATTCGGGGAGACCAGCCCCTTCAATTTAAGGTGGGCCTCTTCAACATTTTTTCCAAAACAGGTGATCGCGGCAAAATGCTCGACATCGCCTGCCTTCAAAAAAGTTTTTGCATCCCAACGGTTTGCCAAAAACCCGAGCCGCTGTAATGGAAAAAAGCTCGCGGCCAATGCTTCCGTCTTGCGCTTTAGCGCCTGCAACTGCGTCATGACGGGATTTAAAATAAAAAGGAGGAGGGATGATTTTTTGAAAAATTCGATCGCAACCGGATGCCAGCGGGAACCGAAATCACCAAGAATCCAATCGAAACAGGAAAAAATGGGATCAGAGGATTTCGCAAACGAGCCGTCGGTCGGCAAAAGTTGCAGCACACTCAAGTCCAAAGACCCGCGCAAAAAAGAGGCAACCATGCCGCCGGTGGCAATCCGAGGCAGCTTTTGCAAATCGGCCACGGTCCGCCACGGATGGGAATCCTCGCTGATGATTTTGAGATCGCCCGGATGATCGACATCCCCGTCGATCAGCAAAACACGCCCGCCGTTTTTGGAAAGGGTGGCCGCCAGCTCTAAACAAAAATGGGAAGCCCCCACTCCGTCTTTCACCCCCATCACCGATATAAAATGTTGTCCCTTCATCATTTTTTCTCTTTTAAATATTGATGATATTCCTTCGCGGAGCGCTCTCGAATCATCTCTTCCTCTCTCTTTTTCCAATTTTCATTAAAAGAGGAAACCGCCGGCGGCGACGGCGCCGTTGCAAGGCGGGGAAGCGCGAAAATCACAAATTCCGACTTGTCACTTTGAAAATCTTTCGACAAAAAAAGCGTGAAAAGGGCGGAAGAGGTCGCCATATTTTTCGGGACGCGATGGTAGGTCTTTACATCGCGATTACTCAAAATCCCCCCCAAGATTACCGCCTGACCGGAAGGGACATAGGCGGTCGTATTGATCGAATGGGTGTTGATGCCGCCGTCGATATGAGCCGACGGCGTGGAGATTTGCGCGGAGAGTTTCAAATCGATATCCGATCCCGCAGCAACCGGTTGCGTCTCCATTTTAACGCCGACCTCTTTGAACTGGACATTTTGCTGCGCAAAATAAGGGACCTGAACGCCGCTGAAAAACTGAGCCGCATCGCCGCTTTTCACAAAGAGTGTCGGGTTTTCCAAAACACGGCCGAGCCCATGCTCCCGCACAAAACGGATTTTGGGGAGAAGGTTGAAAATAAAACCGACCAGCGATTGTCCCAAACCGCCAATCCCTCCGCCGGCGCCGCTGATGCCACCGACCGCTTCTTCCCCGCTCGACGGAAAGGAACCCGGGGCCCATTGAATTCCAAACGTTCTTAAGGCCGATTTTTGAATCTCCATAAAATAGAGATCGATTTGAATCATCGCCTGCTTGCCGACATTCCGATCGGTCGGTTTGATCTCAATCAGATTCAGCGCATTCGGATCGTAGAGTTTTGCAATTTCATACGCCTTGTTTGCGGCGGCCGGGCTAAAGGCGATCCCTTCCAGAATCACACGGTCCCTCACGGAGCGGACTTTGATGCCGGGGGTGGCGATTGCATTTTCAATCCGGTTGGTCAGTGTTTCCAAAACCGGTTTGGCCAAGACGACCTCATTCATTATTTGCGGATATTTTGCGGCAAAGGCCTGTAATCTTTTGTAATCAGATGGCGAAGGGGCTTCGCCGATCATCCGAATGAAATCATCTTGAACTAAAAATTCCACACTCCGGATGGAGGCAAACGATTGTTTGGCCTCGCTCAGAACGGCATTCAAATTGGCGCTATGAACGGTGACCGGAACGACCTCCTTCAAATCCCCTTTTTTGTCCCAGAGGGTGAGCAGCGTAAACCCTTCATTTTTTCCGTTGAGATAGAGCGATTTTCTCTCATCTTGAATTACAAAATCGGCCACTTTGGGGTCGGCAATCGCCACATCGCCGATTTCATAATCGGTTTGAACAACCGACGATTCCCCCTTTGCAATGGTTTGCGGAGAAATGGCGGCACTTTGCGCGGAAGCACCCAGCCCCAAGCCCCCAATTCCAAATAAAATCCATATTCCAAATATTTGAAGCTTCATTTTATTTTCCTCGGTACTCCCTGTATTGAGATTTTGCAGACCGTCCTTTAAAACCGACAACATCGATTGCGGAGGTCGGTTGTAAATCGAGCGGCTCCTCTTCCCACTGCGGTCTTAATGAAAACGAAATCGTTCCCTGCTGTTTTGCAAATTCAACTTCCTGAACCTGTTTAGGGGTCAAGGCCAGGGTCAATGTTTTTTTGCGCTGATGACTTAAGCTATTTGCAAAAAGGGCTGTCCCTAAAACATTTTTTTCAGAAGCTGTTTTAGAAGCCCCCGCATCGGTATCGACCGCCAACACCAAAACCCGTTGCACCAGCGTGTGGGTTGTTGTCTGCAAATTGGCGGTCGTATCTTCCATTTCGAAAGTGACCAAAATATCGACAAAATTATTGGGACGAATCAGACCCGAAACACCGGACACCTCATCCGTTTCGACACTAAAAGCCCGCATCCCTTTCGCAATTTTTTGACTGATCCCTCCTTTTTCACCGACCGGAAGAAGTTTTGTCTGCAAAATCTGCTCCCCTTTTAACAACGGAGAGACGGCGACAAGCCCTTCCACCTCTTCAAAAGAAGAGGCGGCCGCGGGTTGGACAAAACGGCGTGGGAATTGATTTAGAGCCAATTGGGATCGGCTGAGTCTCTCCCCTTCCGAAATATCTTTTTTGGCAACAACCGCAACAACCGGTTCTTCCAGTGCATTCAGCCGCATCTCCTTTGTTTTGAAAAATCCAAAGAGCAAAATGAACGCGGCCAGCCCGGAAGCAACGGCAATCAGCAACGGTTTTTTCGGATTCATTTTGTTCTCCTTGTCTTGCAAAAATTTTCAATCACCGCGTGCACAAGACAGGGCCGCTCCAAAACGGGAAGCACCTCCTGTCGTTCACGAAGCGTTGCCGTATCCCTATATTGACGGGCCATCAGCGCTTTCTGTCTAAAATGGGTCCGTTGAAAGAGATAAAAAAGTCCCGACAAAATGGCCGAGGCAAATAAAAGAACAACGGCCATTTCGATGACGGCCGAACCCTTAGTGTTGGACTTGAGACGGATCAAAATTCCTCCAATTTTCGTTTCCTTTCAAAAAACCGCCGTGCGGCAAGGACGACAAAGGGACAAAAGCAGTCTGGTAGCAAAAAACCTCTCCAGACTCTCTTTGAAAAGCGCCGTTCCAAACGGAACCGCCAAAAGGTTGCGCGGCAGAGACCGCACGCATCGTCGATTTCCAATGCGGAAAATCCCATTCAGCACCGGCCGCAAAAGCAACCACGGCGCTGGCATCCTTCACAAAGGCCATCCTTCCCTCCAACTCGGTTTTCCCGATTTTTTGATGACCGGTCGGATCAAAAAGGATGCCTCCGTTAATTTTATCGAACGCAAAATCTTTTTTGGGCCCATCCAAAATAGTGGGGGCCACGGCATAAAGCGGCACCAAACGAGCGTTCGGAATCTCTTTTTGTAATTCGTTCTCCGCAATCTCAAAGCTGAGCGACAGCATCCTCTCTGTTTTTTCAGACATCGCATCGTAGAGCCGATTTTGATCGGCCCAAAGCCGGCGGACACGGTCTTTTGGTTTTTCAAGATTCGGCTGGCTGACATTTTTAAAATCTTTTTCAAGTTCTAAAAAAAGTTCATAGGCCTTCCGATTTTCCAGCACCCATTCGTTCATCATTTCCGTCATCAAACTGGCGGCCGCAAAAACGCCGCGGTCCAAAGCCCCCTGAAGTTTCATTTTTGAAAAAACAATTTTAGAAAATTGGGCCAAGGCCGCCGCAGCAAACGCAAAGGCGATCATAAAAAAGAGAAACAAAATAAAAATTTGGCCTTTCTGATTTATTTTTTGCATCATGGGCACTCTCCCTCATCGCCGCAAAAGACGATTGGGTTATCCATTTTCTCTTTTTCATCCCAAGCGACGCGCAGTCCTTTTAATGTCGGGTAAAAAGGGGCCGAGGCATTGCCAAAACGACCGTCATCGGCCTTGTAAACCACGGCTTTTCTGGCTTTGCCGAATGCTTTGAGTTGAGTGAGGTGGGCTTTGAATAAGGACAAAGTCATACCGATGAGGCCCGCCAAAATTAATATAAACCACGGCATCACCAAAACAAACTCCACGGCAAAGGCGCCCCGAACCGATCTATTTTTCAGGACGCGCATTGTCATAAGTGGTCTCCAAAGTTTTGATGACATTATCGCCCAACGCATCGACCCCCTGTTTGAATTTGGGCAACAGAGTCGATGCCGCCGCAACAAGCCCCAGCACGACAATCGCAATGATCAGCATGTATTCCGTTGCCGATTGTCCTTTTTGATTTTTTAAAATCATGACCGCCTCCTTTAACCTTTAAGCAAAAGCAAATGGCGTGCCAGCCGAACGGGACAAATAATTGGGTTTGAAGCGGGAGGGGTGACGGTTTTGGGACAGGGGATGAAGTGATTACGTCAGCATATAGTGCCAGGCACTAGGTGACACTTTTGTTTTTCTTTGAGGGCGCTAATGAGTTTTCTATTGCAAATTTGCCTTTTGAACGGCGGAGGCGGTCGAGGCGGTCGAGGCGGTGTCGGGAAGGTCCGATTCCATCACACCGGCATCTTGTACACCGCTACCTTGTAGCACAGGTTCGAGTGCCGCAGAAGGGGCCAACTCCTCTGACTCCTCTTGCAGCTCCTCCCTTTTTGGCTCCGTAATGGTGTGTTGCACCGGCTGGATAATCAACTGTTGTCCTATTTTTAGACTCTTCACATTTTTGATTTTGTTTAAACTTTTAAGTTGGGCAATGGTCATGCCGTGCCTCTTGGCAATTTTTGCTAAATTATCTCCCTTTTTAACCTTGTAGGTCACCGAGGATATTTTTTGTATTGTATCGACTTTAACTTCCGATTCTTGCGGAGAATCAGCGACGGAGACCGACTCGGCTGCAACTTCATTAGAGACGTCGCTAATTTCATTTTCTTCTTCCCCATTCGCCTTCTGCTCCCGACGGATCAGCCACTCCACGCCATTTTGATGTACACCCTTCGATTTTTTATTATAGGCGAGTAAATCTTCTCCTTGTAAAGAGGAGCCTGTCTTGATTTTCAGTGTTTGCCCTACACGAAGCCCATTTTGCCGCAAATGATTTTGAGTCTTGATCCGGCTTTGTGTCACCCCAAAACGCTTAGCCACTTTTGCCAAAGTATCGCCGCGACGAACCCGATAGCTGTGTGTTTCAGAGACCTCTTCATTGACAACAGAGGCCACCGACAAAGCCGCACCGGCTTTGGGCACCATGATGTAGCTCCCTCTTTTCAAACGGCCTTTTTTTCCATTCAAGCCGTTGATCGAAACAAGAGTGTCGCTATCGACTCCATAACGCCTCGCAATTTTGGCAACCGTATCTCCTTTGTGAACCCGAACCGTTATCATCGATATCCGCTTTTCTGCCGGCAAGTCTGCATAAGCCAGCTCAAATTTTTCTTTGGTGCCGGGAGGCAACTTCAAAGCATATTGACGCGGTGGCGTGATGAAACGATTCAGCTCCGGATTTAACATTTTCATCTGCTCAAAATCGACTTCAGCCAGTTCTGCGGCAACACTCAGATCCAAATGACCATCAACAACCGTTTCTTCATAAGCAAACGGTTCATGATAGTCGACATCACTGAAACCATATCGGGCAGGATTTTTGGCGATGATGGCCGCAGCAATAAATTTGGGGACATAATCTTTTGTCTCCGGCTTGAGATAGCGAGTACCCGGAGCGGTCATCTCCCAAAAATCACGGCATCCGCAGCGGCGAATGGCTTGGGAGACACGTCCTTCACCGGCATTATATGCCGCCATAGCAAGATACCAGTCTCCAAAATCGCCGTAGAGTTTTTTCAAATATTGCGCGGCGGCCCTTGTCGCTTTTTCGGGATTGCGCCGTTCATCCAACCATTGATTGTTGTCGAGTCCGTAATGACGGCCGGTCGAGCGGATGAACTGCCACGTTCCAACCGCTTTTGCACGAGAATAGGCGCTGTTGGAAAAGCCACTCTCAATTAATGCCAAATAGACCAGATCTTGAGGAACCCCTTCTTCTTTCAAAATCTGGCGCATCCATTCGACATAACGGCCGGAGCGTTGCAAATAGCGGCCAAAACGGTCTCTGTTTGTCCCTTGAAAATAGTCGATCCAAGAAGAGACCCTATCATTCCTAACAATAGGGATATCAAACTTAGATTTTTTTCCAGAACCATTAACTTTATAGGTCCGTTTGCTGAATTGACTCGAATGGGAACAGCCGATTCCGGCAATGGCCAATCCCATTATTAATAGAATTATCCGCTTCACAGTCACTCTACCTCCATTTTTTTTCGCCCTTACCCCCCGCCACACAACCGGCGGGCAGGCAACCCTCTTCCATCAAGGGAGAGGGAGTTAATCTGCCTGCTTTCTCAAAAATGTAGGGACATCATACTCGTCTTCCTGAAAGCCTTGCAAGCCAATTTCTTGAATCAGATCCTTAAGCCGGATCGGTTGTTCTTCCAGCTGTCTTTTGGTGACAACATAGTCCGAAACCTCAACGGTTCCCCCGTCTTCTTTCAAAGCGATTCTCGGTTGGACAGTGATTGTCTCCTGAACGGCCGCCTGTTGTTGATTATACGTCGCTGTTTGGCCAAGACCCACCGTCTGGGTGATCTGCTTTGTTGGTTGCGCTTTTCTCCACGGTATCTGATTCATCTTCGTCATCGGTTTATCAAAGCCGGTCGCAATAACGGTTACACGAATATCCTCGTTCATTGTATCATCGATCACGGCGCCGAACAAAATATTCGCCTCTTCATGGGCCTCTTCTTGAATCAATTTGGAAGCCTCACTGATTTCCTTGAGGGTCATATTCTGGCCGCCGGTTATATTGATGAGAACACCGGTTGCCCCTTTGATCGACATGTCTTCCAATAAAGGCGAAGAGATGGCACGGGTGGCGGCATCAATTGCCCTGTGCTCCCCGCGGGAGACACCGGTCCCCATCAAGGCCAAGCCGGTTTCGCTCATCACGGTTCGGACATCGGCAAAATCGAGATTGATCAGGCCATGAACCGTGATCAAGTCGGATATCCCTTTAACCGCCTGATAGAGAATCTGGTCGGCTTGTTTGAAGGCATCCAACATCGTAAGATTATCCGACGCCAAGGCGAGCAACTTCTCATTGGGGATGGTGATCAATGTATCGACCACCTCTTTCAATTCGGCAACCCCCTGTTCGGCATGTTTTGCCCTCTGTTTTCCTTCAAAAGAAAAAGGCTTTGTGACGACACCGACCGTTAAGGCCCCCATCTCTTTGGCCAAACGGGCAATCACCGGCGCTCCGCCGGTGCCGGTTCCACCCCCCATGCCGGCGGTGATGAAAACCATATCGGCCCCTTCCAAAATTTCGGCGATGACCCGTTGGTCTTCCAACGCCGCATTTTTCCCGACATCGGGATTGGCCCCGGCTCCCAACCCTTTAGTCAATTCACGCCCAAGCTGGACTTTTGTCCCCGCCTTGTTGGCGCGAAGGGCCTGCATGTCGGTATTGGCCACAATAAAATCGACTCCTTCCAAACCGAATGTAATCATTGTATTGATCGCATTCCCCCCCCCTCCACCGACACCAAAAACTTTAATTCTGGCATTTTGTGCATCATTATCGACAAATTCAAACATAATATCCTCCCCTGCCTCGCCATGGGCGGGCTTATAAAGATTAGAAAATATCGGCCAGCCATTCCTTCATCCGGCCTTTCACTTTGTGATAAACATTGTACTCACGGGTCCGAAATCGTTCTCCCTGCTGTTTTTGTTTGAGACCGATTTGAATTAACCCAACACCGGTGGCAAACATCGGACTTTTGACCACATCGACGAGGCCTCCGATATTGTGCGGCAATCCCCGTCTGACTGGAAGATGAAAAACCTGCTCGGCCAATTCGGGCCCCCCATCAATAATGGTTGTCCCCCCGCTCAGTACAATCCCTGCGGCAACAAGATCTTCACAGCCGGCCCGGACAATTTCCTGCCGAACCAGACTGAAAATCTCTTCTAATCTCGGCTCCACAATCTCCGCCAAAATCTGACGGGATACGATGCGTGGATTCCTCCCCCCCACACTCGGCACTTCGATCGTTTCATCCTTCGAAACAAGCGACGTCAATGCACAACCATATTTCTGCTTGATCCTCTCCGCCTCATGCGCCGGCGTACGAAGTCCTACGGCCACATCGTTGGTAATGTGGTTGCCCCCCAAAGCCAAGACACTCGTATGAATCAAGGCCCCTCTTGAAAAAATCGCGATATCGGTGGTCCCCCCGCCGATATCGACCAGCGCCACGCCGAGCTCTTTTTCATCCTGACTCAACACCGCTTCGGATGAAGCGAGCTGCTCCAGAATGATGTCGCAAACATTGAGACCGGCCCGATTGCAACACTTGATGATATTTTGCGCCGACGTCACGGCGCCGGTTACGATGTGGACCTTGGCTTCAAGCCTTACCCCCGACATCCCGACCGGATCCTTCACCCCGTCTTGTTCATCAACGATGAATTCCTGCGGGATGACATGGATCAGTTCGCGATCGAGAGGGATGGCTATTGCCTGAGCCGCATCGATCACCCGATCGACATCGGTAGCCTTAACCTCTTTGTCCTTAATCGCTACAATCCCGTGGCTATTAACACCCTTGATGTGATTACCGGCGATGCCGGTGTACACTTGGGTGATTTCGCCGCCTGCCATCAATTCGGCCTCCTCGACAGCGCGACGGATAGAATTCACCGTGGCCTCGATATTGACCACCACACCCTTCCTTAGACCTCTGGAAGGGTGGGTACCGATGCCAACGATGTCTAAACCATGCTCTGTCGGTTCGCCGACGATGGTACAGACTTTGGTCGTGCCTATATCTAGGCCAACGATCCAGTTATTTTTACCCATATGCCTCCTCCTTGAAAATTTTTTAATCATAGTTTAACAAATGCCTTGCCTGAATAATCGAGATCAATCCCCTGCACCTTCCCAAACCGCTCACGCACATCCGGCCAAATATTTTTGAGACGTTCCACTTTTGCCTCAAAATCCTCCTTTCCCAGTTTCACTTCGATGGGTCCCATCAGAGTGACCACTGAAAAACCGGTTGCTTCATTATAATGAACTTCTGAGATTCCGAACAACTCAAAATCACTCGAATTTTCTAAAAAATGAATCAGTTGCATCGCTGACGTGAGCGAATCCTCTCCACGAAAACCGGTCAGCACCGGAAGATCACGCGTCACCTCATTTTCAACCACCTTGAAAACAACCCCCTCATCGGAAACAAAATAGAGTTTATCGGTTAAGAGCAATGCGAACGGCTTTTGCTCCTTCACATGAATCCAGAGTATCGATGGAGCCTGTCTGCGAACGGAAACATTGGCCACCCAAGGGAGTTTCAACACATTCCGCTCTATCTCTTGGAGAGAAACCGAAAAGATATTCGTCCCTGACGGAATATTGGCCGCGGCCACCACATCGGAAACCGTCAGTTGTTTGAGCGACCCAACCACTTCTATCTTGGCCAACGTAAAATGGGGATTGTGGGTCACCCCAAACCAGACCAACCAGCCGATAAAGAGGGCCGCCATTGCCACAAGACCAAAACGGACCGACCGCCTCATCTTTTTAAAAAACCGGCTCAGGTGATGCTTCGGCTTTTTGGCAATCTCCTGATTTTCCAGTATCGGACTCATAGGGATACCCCTCCCAATTTCAATCCGGCGGTCTCCAAAATCTGTTCACACAAATCCTCAAACGAAATGCCGGCATGAGCGGCCGCTTTGGGGACAAGACTCGTCTCCGTCATTCCCGGAATGGTATTGATTTCCAAAAAATAGGCTCTCTCGTCGGCCGTCACGATAAAATCGGCTCGGGCCACACCGTTGCAATCGATCGCGGCAAAAACTTTTTCCGAAACGACGGCCAGATGTTTCTGACATTTTTCCGAAACCCGCGCCGGCAAAATATAATCGGTCATCCCTTTCGTATATTTATGCTGGTAATCATAAAAACCGTCTTTCGGGGCGATTTCGATTGTGGGCAACGCCTTGCCATTCAACACAGAAACGGTTACCTCTTTACCTTTGATATATTCTTCGATCAAAACTTTGCTGTCCGATTGCAACGCAAGCGAAAGGGCCTTTTTGAGTTGAGAAACCTCCGAAACAATGGAGACATTGATCGTCGAGCCTTCACGCGACGGTTTGACAACGGCAGGGATCCCGCATCGTGCATCGTGAATCGTGGAAAGAAAATCGTCGATTGTTTGGTGGTGGGCATCAAAAACAATTTCTTTCGGAACCAAAATGCCCAGATCACGGCTTAAGCTATTCAAAACCGCCTTGTCAAAGGCCAATGCCGAGGCCAAAACACCGGAGCCGGTATAGGGAAGGCGAAGCCATTCCAAAAGTCCCTGAATGCAACCATCTTCACCGTAGGTTCCGTGCAGTGCGATAAAAGCGCAATCCATCGGATTGTTCTTGAGTTGATCGACCAAGTTTTGGCCGACATCGATCGAGGCGACATCATAGCCCTTCTTTTTAAGGGCCTCAAAAATAGCTCTCCCCGTCCGCAAAGAGATCTCACGTTCTTTGGAAATACCCCCCATTAAAACACCGATCTTTTTCGACTTCCATTTTGGCATTTCTATTCCCCCACTACTTTGATTTCTGTCTCCAGCAAAATGCCTGTTGTCTGTTTCACCTTGTCTTTAATCAGGCCAATCAAAATCAAAACATCTTTTGCCGTCGCATTCCCCTCATTCACAATAAAATTGGCATGTTTTTCCGAAACCCTTGCACCCCCCACTCGAACCCCTTTGCAACTCGCCTCTTCCACCAATTCCCAAGCCTTTTTCTTTGATTGGGCTGTCGTCGACGGATTTTTGAAAATCGATCCCAGATTGGGGAGCTCCACCGGCTGCGACAAACCTCTTTTTTCAAAAATCTCCCGCAAAATTTTCTCCAACTTCCCTCTTTCCCCCTTCTCCAATTTCATCACCGCATTCACAACCACTGTCGACGGGGGTATTGAACTTTTCCGATATTCAAATTCAAGTTTTGCTTTAGGAAGCGTCATGAGTTTTCCCTTTGCATCGCAAATTTGGACCTCTTCCAAAAGATCGGCGATCTCCCCCAAATGGGTTCCCGCATTCATGAAGACATTGCCGCCGATCGTCCCCGGAACACCGGCCAGCCGCTCGGCGCCGCCCAAACCCTGGTCGACACACCAACGGACAAATTGCTGGGTCGGCACCCCGCCTTGCGCCTGAACCCAGACATGATGGCCATTTTCTTTGGCGATGCCAAAATGGCGAAACCCTTTTGTGAGAGAAATCACAAGGCCCCGGAAACCCCCATCTTTCACTAATGTGTTGCTCCCTTTTCCCAAAATCAGGCAGGGAATTTTTTTCTCTTTGGCCCAAACGAGAGCCTGAACCAACTCCTCTTCATTTTTGGGCCAAATCATGGCATCGGCCGGTCCGCCGACATGAATGCTCGTAAACGGACTCAACGAAAGATCGAAGCCGATCTCTTCTGAAAACAGTTTTTTAAGTTCCTCTTTTTGTGTTGTGCTGAACATAAAGTCTCGCCATTTTTGTTATATTTCCCGCTCCCAAAAACAGGATCATCGTTTTAGGGCCGACCCACGGTTGTAATACCGCCTTTATTTCATCGAGCGATTCTACAATGGCAACGGGCAATTTAGGGTGTGCCTCTCTTACCTTCATAAAAAGATTTTTGCCGCTCACCCCGATAATTTCTTTTTCTCCGGCCGCATAGACCGGCAAAATCAGGGCCAAATCGGCCTTCCCCAAAACTTTCACAAAATCGTCCCACAAAAATCGAAGCCGCGTGTAACGATGCGGCTGCAACACAACGGCAATTTTATAATCGGGCCACCCTTTTCGGGCCGCCGCAATCGTCGCCTCGATTTCAACCGGGTGGTGGGCGTAATCATCGACCACAATCGGGTCTCTTTTCCCCAAAATTTCAAAGCGCCGTGAAATCCCTTTAAACTTTTTCAAACCGGACGCAATTTTTACAAAAGGGATGTCGAGTTCTCTAGCCACCGCCACCGCGGCCAAAGCATTCCCCACATGATGAATCCCCGGCTGCTCTAATTTTATTTTTCCCAAAAATTCGCCGTGATAAAAAACGTCAAACGACATGATTTTTTCTTTTTGCCCGATATTTTTGGCTGTGTATTCGGCATCGGTTGTAAGACCATAAGTCACAATCCTTCTTTTGAGTTCCGGAAAAATTTTCCGAACCTGCGGGTGATCGGCACAGGCAACAACAGCGCCATAAAAAGGAACCTTATTCGCAAAATCGGCAAAACATTTTTTGACCTGACTAAAATCTTTGTAATTTTCCATATGCTCCGGATCGATATTGGTAATGACCGCCAACGCGGGCCCCAGTTTTAAAAACGAACGATCCGATTCATCCGCCTCGGCCACTAAAAACTCCCCCTTGCCCAACCGGGCATTCGTTTTGAGGCTGTTGACTTTTCCGCCGATAATGAGCGTCGGATCGAGGCCGGCCTCCTGCAAGACGGTTCCGATCATCGACGTCGTGGTTGTTTTGCCGTGGGTGCCGGCAACCGCAATGCCATATTTCATCCGCATCAGCTCGGCCAACATTTCGGCGCGCGGCACAACCGGTATGTTCAAATTTTTGGCCTGCTTTACTTCCGGATTATTTTTCTGCACGGCGGAAGAGGTGACAACCACTTGCGCATTACGGATATGATCGCGATGATGGCCGATAAAAATTTTCGCCCCCCGTTTTTTGAGACGGCGGGTCACAGGCGAGCGTTTCAAATCAGAACCGCTCACCTGATAGCCTAAGTTCAACAAAACCTCTGCGATGCCGCTCATCCCAATCCCTCCAATCCCTACAAAATGAATATGTTGATACTTCTTAAACATCTCTTACTAATCCCAGACACAAATCGACGATGTCGTCGGCGGCTTTGGAAGAGCCAAGCTTGTCCAAATTCGCCCGCATCGTGTTCAACGTATCGGGTGATTCCATCATTTTACGAATCACACCGGCTAAACGTTCTCCCGTCAGATGGGCCTCTTGTAAAACATGGGCTCCACCAGCCCGCTCCAAAACCATCGCATTGGTCTGCTGATGACCCGCGGCCGCATGCGGATACGGGACTAAAATTCCGGGGATCTTTAAAGCAACCAGCTCCGCCAAGGTGTTGGCACCCGCCCTTGCAATAACAAAAGAAGATTTTGAATAAAACAGACCCATATTTTCAATGAAGGGGTGGACTTCGGCTGAAAATCCGGCTTCACGATATTTTTGTGCAAAAATTTCCGTCGGATTTTTTCTTCCGATCTGATGGACAAAATGGATTTTGTCTTTGAGATCTTTCAAAAACGGGAGCGCCGTAACGATTCCTTCGTTAATGGCTTGGGCGCCTTGTGAACCGCCGAAGATAAAGATTGTGCTGATTGCTGATCGCTGATTGCTGATCGCTGATTGCAAAACACTTTTGCGGACCGGAACACCAAGCACCACCGTCTTTTTCCCATAGAGCTGTTTGAGTGCCGGGTTGGCCACAACCACCTTGTCGACAAAAGGTTTGAGCAGCCGGTTCGTAAGCCCCGACACAAAATTCGGCTCGATCGTCACCGTCGGCGTCCGCATCATCGAGGCCATCATCAAAACAGGGCCGGCCGAATAACCACCGGTCCCGACAACCAGATCGGGTTTCTCTTTTTTGAGCAATCGTTGCGCCTGACGCAAAGAGCCCAGAATCCCAAAGAGGGCCCCTATTTTTTTCAAACCCTTTTTGTCAGCCAACGAGGGCACCGTGATCATTTCCAATCTCCAGTTTGTCTTTGCCAAGACCTCTTTTTCCAATCCTCTCGGCGTTCCGACAAAAATAATTTCTGCATTCGGAATCTTTTCTTTAAAACTCTCCGCCACAGCCATACCGGGGAAGAGATGCCCCCCCGTTCCCCCACAAACCATGAGTATCTTCATCGCCCCCTCGCACCGGTCTGAAACATCGGTGGCGTATCGGCTTTCTGGTATGTTGAAATATTAAGCAAAACACCCATCGCCGCCAGCAGCGTTAAAAGGGCCGACCCCCCGTAACTCACAAAAGGCAAAACCAGTCCTTTTGTCGGCAAGAGTCCCATGACGACGCCCATGTTCAAAATACTTTGCACCCCCACCAAAACCACAATACCCAACGCGGTGTAGCGTCCAAAAAGATCGGGCGACTTCGCCGCAATTCTCAAGCCCCGATACAAGAGAAACAAAAAAAGTCCGATGGTCAAAACAACCCCGATCAATCCCAACTCCTCTCCCAAAACGGAAAAAATAAAATCGGTGTGGGCCTCCGGAAGATAAAAAAGTTTCTGTTGGCCAGCACCCAATCCCTTTCCGATCACCCCCCCTTCATTGAAGGCCAAAAAAGATTGGATCACCTGAAAACCGGCGCCATACCGATCACTCCACGGATTCAAAAAACTCAAAACACGCCGCATCCGATAACCTTCCTGCGTCACCAAACGGTATAAAATCGGAAGGGCCGCCAACGATAAAAGGGCCAGATGCTTTGTCCGAGCTCCCCCTAAAAAGAGGAGGATTAAAATTAAAAGGGCCAAAACAAAAGAGGTCCCCAAATCTTTTCCCATCAGGACAAAAAGGATCAACAGGCCCGGAATAATCAGGTTGGGTAAAATGCCAATCGTGAATCGGTCCATTTTGTCACTTTTTTTCTCGAGCGAATAAGCCATAAATATAATGATGGCGATTTTTGCAATTTCCGAGGGCTGAAAAGTGATGGGGCCTAAAGCCAGCCAGCGTTTGGCGCCGCCGACCGTCACACCCCACCCCGAAAAAAGGGTGAGAGAAGCGATCAAAAGACTCACAATCAAAAGGGGATAGACAACTTTTTTCCACGCATAATAAGGGATGTGCATCACAAGATACATCAACCCAAATCCCAAAACGGCATAGAGCATCATTTTTTTTAAAAAATAGAGACTGTCACCAAACCGCTCCTGCGCCAACACGGCCGACGAAGAAAAAACCATCGTCAAGCCGAGACAGGTGAGCAATACCACGGCCACCAAAAGCGGATAATCAAAGCGGGTCCTACGGACCGTATTTTCATCCCAAGGATTCATAGTTGATGAACGTACTCCATAAATTTTTTGCCCCGTTCGGCATAATCTTTGAACATATCGAAACTGGAACAGGCCGGAGAAAATAAAACAGTATCTCCCGCCTCGGCCGTTTTAAAAGAGAGAGCGACCGCCTCTTTTAAATCACCGACCACAGCCACCTCCGTGCATTGTTTGAAAACACGAGCCATGTTTTCTTTTGCCTCTCCAAAAAAAATTGCCTTTTTCGACTTTTTTTTTACCCATGCAACAAGGGGTTCGTAACTCCCCCCTTTTTCTCGACCGCCGGCTATCCAAATGAGAGGGGCTTTGCAGCTGACCAATGCCTT
>JAHFSU010000069.1 GCA_023265595.1 Deltaproteobacteria bacterium
GAGACGAAATACCCCGTCCTCAAAAGAAGAAATCGCCATGATTTTTTCGAGCATCTGGCGCACCGCTTCCGGCAAGGGCCAGATTTTTTCGCTCAAAAAAGTGAGATAGTCGATGATGATGACCAAGGCCAATGTCATGATCACAAGCCAAAAAATCTCTTTTGCCGCCGGTTTTTTAAAAGGGAAATAATCTGACTTCGGGAGGCGCCAGCAGACGGAGATCAAAAGGGGAATGCCCAAAACGAGCGCCGCTTCATTGAGCAAAATACCGCCGGCCAAAGAGTAAAACTGGATAAGATAGCTCGCCGGCCATTGCAGCAAAACCAGAACCGCAAAGGCGATGAAGGGGATGTATTTTGGAGGCAATTTTTGCATGATGGATTAAAGTTCCTTGAAAAAATCTCTCCATGGAATGAATTCGATATTGTCATGGCGATAGGCTCTGGGTGTTTGGCAGACACAGATGGAGCGTTGCAATTTGTGATGGCGGTTCAAACTGTTGAGCCCGCGTACATCCGACGGTCTTGGCGCCGTGCCCGCCTTAATTTCTATTCCCCAAATTGCGTCGGAATATTCCAGAACGAGATCGACCTCGGCTTTGTCGCTCGTTCGGAAAAAGTGAAGTCGCACCTCTTTTTCCCGGTAATCCAGAATCCGCTTCGTCTCAACCATCACCCAGTGTTCAAAAGAAAAACCGTAAGGGGCACTTCCAACAACCAGTTCTGAAGATATCTGGTTTTTTAACGCGGTGACAATACCGGTGTCGAAAAAATAGAATTTGGGATGGGAAACTATTTTTGCCCGTTCCGATTTTTTGAAGGGATAAAGATGGAAACCGATCAGCGTATCTTCCAATATCTGAAAATATTCCCTGATCGTATTGGCATGTACCCCCACTTCTCTTGAAAGATTGCTGAAGTTGATGATGTTGCCGTTTTCAAAGGAGGCCAATTCCAAAAATCGGGCAAAGATGGGGATGTTGCGTGTCAGCGCCTCTTGTTGAATTTCCTCCTTGAGATACGTTTCGACATAACTTTTCAGCAGGCGGCTTTTTTCCGCCGGATTTTTTTCCAAATAGATGCGCGGGAGTGTTCCGTAATGCAGAGCTTCTTCCAGAGAGAAGAGTTCACCCAATTCTTCATGAGTAAAAGGATATAAGTGAAGTGTTTGAGCCCTTCCTCCAAGCAGGTTGACGCCGCCGCGGCGCAATTTTCTGGCGGAAGAACCGGTCAGGATAAACCGATTGTTATTTTTTTTCTCTTCCAGCAATAAATGAACCTCGTTGAGCAGTTCCGGGCAGCGCTGAATTTCATCCAGCACAATCAGGCGATCTTTGCCCGGAAGGCTCGACACCTCTCTGGATAAAAGGGAAGGATTTTTACCATACCTTAAAAATTCCTGTTGTTTTAAAAGGTCGATATAGAAATCCGTCTGGAGGGTAGTTTTAATTAGAGATGTTTTTCCAGTTTGGCGGGGGCCAAATAAAAAAAGTGAGTATTTATAGTTACTTAGGTTTAATGACCGTTTAATCACAAGCAGATTTTACCCGTAAAAATAATAATGACAATAGAAAAATACGTCTGTTTTAATGTTTGTTTTAGACTGAATTTTGGCTAATCTGCAACTATATCTGCCAAAATTCGTCAGCAAAAATTCCCTCCCCCTTGATGGGGGAGGGTTAGGGAGAGGGTGAACATCACCGACCGGGCGAGATAATTTTCAAGATCACCCTCCCCCCAACCCCCTCCCATCAAGGGAGGGGGAAAAGTAAGAAAAATTTAAGTGACGAATTTTGGATCTGCAACAGAAGCAACCTTTTTTTGATGTGGTCGATAAGATGATCAGATGTCTCTCTTCTTTTTAAATAATGTCGGTTTTGGACAAATCGCCGAGACGATGTTGTTTGGGACCGTTGCCACCGCATCTTTACTGCCCGATGATAGTGCCGCAGCCGTCGAGGTTTTTCCCGCTACCTTATCTTTTGCGCTCCAGTTTGACGGCTTTATGGGGAGAAAACGATTTGGACACCCTTCAGCATTTTTTGCGGCAATGATTCCGCAAAGACAAATTCATTGGGCAATCGATGGCTCTGAAATAAAAAATCAGCGGATGATAGTGATGGCGGCGGATCCTCCCGACGAAAAGGCAATGGAACGTTTAGGGAGAGAGGGAGATGTGAATCCTCCAATGCGCTTCGAGGATTGGCTCCAATTGATTCGCAAGGGGGATTTTTCACTCCGGTTGGCACTGCCGCTTGATATCGAAAGCTCTTTGCAACCGGGCCGACCCGTCGATTTGGAAAACTTATTGTCTCATTTTGATTTTAACTTATTACATTTTGATTTTCACAGATCCTCTTTGGCTGCTGTTCTGTCTGAGATTAGAGAGGCCTCACGAACTGGGAAAGTAACGCGCGTTGGGAGTGTTCTCGAAGGTTCTCTAACAGACGGTGTCTCTCAAGCCTCCCTTTCTTTGACGGTGCAGATTGAATGGATTCGGGATGGAGAAGAAGAAAGCTATCGCCAATCTTTTATCTTGCCTCTGTCAACGGAGAATTTGCCAAGGGCACAAGCCTTTTTACGGAGACTTTTTCCCGGCAAGGATTATGTCCCTGATCTTTATCAAGCTGTTCAGACCCGGTTATTGGATAATTCTCTTTTTACAAGGGCTTTGCAGAAGCAGTTTCCGGCCGGTTGGGTTCCTTACGATCCGGAGGCTTATGGAAGGGTCTTGGCCAGTGTTCGAGGTATCTCCCAATGGCTGCAACTGGGAGGGCCTTGGGATTTGGAAAGAGAGAGAAAGGATTCCGGGATCATAGCAGCCAGGACGATCGTCCAGCATATCCCATGGCCCAAACCGCCCGAACTTTATTTTTCTGAATCTGCGTGTCCCGTTTGCGTGGGCTTGGATCAGATGATTCATACCCCTGTGCGGACCCTCTATTCTTTACGGCTCAGTTCCGTTCCGAGTCCGGAGATGGTGCGCAATCGCCTGAGTTATTTTTTGCACCAAGATGACCGCATGGGGGGGCGTCCCGATTCTCCTTTGATGATGGAGCCGGTAGCTTTGGGCCTCAGCGATCCGAAGCTCTTGCAGACAATTTTGGAAGAAATACAACACATAAAAGAAGAGGCTCGGTCTTATATTCGCAACCTCAAAGAAGTAGAGGCCTATCTTTTGGGTTGGTTTTTTGTTCAGACCCTTTCTGATGCCAAAATTTTGGCCGCGTGGGAAAGGCGTGCTCAAATTCTTCAAAGACAATGGGTTTCGACCAAACATATAGGCGACGATTACATGAGCACGGGGACGGTCGGTTTGTTGTATGCAATTGCCCATCGGCGTCTCAAAGTAGCTCAAAACTCTATTTTAAAACTCCTTCAGCGCAATGAATACGAGACCAGTTATTTTGAATGGTTGTTGACCTATGTGCTGGGTGAAATAGGCAATGAAGAGACGGCAGCCTATCTTGTCGATGTTTTAGTCAGACCCAAGGGAAATCAATTCCAGGAATTCATCCGTGAACTTTTGATTGCCATCCAGCGCATTTATCACCGTTTGGGTAAACTGCCGGAAGAAGCAATGATTCAAAAACTAGGGGTTTATTACCGTGAAATGCGAGTCGATCCCAATATTCAGTTGGGCGTTCAATTGGGATCCAAAGTGCAAATGAAAAATGTTGCACGTCTTGGTGTGGATGTTACTCAACCGTGCCGCCATGAAGGAGTTATTTTGGCACCCAAGGGGAGGGAGGATGATGGCAATAGAATCCTTAAAGCTTTGGAAGAGGGGGATGCTGCCGGTCTCCTTTCCGCATTAACGGATCATTGACAAAAAGGGCACTCTCCGTAAAAGCAGGCCATGTCTCTCACCTCCTCGCTTCTCAAATGGTACGACAAAAACAGACGCGATCTTCCGTGGCGGTTGAAAAAGCCCGACCCTTATAAAACTTGGATTTCGGAGATGATGCTGCAGCAGACGCAGGTGGAGACGGTTCTTCCTTATTTCC
>JAHFSU010000048.1 GCA_023265595.1 Deltaproteobacteria bacterium
AAGAGCCACTCGACAACGGGGGCGGCGACCAGGACAAAGACCGCCGCCAAAATACCGCCGAGCATTGCAAAGCCAATGTGGGCGAGGAGCGAATCCCACCGGAAGACCGACTCGAGCCGGTCGATTTGCAGGAGGTGAATCCCCAACACCGCCACGGCGTTGACCATGCCGGTGATCAGACCGGCCTTGAAAATGGCCCCACGGTGGTCGACACGCGCCACGGCGCATCCGGCGGCAATGCAGCTAATCAGGCAGTAGGCGGTGTAATTCACATTGCTCCCCACGGTGAGACCGGCGAGCAGACTCAAAATGATGGCGAGCACCAGCGTTACCTCCGCGGTCAAAATCATCCTCACGAGCATCACGCCGCCGGCCACAGGAATTGCGTAGTAGAGGGCCTGCCTCGGGATCTCGAAGAAAAAGGCCTCGTGAATCGCCCCGGCCAGCAGCAGGGAAATTCTCAAAATGGCGAGGATCGTCACAACGACCGCTCCGATCAAAACGTAATCTTTCCGCTCCGGCAGGAAGCGTCTCACAAAGCGTTCCGAAAAATAAAATGTCCCGCCGAGGGCCAGCGCCACAAACAGAAACGTCCCGAGAAAACGGATCGGCGTATTTTCGAGCCCCCGCGTCTTTTTTATTTTTTCGAGGAGCTGCACATCCTTCGGTTCGAGCTTCGTCCCCGCGCGGACAATGAAATCGCCCGCTTGGTAGTGGATGATCTTCTCCTTCACGCTCCGGACCGCCGCCTCTCTCCGCCCTTCGGTCTCCTGAAAATTGAACGTCGTGTTCGGGACAATCCACTTTTGCAAATTTTTCGGCACGGTTTTGGAGACGGCCTGCCGCGCTTGATCGACCGTCCAGATTTTGGAGATGTTTTTGACGACGAGCTCTTCTTCTTCGCGGCGCGTTCCTTTCGGAAGATGAATTCTGCGCAGCACCACGCCGTTGTCGAAATGGGCCACGAGCGGTTCGCGGGAAGAGAGAATCGGCCGTGTGAGAATTGCGGCCAGTGCGGCCCGTGTTTTTTCAGACATCCCTTCCGGCGCCGATTCGTCGTAATCAAAGACCGGCAAAACACTCTCCGACGCCTTTTTCCGGTCGGCCTCGGTCTCTTCCTCGTTCACCACCGACAGGTTTCGGTCGGCCCGAATGTCCCGCAGGATCCCTTGTCCCGCCTGAATTTTTTCCGGAAGGTTGCTGACCGAAAAACTCGTGAGCCACGTGACGGCGAAACAAAACAAGACGAATCCGATCCACCCCGCCGCGGCCGATTCTTTAAACCGGCTCAAATCCGAAAAATCGGATTGGTGAATTTCTCCCAAAAAATCTTTGAGACTTTTAATAATCGGTCTTTTCATAAGCTTTGATCACCCGTTTCACAATCGGGTGCCGCACCACATCGGCCTCGGTAAAATAATGGATGTCGATCCCTTCAACCCCATCCAGAATCCGCATCGCCTCCAAAATTCCCGACTCTTGTCCGCTCGGAAGATCGATCTGGGTAATGTCTCCCGTCACCACCATTTTCGATTCGATCCCGAGTCGTGTCAGACACATCTTCATCTGCATCGGCGTGCAGTTTTGCGCCTCATCCAAAATCACAAACGAATGGTGCAATGTCCGCCCGCGCATGAAAGCCAAAGGGGCAATTTCAATTTCGTCATTTTCAATCATCCGGTCGACTTGCTCCACCTCGAGCATGTCGTAGAGGGCATCGTAGAGGGGCCGCAAATACGGATCGACCTTTTCCTGCATCGTCCCCGGCAAAAATCCCAAACGCTCTCCGGCCTCAACCGCCGGCCGGGCAAGCACCAGCCGTCGGTACTGTTTTTTCATGAGGGCCGCCACGGCGACCGCTACCGCCAAATAAGTCTTTCCGGTGCCGGCGGGGCCGATGCCGAAAACCAGATCCTTTTTGCGGATTGTTTCAATGTATTCTTTTTGTCCCACCGAGCGGGGGGTGATTGCCTTTTTGCGCGACGGGATAAAAATCGAATCGAGAAAAACGCTTTCGAGATTCATTTTGCTGTTTCGCGTGAGGGTCCGGATCGCCTGTTCGATGTCGGAACCCATGACGGGGTAGCCTTTTTTGATCATCTGGTAGAGCTCGTTCAACACCTTTTCGCCGATCTGCACGTCGCTCGGATCCCCTTCGATTTTGAGATCCGAGCCGCGCACATGAATGTCGACGCCGAGCGTTTTTTCAATCGACTTCAAATGTTGGTCGTCGCTCCCAAAAAGATCGCGCGCCAGTTTGTTGTCGTCGAATTTGAGATGGATCACTTTTTGCGCCGCTTCCCGATGTTTCATCGTCTTTTTCCTCCGGCCGCCGGGCCTTGTTGTTTGGGAGGTTCTTCTCCCAAAACCTGCACGACAAATTCGCGCCGTTTTCCGATCGTGGTTGCATCCACCAGATACAACATCTGCTTCGGCTCTAGCACCAACTCCTTTTTTTGAAAAGGAAGGGAGAGGGAACGAATCTCCCGTTCGAGACTTTTGAATTTTTCGCCAAAGTCGGCCAGTTGGTCGATTTTGAGGTCGCTTAAAAAGAGGGTGGCTCCCCCCGCCGGAAGGGTGACGGTCGCCAGTCCGTCTTGCACCGGCGATTCCCTAATGGTCAGACGGAGATCATGAATAATCGGAATAAAATCAATGGCTTGAGTGGTCGTCACGAAGAAATTTTTTAAGAAAATCACAAAATCATTCTACACATAACCTTGAAGAAATGTTAAGCTCAAAACATGAAAATGGTTAAAACATTATTTGTCGTGGTTTTAATTGCGGTTTTATCGATGTTTTTAGGAACGCCGCTTTCTGTTTGGGCCGTTGATGGAAATAATCAGGTCCTTTATACTCCCCCCCAGCCACAGGATAATCTCGATAATCCAAAATATAGAGACGCAGGTCCCGATCTTGAGGGGAAGAGGGGGGATATCGACGACAAAGATTTTGATGCCACGGATGAAGAGTATAAAGATGTCGATAACAGAGATGTCGATGTCGATGACCGTGTCCTGCCGGCCCCTAAAAATTAAATCCTTCCCTCTTCAACAATCGCTTTTTCCGTCTTAGCCCACCGCTAAAGCCACCGAGACTTCCGTCGCTGGCAATGACGCGATGGCAGGGGATGATGACGGGGAGTGGGTTGGCGCCGCACGCATTGCCTACCGCCCGCACCGCCTTCGGTCTCCCAATTTTTTTGGCGACCCACTGGTAGGTCCGCACTTCGCCGTAAGGGATCGTTTGCAGTACCCTCCAAACCGCCCGCTGGAAGGGGGTCCCTTTTTGCATGGCAATTTTTATAAGGGGACGTTCCACCTGTTTTTTTGACGCTTTTTCTGAAACCGTCAAAAAAATAGGGGGACGTTCCACCAATTTTTTGACGCTTTTTTTTGCAACCGTCAATTTTCTGACATCTTTTATCATAGTGAGAGAAATTGGTAAAACCAAAATTTGAAAACTCAGACGGACTGAAGACAGACTGAACACAACTATTTGATTTTATTAATCATTAACACATCCGCAGGTCAACACATCCGCTCATAGAATTTGGCATGAATCCTGCAAACTCTAAGCGTAGCTAAAAGGGTTTTAGGGAGGAGACATGAAAAGCGCCAAAACGCCGCACGTTTCAGAACATATCGAAAAACAAAAATCGGCCCTCGATCTTTGGAAATTAATGGGGAGAGGTAAAGCAGAGCCGGTCAAGGCGCCGCAGGCCAAAGGTCAAGATAGCATGCTGGCGGTTTACAAAGACCGCCTCACCTATACCTTCATTATGGGGCGCGAAGTTGCCTCCATCCATTACGACCATGCAAAAAAGGAGATCTTTTTCAAAGGGCATAACGTCAAAAATATGAAGCTGGAGATGGCCCAAATTCAAGCCTTGGAGAGGCTTAAAACGATTTTAAGGCAGGATGAGCGGTCAAAACAGCTCACGGCCGATTATGACGCAACTTTGGCCAAGCTCCTTGCCGATAATCAATAGGGGGACCCGCCCGTTTATGCGGCGGGAAAGGAAGAATCCATGGCAATCGACCGAACCCGATTCAACACCCTAAGACTCCGAAAACTCTTTTCGGGAAAAACCGACAAAGCCGATGATCCCTTAAATCCCTTTGAAGAGGCCCAAAATTATCGCCTCCCTTTCAAAAGAACTCCTTATGAAGAATACACACTCGACGACGGCCAAATCTGCCTGAACGGAATCCAAGTCTCTTCCCTCATCGACACACATGAAACCGATATCCCCCTCTGGACAGGGCTCGTCGCCGGTGTTCAGGAATATCGAAATGCGGTTTGGCTCCGCTACGGCACCAACAAACCCCATTTCAATGCTCAGGCTCAAGGATTACTTGAAAAACTTCTGAACAAATTGACCCACGTTTATGAAGAGATGACCGGCGGGATTAAAGTGCAACTGCAGGGAGACAAACTTTGGATCAACGATATCGATCCCAAAGTGGTCTTAAATCTTTTTCTTTCGAATCCGAATGAGGAACGTCGCCGTTATCTTACGAGCATCCAGACAAAACTCGGCTTGATCCTCGCCGGAAAAACGCTTAAGTCCCCACCCGATGGAGTTCTTCAAGTGGCCAAAAGAATGTATCACCAGATTGAAACCGCGCTTCAAGATCACCCGTCTTCTCATCCCGTTCGTCTGCTTGCAGATGGGCGTCATCCTTCTCGTTGATTCGCAAACCGCACTCTTCAAAAAACCGATTCCGTCCGATTCCATCCGCCACCGGCTTCCGCAAATCCGGACCGCATTTTTTTGCGAGGGAGAACTTTTTCTCCCGCCCGAAAAAACGGCGGAGGGGGCCATCCTCTGGCTGGAACTCGCCGCGTGCAAAAAGGAATCCGAAAAAATTTTTGGGTCGGCCGCCGGTCAATCGGCCGCCGGTCAACTAGCCTCCGGTCAACCGGTCTCCGGCCGCGTCCGGATTTTCGCGCAAGATTTTTACGAGGATTTGATGATGGGGGATCGGGTTCGGCTCAAGACATCGCTCAAACTCGTTCGCGATTTCAAAAATCCGGGGTCCTTTTCGGCCATACGTTATTACGAAGCGCAAGGGATCGATGCGTTCGGTTCCGTCTCCGATCCCTCGTGGATTGTCCGCCTGCCGGGTTCCTCAAAAAATGCCGGCCGGTGGTTTGAAAAAATCCGAAAAAAGGTCACACGCACGATGGTTCAAAACACAAAACCGGATGCTGCCGCTTTTTTGTCGAGCCTTCTCGCGGGGGAGAGAAAAAGTTTGTCGCCGTCATGGGAAGAGGCTTTCCGTGCTGCCGGTGTTTCGCATCTTCTCTCGATTTCCGGACTCCATGTCGCAATGGTCGCGCTGATTTTTCTTTTTTTATTCCGGATCGTTTTTCAATTTCCCCCGTTTTATAAATCGGTTTTTTTGCTTCGGGCTGCGCCGGTTTTTGTGATTCCGGTTGTCTGGCTCTACGTCGCGGTCGCCGGCTTTCCGGTCTCGGCCGTTCGCGCGGCCGTCATGGCGACCCTGTTTCTGGCGGGTCAATCGCTTTGGCGCCGAACCGATCTTTTGTCGGCGCTCTTCCTCGCCGCCTTTTTCATTTTAGCCCTCTCACCGCTCTCCCTTTTTCAAGCCTCTTTCCAACTCTCCTTCGTCGCCGTCTTGTTTTTGATTTTGTTTGTAAAACTTCCCCTCTCGCAAGGGGAGGGGGCAAGGGAGAGGGGGCTCCGCACTCTCCTCAACAGTCTCGCCATCTCTTGCAGCACCCTCTTAGGCCTCGCGCCGCTCCTCCTTTATCATTTTCACATGGTGAGCCTCATGGGGATTTTTGCCAATATCGTGATCGTCCCGATGGTCAATATTTTTATCATGCCTTTAGGGATGATCGGATGGCTCCTCAGCGGTCTCGGCGGTTTTGGGCCTCTCACGCTCGCACCCCTTTGGCACCTGACCGGATTTTTCGCCCAACTTACCCTCAACACCATCGGCTGGTTTGCATCCCACGCCGAAAAGGGGATTTTTTACGGCGCCCTCTCTTTGCCCCAACTTTTTTTCTATTACGCCGCCATTGCCGTTTGCTTTTTGCCGCAAAAACTTTTTAGAAAAAAACGAAGGGTTGCGCTGGCCGTCGGTTTGATGGCAATCTTTTGCGCAGGTTTTATGAAACCGTACGACGGCAAATTGCGGGTCCATTTTTTGGATGTGGGGCAGGGGGATTCGGCCGTTATTCAGCTTCCGAACGGCAAGGTCTGGGTCGTCGATGGGGGAGGGGTCAAGGGGAGCCCGTGGGATATCGGCCGATTTGTCGTGGCCCCGTATCTTTGGGAGGAGGGGATTTACAAGGTCGACAAACTTTTTCTGAGCCACCCGCATCACGATCACTACAAGGGGCTCCAATTTTTGGTCGAACATTTTTCACCCAAAGTTTTGTTCACCAACGGCGACGATGCCCCCGAGGCGGAAGGGGAGGAGTGGCAGAAATTTTTAGCGGCGGTCAAAAAGAAAAAGATTGAAGTGATTAAGGTGACCTCGCAAACAAGGCCGATCGAAGAGGCCGGTGTCGTGTTGCAATTTTTCGCGCCGGGTCCCAATGGGACGCTCCCCCATTTCGACACGAACGACAATTCGGTCGTGATGAAACTCGTCTACAAAAATAGGGCCTTTCTCTTTCCGGGCGATCTGATGCGCGAGGGAGAAAATCTTTTATTGGCCTCTCATCCCGATTTGCGCGCCGATGTTTTAAAACTGGGCCACCACGGCTCCGACACCTCCACACAGCCTCCATTTTTAAATGCGGTGAATCCGAAGCATGCGGTGATTTCGGTCGGCCTCTTTAACGAATACGGTCTCCCCGACGAACCGGTCCTTGCCCGTCTTCAGGAGAAGGAGGTCCAACTTTTTAGAACCGATCAGGATGGCGCCATCACCTTCACCACCGACGGCCAAACCCTTTCCGCCGCGACAGTTGTTCGCACGAGCATATGGTAGTTACCCTATGCCCCCCAAAATTTTATTTGCATTTTGCTTAGCGCTAAGCTAATATCAATCCATGTCCTTCAGACAATTTGCCAAAATACTGGGTCGACGGGGAGGGAAAAAACGGGCCAAAACCCTTTCCCCTCAGAGACGGCGCGCCATTGCGTCCCAAGGTGCCCAAGCACGGATCGCATCTTTGAAAGCGGCCCGGCGGATAGAAGAGAACTTTCGTTATCTGGAGGCCATTCGGCAAATGAGACATGAATAAAACCGCGGCTTACATCAAAACGGTCGGAAAAATTATTCAGGAGTTGGACAAATTGGGGAGTACGCCGATTTTAATCGGCGGGATGGCCCTTGTCATTTTGGGTTCACAGCGCGTTACGAAGGATTTTGATTTTTTGCTCTCCGAGAAGGTTCGTTCCCAAAAAGAATTAGTCGCTATTTTTTATAAACATGGTTTTGAATTGGCATCCAAAATAGACAAACTAGGGCATATCACGAACACCATTGATAATCCCCGCGTTGCCTCCGTTCGCATTCGCCTCGATGTCCCGGAGAGCATTCATTTTTTGAACCGCAAAACGGGTTTGCAAATTGATCTCCTTTTTGACTTTCCCCTTCCGGCCGATACTCTTTTTTCCCATGCACAGAGACAAACCATTCAGTCTTATGTTTTTTATATTGCCTCCAAAGAGGATCTTTTGCGCCTCAAAGCGATAGCCCGGAGCCGGAGAAAATCGGCCGGTGATGCGCAAGACTTGGAATTTCTCAAAACATTGTGAGCATAGGGTATAGCCCCCGCAAAACAAAATAACCGATTTTATCATGGGCTGTCATTGCGACCCCGAGCTTGTCGAGGGGGAAGCAATTCACTTGAATATCAATGAGATTGCTTCGTCCTGCTTCCCGCCACGCTTCGCTCGCGGCTGCGGCTCCTCGCAATGACACCCATAATCCGTCATTTTGTTTTGCGGGGGCTATACCCTATGCTACAAATAACAATCTATTTGACTAATAGTCAAATAGATATACAATAAGCCGGATGGAGGCCGAACCATGGAAGCCGAACAGATGAAAAAGGCGTTGGCGGCGCTCGACAAGGAAGTCCGCGAGCCCTTACAGCTCTTGGTCGGGGGAGGGGCCGCCTTTGTTCTGGCCCACCACATCCCCCTTTCCACCTCGGATATCGATGCGATCCCCTTCAAAACAAAAATGACCCTTGCCGAACTGGATGTCCATGCAAAGCGCGTGGCCGCCAAATTGAAACTCCCTCCCGACTGGCTGAACAACTATTTCGCCACCTTCACCTATTCCCTCCCGAAAGATTACGGCGATCGCCTCGTTTCGATCTTCAAAGGAAAAAAACTGACGGCGCTGGCCCTCGGCAAGGAAGATCTCTTAGTCATGAAATGTTTCGCCGGAAGGGAAAAGGATATCCCCCATGCGCGCCTGTTGCTGAAAAAAAAGATCGACCTAAAAACGGTCTCCCAGCATCTGCATCACTGTCTGGAAGAGCGGCTTCCCAAGGCTCAGGAGGCCCTCGATTTTTTTTATGACCTTTGTGAATGGCAAGGAGTGGCGATATGAGCTGGGGGATTCCGACTTCGGCACACCTCTCGCGCCTCTATTATGAATTGGGCCGATGGGGAGCCCGTTCGGTCGGCGAAAAGAAAAAATGGCGATACCGTTTTGAAACCAAAGAGGAACTCATTGCCGTGGCCGCCGATTGGAGCCGATACGATCCCCGTCTTCTCCAAATTCTGGTTCAATGGGGATTGGAGAGTTGGACCACTTGGCATCCGGTCCTGATCCGTTCGGTCATGAAACGGATGACCACCCCTCAAACCGTCGGCGTTGTCGCCGGCTTCATGACGACGGCCAATCCTTTAGACCGTGAGCTGGAACTTTTTTTGAACTATCTGATTGCGGATTTGAAACCGGTTTCTCCCCAATTCTATTTTTTTGATCTCTATCTCCCCGGAAGTCGGCTTGCGGAGAGGGCCGCCAAGGAGAGTCTTGAGGAATTTAAACAGTGGGGGTTTTTGAGCCGCGAAAGGGTTCTCATTGACGCCAAAACAAAAAAGGGGGTCGGCAGTTGGGACCCGGAATCCAGACGCCATATTTTGAAAAGGCTTTTTCAACGCCGAAGACAGATCCAAATTTCCGACTACCTTGAAGAGCTTCAATATTCGATCTCCCGCCAGCAGGCCCTCCTCGATCTCAAAAATCTCCCCGCCAAACCTCAGGGCGAAGGCCGCTCCGCCTTTTGGAGCATATGAAAAGAGCATATGGTAGCAGCTACCATATGCTCTTGTGGTACAACAGTCCCGTGAGCAACTTTTTTGCAAAATTGCCGATAACTTTAACGTATGGCCGACTCTTGCCGTAAACTTGTCGATGTCTCACAAGACCCGGGGTGCGCCCTTGGAAAATTCATAAATGATATCGCCTATTTGAAAGGTAATGCGGAAGAGTTAGAGAGCTGCGATCTTGAGCATTATACAGAAGATCTAAAAATCCCCCCCATCGATATTCCCTCTTTTGTGAGCGAATATGGCCATCCGGAACGTTTTCGATACTGTTCCGCCGCCGATTATTTGGCAGGGCTATTACAGCAGAGCGATACCCTCTACCGGACTGCATTTTTCGCAAATCACTCCACCCTCCAATCCCTCGATGCGTTGGCTGAAAAAATGGTGCAAGAGGGGAAAGAACGCTCCTCCGGCGACATGGCAAAACTCGAAAAAAGATTGGAGCTATTTGAAAAATATTTTTTGGATTCTAAAATAGATATCCTGTCGCTGATGTCTTTTGACGAGGCTGAAATAACACTGCAATCCATCCGTTCTTTGCGAGCCGCATTCGAACAAAAAAAATATGACCGGCTCGAAGAGAATCTTAATTTGAACGAGGCGCGGCTCCCCTCTGTTTATCAATGGATCAATGAAAGGGCCGATGCAGAGATTCGACTTTGGAGTCGTATGGATAAAGTGACCAATCTGTTTCTGCGCAACGCGGTGTCGCTCGGGAGCGGCTTTTGGGCCGCGGCGGCTGTGGCTCCGGAGGCGGCCCCTTTAGCGATGGTCGTCAGCGGCTTGAGTGATCTGATTGGAGAGGAGGGAGGGCGAGTGATGGTGGAACCACACTATTCGATCCCCGATGCCGGCGCCAAATTTTTATATCATTCTCCGTTTATTGCGATGCAGGGGCTCGGTTTTCACTATGGTCAGTCGGTCGGTGGTGGGGTGTTTATCGTCACCTCTTTTTTGGAAGGGGTGGGGGATGCCTCAAGAGAAAATCTTCCCCCCTCTGAATGGTTCGACGCCGGATGTGAAATGGGTTTTTATTCCATGCTGGGACTTTTGATCGGTGAAAAAATGTGCAAAATTTTTCCGAAACGATTTGCCCCGATGGGGCCAAGTTATGATTTAGAGTTGAGACTTAAAAGATCGGTTCCACCGGCTTTACCTGATTTGCCGCCACCCCCTTCAACAGTCCCTTCAGTGACGCCTGCAGCGCCCGCTGTTGTTGCGCCGGTTGCATCGCCTCCCCCTTCTGCTTCAATCCCCAGAGCGGTGGTGGCCTCTCCGGAACCCAATTTGCCCGGGCCTAGAAGATACAGGCGGGTGGAAAATGGATCGGCGGAGGCTGAAGCCCCTGCCGCGCGGGCACAACCCCCAATTCGGTACACTGCCGTAGAGACCGATTTTGCAAAAGGAAACTTGGCTAGAATGCATCCGACCATCCAGAAGCGTCTGCAGATAAAGATCGAAGTGATTACGCAGGCATTAAATTCGGGTGTTCCGATCACACAGATTTCCGGCGTCAAAAAGATTGTTTTTAGAAAAGACTCTAAAGCCAATTTTTGGGAGGGGAAGATAACTAGCCCCGGAAAACCGCGCGTCTATTTCACCATTGAAG
>JAHFSU010000049.1 GCA_023265595.1 Deltaproteobacteria bacterium
GATGAGGGGGGCAACCATCGCGGCATCCGATTCAATTATAAACCGCGGCGTGTTGATATCGATTTTTCCCCAAGTAATTTTTTCGTTGGGAACCGCGCCGGAATAAGAGCCGTAAGAGGTTGTTGAATCGGAAATTTGACAAAAGTAGCTCCAAAACTTGCACGGCTCTTTCAAATCCTGCTGGATCAGGGGAACGACACAAATCGGAAAATCACCGGCAATGCCGCCGCCAATCTGAAAAAATCCGACCCCCTCTTTACCGGAATTTTCTTTATACCATTCAATCAAATGAGCCATTTGCTCCAAACCCGACTTCACAATTTGATAATTGGACAACTGTTTTTTGATATTGTGGGCGACATAAATATTCCCCAACGTTGAATCCTCCCAGCCGGGAGTATAAATGGGGATGTTTTTTTCGCAGGCCGCTATCACCCACGAATCTTTCGGATCGATTTGGTAATGGTCTTTAATCACCCCGCTTTTGAGCAGTTGATACATAAACTCATAGGGAAAATAGCGCTTGTTTTCTTCGTCGGCCTTTTTCCAAAGTTTATAGACCTGTTTTTCAATCCGGCGAATCGCCTCTTCCTCCGGAATACAGGTATCGGTCACGCGATTCATCCCGCGATCCCTCAACTTGGCCTCATCTTCGGCTGAAAGCTGCCGATAATGCGGCACCCGTTCATAATATTCATGGGCAACCAGATTGAAAATATCTTCTTCGAGATTGGCACCGGTACAGCAAATGCCGTGAATTTTATCTTTGCGGATCATCTCGGCCAGTGAAAGCCCCAGCTCGCCGGTGCTCATGGCGCCGGCCATCGAGAGGAACATTTTTCCGCCTTTTTTGAGATGATTGACGTACGCTTCTGATGCATCCACCACAACAGCTGCGTTGAAATGGCGATAATGGTGCTTGATAAAATCTTTGACGGTCGTCATGATTTTTGTTTTATAGTGTTTCTTATGCATCTAGTCAAGTTAGGCCTTATACAAATGAAGCACGAAGAAGATGTCAAGGCGAATTTCGCCAAGGCCAAGAAAAAAGTTTTTGAAGCGGCCGGTCTTGGGGCTCAAATTATTTCTCTGTCTGAACTTTTCGGTTCCCTCTATTTTTGCCAAACGGAAAATCCCGATTTTTTCAAACTCGCCGAAACCGTTCCGGGCCCTGCCACAAAAGAGCTGGCCGGCTGGGCCAAGGAATTGGGGATTGTCTTAGTCGCCTCCCTTTATGAAAAAGAGGGAAATCAATTTTACAACACCGCCGTTGTTTTCAATGTCGACGGAAAACTCCTCGGAAAATACAGAAAAATCCATATTCCGGACGATCTCGAGCATTACTATGGAGAACGCACCTATTTTGCCGACGGCAATTTGGGTTTCCCGGTCTTCAAAACCCGTTTTGGCACTATCGGCGTCATGATCTGTTGGGATCAGTGGTACCCGGAAGGGGCACGTATTATGGCATCCAACGGGGCGCAAATTATTTTTTACCCGACCGCCATCGGCTTTCAAGTAAAAGGCGATGCCGCCATCAACAAAGCCGAACAAGAGGCGTGGCAAATCATCCAAAGAAGCCATGCGATTGCCAATAATATTTTCGTCGCCGCCTGCAACCGTGTGGGGAAAGAAAAAAACTTAAATTTTTGGGGGACCTCTTTTGTGGCCGATCCCTTGGGACGATTTGTGGCCAAAGGGTCAGCCGACAAGGAACAAATTGTCATCGCCGAATGTAATTTGAAATTAATCGATGAGGTCCGTCACGATTGGCCCTTTTTGAGCTGTCGGCGTTTTGATGTCATTGCGAGCCCTAAGGGGGCGAAGCAATCCAAATGAATTCCACACCCAAAAAGCTCGGGTTTCGAATGCCCGCTGAATGGGAACCCCATGAAGGGATATGGCTGGCATGGCCCAAAGATCCGGTTACATTTCCAAACCGTGTTGAAAAAGTCCAACATCTCTATTGCGAAATGATGGCCCATTTGAGCCGTGGCGAAAAAGTTTTTCTACTGGTGGATGACGCCGCCGTCAAAAAAAATGTGTTGCATCGGCTGAAAGAGTCCGAGGCCAATTGCGACAACATTTTGATCCATATCCTCCCCACCGTTGATGTCTGGATTCGCGATTACGGTCCCAATTTTTTGGTCAAAAAAACGACCAGCGGAAAAAAGGAGGTCGCCTTCAACCACTGGATTTTCAATGCATGGGGGAAAAAATACGAAGAACTGGCGGCCGATACCGATATCCCCAAAAAATTGGCGCCCATTCTCAACCTCAAAAGTTTTGAGCCCGAAATTATTTTGGAAGGGGGATCCATTGAAGTGAACGGCGAAGGGGTTTGTCTCACCACCAAACAATGTCTTTTGAACAAAAATCGGAATCCCCATTTAAACCAAAATGAGATCGAAAATGTTTTGAAAGAATATCTCGGCATCGATGAAATTTTCTGGCTTAACGAAGGCGTCGAAGGGGACGACACTGACGGTCATATCGACGACATCGCCCGCTTTGTGGCGCCCCATATTGTTGTGTGTGCCGTGGAAGAGGATTCAAAAGATAAAAATTATAAAACGTCGCAGGAAAATTATGAAATATTGAAATCCCGTTTTGACACCATCCCTCTTCCGATGCCGGGCGTTGTTGCGGGAGAGGAGGGACGACTCCCCGCGAGCTACGCCAATTTTTTGGTCACTAACGAGTCTGTCCTTGTTCCGATTTTTAACCACAAAAATGATGGAAAGGCCTTGGGCCTCTTGAAAGAGCTTTTTCCAAATCGACAAATTGTGGGGCTCAACTGTTCCGACCTGATTTGGGGGATGGGGGCCATCCATTGCGTCACTCAACAGCAACCGTCAAAATTTTGATGGAACGTCCCCCCGGTTTTTTGACGCTTTTTAGCGCCACCGTCAAAATTTTGATGGAACGTCCCCCCATAAAAATTATCCGACTTCGTATTTTTTTAAAGTAAAATCAAATAGTTAGTAATTTATCTCTCCTTGGCATCCAAAATGCACTTATCGGCGTTGGTTCCAATGAACCAAGGAGGGAAAATGAAAACGAAAATCATCTGGATCAGTTGTTCGCTCTTGTTTTTCGCCTCGGTTGCCAAAGCCGATGTGAACAAACAATTACTCTGCGCCAATTTTATGAAACAGGCGGCCAACAGTTTTGAATTAAGTCCGGCTAAAGGAGAATACAAATGGGAAAAAGGGTCCTGCCGCAATCTTTCATTAGAGAGGGCAGAGGCAATGTATTATCTTTTGACAAGTTGTTTGCAGACAAAATGCGGCGATAGAGACTGCCGTGTTTCAGAAAAAGAATTCAAAAATACATCATGCCCTTACGCCCCTGATTATATCGACATCCCGAACTTCCTGAAGGGCTTTGCCGGAATCATCGAAAAATATGGCGAAGAGACCGACGCATGGGAATCGCACATGAATGAGATGACCGCAACACCTCTTTGCATTGTCTCTTCCGAAGTCTTGCGCAACGCCGCTTTGGGTTGTGAAAATATCCCTGCCGGCAATGCAATGAACGCCAGCGCAAAGAGATAGAACTGATTCTTGACTTTGGTGGAGCAGAGCGGGATCGAACCGCCGACCTCGTCGTTGCGAACGACGCGCTCTCCCAGCTGAGCTACTGCCCCAATAAACTCCGGCAAGGGCTTATATTTGACCGCACCGACCGATTCAAGTAGATATTCTCCCGCATGTTTTCCAAAAATGTCCATTGCCGCCCTTTGAAAAAAATCTCTACGTGGAGACGCATCTCCATGGCCGTCTGGACAAAACCGGGAGATCCTTCCGTGTATGGCACCATGGAGGTCGATGCCGCCCCCGCTTTAAAATTTTTGGAGGAACAAAACCGCTCCCGCGCCGAAAAATTAACGATCACCCATCTCATTATTAAAGCCGTTGCCAAAACACTTGCAAAATATCCGCAACTCAACGTCATCATCCGAAGGAACCGGCTCTATACGAGAGATCATGTCGATCTTTTTGTCCAAGTTTTTTTCAAGGAAAAAGAAAATCCCGATCTCTCGGGGGCCAAAATCAGAAATGCCCACACGATGGGCTTAGAGGAAATTGCCAAAACCTTAAAGGACCAGTCACAAAAAATCAGGGGTGACGAAGACCCAAATTTAAAAACGGCTAAGGGTGTTCTCAAATTTTTTCCGCCTTTTTTTCTGAAAGGGATGATCCGGGTCTTGGGATATTTGGGTTACGACTTAAATATCAGCCCCCGATTTTTGAATCTTCCCCCCGACCCGTTCGGGGCCGCCATGATTACGAACGTCGGCATGTTTGGACTCCATTTTGGTTTCGCACCGTTGGTTCCTTTCAGCCGCACGCCCATGGTGATTTTGATCGGTGAAATCACCAAACGGCCGGCCGTCGAAAACGATCAGGTCGTCGTCAAACCGATGTTCGATTTTTGCGTCACCATCGATCACCGGATTATTGACGGCTATATGGGCGGCGTGGCTGGAAAGTATTTGAGGGAATTATTCGAAAATCCAGCCCTTCTTGACTGACGTCTGTTACCTGTTAACATATGCCTCTTAGACGCAGGAAAAAAGCGGGGACTTTTTTGCGATAATCGAGATAACTTTGGCCGAAGCGCTGAATCAACTCTTTCTCTTCAAAACAGGTCCAGTCGTCCCTCGCAATGACACATAGATTATGTTATGACCCGCCGGTATGCAACCCTTTACTCTCACCCATCTCCTTCTCTATTTCCTCAAACTCGGCGCCACCGGTTTCGGAGGACCGATCGCGCTGGTCGGTTATATGCATCAACATCTCGTCGAAGAAAAAAAATGGTTCACACAGGAGGAATATCGGCACGGCCTTGCTTTATCGCAACTTTTGCCGGGCCCTTTGGCCGCACAACTGGCCATCTATTTTGGATATCTTAAAAACAAACTTTTGGGGGCAACCCTTGTTGCGATCGCGTTTATCCTCCCCTCTTTTCTGATGGTGTTGGGGCTCTCTTATCTTTATGTCCAATACAGAGGCCTCCCATGGATCTCTTCGATTTTCTACGGCATGAGCGCAGCCGTCATCGGTGTGGTGATTGCAACCGCTTATAAAATCACCAAAATTTCGCTTAGTAAAAATGTGGGGCGCTGGTTTGTTTTTTTGCTTTTGGCGACTGTGACAATCTATTTCGGCAAGGCCTACTTTTTCCTTTTTTTCCTGGGCGGGATTATTTCACTCGCATTCCACTTTGTAAAAACGAAGTCACAAACGTTGACTCTTGTTCCCCTTGAACTGTTTTTCTTTTTTTTCAAAACGGCACTGATTGTCTACGGCGGCGGGATGGTCATCATCGCTTTTATCTACAATGATGTGGTAAACCGGTTTCATTGGATCACCGACCACCAATTTCTCGATGCCGTCAGTGTCGGCATGATCACACCGGGCCCGGTTTTGATCACCGTCGCTTTTGTCGGGTATCTGGCCTCCGGTCTTGCCGGGGCCGTCGCTTCGGCCATAGGCATTTTTACACCGGTCTATCTTTTGGTCATTCTTTGCGCCCCGTGGTTTTCCAAAATCGTCAAAAATGAAAAGGCGGCGATCTTTGTCGATGGAGTCACCGCCGCCGCAGCCGGCGCCATCACAGGATCGGTCTGGATTTTGGGGAGACAGGCGATTGTCGATTGGCCCACCGCCATCATGGCCCTCATTACATTGGGATTTTTGATCAAAACCAAAATCCCCGCGCCGGTTTTGATTTTAGGAAGCGGTCTGATCGGTTGGATATTAAAAAATATCTAGAACCCATCTCATAAACCCGACGAAGTCGCAGCCGAAAAAGCGAAATTGCAACCGGAACGATTTATGAGATGGGTTCTAGAATTGGTAGCCCACTTCTACGCCACCTGTCGTATTGTAGGCCCAAAAATGGTTCCTCCCTTCACCAACAAAAGGAAGATTTTCAGGAATATACGCCCATTGATAACTGGCGATCACTTTTACGGGAACCTCTTTCCCCGCATCGGGTTCAAAACCGAAACCTTGGCCCAACACAAAAAGCAGACCGCCAAGACTCAGCAAATCGGAAGAGAGGCCGACTTCATACCGCGCCGCCCATTGTTTGAAATCGAGATTTTTGCGGACTTCAGACCATTGGACCCCTCCTTTTTTCAGAAGTCTCTCTCCGGCCGGTTCAAGCTGAACATAGGAACGCATATCCATGTAATTGGGGCCCAAGGCCGCAAAAGGTTGTAGAAATTTCCACTGCGAATATTTCATCTTCCACATCATTTCGGCATACATCATCTGATAGGTTACCTCATTTGTTTTGATATAGTGGTCCGCTATGTCCGCCAAATCAGCCTTTAAACCGTTTCCCAAATCGAGCTCCAAACGGTTCGGCTCAATTTCGCGGTGGGTCAGCACAAAACTGGTGGAAGTCTCGAGACAACTCTCCATGTAGCGACTTGGAAAAAGCGCAGAATGTTCCTCTCCTGAAAAAAAGATCTGTGCGCCGGGGCCGGCAAAACTGCTTGGCGATTTTGTGTCGATATCGACATTGACTTTAAAGGGTTCCGTCTTTTTTTTGCGATCGTAGCCGACTCCGGCATCCTGCCAACCGACATCCATGAAGACGGCTATGGGCCCCCAAACATGTAGATTGCCGCGTAAGACATAGCGGTTCAAATTCACATTGGTAATTTCCCGTCCTTTGTAGGGGTGTTTACTATCCGGTTTGAATTCGTAGTGATTCCAAACGCGCCAATTTTCAACTCGGGTACTGAAATAAAATTGTTTGAGATGGGACCATTCTCTGTTTTCAAAAGAGGGAACCGGATTCCAATTAAAATCGATATCGGGAAGATCAAAATTATTTTCAAAAGGATCCCACTTGGGACGAGGGTCATCCTGACTTGCCTGTGGCTTAACTGATGCAACAGGAATGGTCATAAGGTTGCAGAGATTATGCCGAACTCAATTAAAATGGCAAATGTTTTTTAAAAGCCTGACCCCGTTTTTTAATGTTTTATCTCCGATATCTTTATCGGGATTATAACAGGTTAAAGAGATAGCCGAGATCGGAAAATGCCTTGAAATGAGTCCAAATGCCTTTTTAACCTCTTTCAAAGTGAGGCCGTCGGCGCAGCGATAATCGACCCCGGGGGCCAAAGAGGGGTGTAGTGTATCGATATCGAAATGGAGATAAATCGTATGGACCCTTTTTTTTAGCCTCCTGATTTTGGGCAAAAGGATTTTTTGTATCCCTTTTTTTCTGATGGCGGCAAGAGAGGCCACTTGGATGGCCGATTTTTTCAACGCCGGTTTTTCCAAAGGATCCAAACTTTGGAGACCGATTAATAAAACATCGGATTCCGACAACGGTTTGGAAAGACCGATTTTTTTTCTCAAGTTTTGGTGACAATGCCCCGTCAAAATTGCCAACGGCATCCCATCAAAATAACCGCTCGGTGTCGTTTCGGGCGTATTAAAATCGCCATGAGAGTCAAACCAGATCACCCCTGTTTTTTTTCGAAGGCCTGCCATCATGCCCAAGGCGGTATTACAATTGCCGCTCACGACAATAGGAAGGAGCGATTTTTTAACCGCCTGTTGAACCCTTTTGGCCAAATCGATATTCACTTTGGCAATTACAGCAATTTCATTTTTCAAATTTTTGGTTTTTGTTGAGATCGTCTCCTGCGCCGTCGCAAAGGAAAGCATCCCTTTTTTTCGATATCGTAGAGGGCCCTTTGCCGAACCAATACCCTGACGGCCCAAATGATACGGAACCAAAATGGCAATGATTTTCATAATGACTTGTGCCCCCGGCGTGAATCGAACACGCACCACCAGCTTCGGAGGCTGGTACTCTATCCGTTGAGCTACGGGGGCAAATAAACGCGAAAAAGTTTTATTAAAAATCGCTGTTGTTGTCATTAAGAAAGAATCTGGTATGCTTCATGAGGATGAAGCGTTTCTTAACCGTTTTTTGCTTTTGTTTTCTTTTTTCTCTCTCCGCCAAAGCGCTCGAACTTCCGGGACCGACCACATTAAGAGATGGAGAACATCGGGTTAGCATCGGCGGCGGTTATCTCTACGGGGTCGTCAGCCCTCCCGATTCCTTCACCGAAGTCAGCGGTACTAACCAAGCCAAAGTGTATGAAGAAAATGTCCGCTTTGCATCGAGCATCGGTGAGGAATGGCTCAAAGATATGTATGTGGAAATGGAATCGAAAACATTCCAGTCGAGGCAAGAAACCGTGAATGGTGTCGTCGTTCATACGGAAAATAAGGGTTGGGTTATTAATGCACGAAGCGGCGGCAATTTTATCCACACACCCAACTTCCAGTTAGGTATGTGGGTCCACGCGGGGAGTCCCATCCTGATGAACAAATCGAAATTCGTCAATCCGGTCGTTAACTACATTGGTTTCGGTCTCAACGCGGTGGAATCCCTTGGCTCCGTTTTCGGTTTGAGTCAAACGGGCTTTGTCGGGTCGGGAATGTTTTCACCCAAAACGAGAAACCCCAATGTGCAAGGATCCTTTTTACTCCTTCTCGATTTTGGCAAAATGGTGATGAAGGGGGGCGGCGCCACCGAAGCCGATATCACCTCCCGAGTCGATCCCAACTATCAATCTAGCACCTTACGAAGCGGGCGGATCAAAAATATGATTTTCACCACCCCCTTTTTTCTGGAATGGGCCTTCAACGACGAATGGAGTATCGATGGGAGCTATTCTATCAAGTGGATTGGCCGGTCATTACGAGGCTCCCGTTTCGCCACATTCAATATCGTAAAAAAAATTCATTAATTTAATGATGATGTCCGTCGGCGCCGTGAGCGTGGCCATGGGAGATCTCTTCGTCTGTTGCTTCTCTGGCCTCGATAATTTCAACATCAAAATAAAGATCGACTCCGGCCAAAGGATGGTTTCCGTCGAGCACGGCCTGTTTTTCGTTGAGTTCTTTGACAACAACAATCAGGGAACCTTTGTCTGACTTGATTTCAAATTCTTCCCCCACTTTGGCCTCTTTGGGAAGCTGATCTCTGCCGACGGTCAGCAAGAAACGATCATCGCGTTCTCCATAGGCCTCTTTGGCCACAACCTTGATTTTCTTTTTGTTGCCCGTCTTTAGCGAACCCAGTTCTTTCTCAAGGCCCGGAATAATCTGGCCGGCCCCTTCCAAAAATTGGAGTGGTTTGTCTTTGGCAGAGGCATCCAATGTCTTTCCCGCATCATTTTTTAATGTGTAATGAAATGAGATAATCCTTTTTTTCATTTTTTCTCCTTTAGATTTAACCGGCTTGGGCTTATATAAGCATTCGCTTCAAAAGCAAGGAGGAACTATGAAATTCCGTTTTTCTCTCATACTGATTTTGGCTGCCGCTTTTTTTCAAGCGCCGCTGTGGGCAAAGGGAACCATTACAAAATCGGGATTGAAGATTGAAGATACGAAACCGGGGGTCGGCCCCACGGCGATTCCCGGAAAAATGGTGTCGGTCCAATACACCGGTTGGCTTTATGTGAATGGGAAAAAAGGTAAAAAATTTGACAGCTCGCTTGACCGAAAAAAACCGTTCGATTTTCAACTCGGAGGAGGACAGGTCATCCCCGGTTGGGATGAAGGAATTCAGGGAATGCAAGTCGGCGGACAGAGAATATTGATCATTCCTGCAAATCTCGCCTACGGCGCACACGGTGCGGGCGCCGTAATTCCCCCTAACGCTGATCTGATTTTTGATATCGAACTTCTGGCGGTAAAATAACAGATCCCAAACTGGGAACAAATTTTGCGAGTATATGTTTTTGCCAAAACTTCACCAAGCCGACTTTCCATGCCAAATAAACAATCTTGTTGCCTGTTATCACCGTAAAATCCATGAACTTGAGATGATCAAAGAATCGGCGCACAAGAAAAACGGCGCGACACACTGCCAGTAGATACGGATGATGTTTTTGAGGACTCAAAACGGGTTGTACCTTCTTTAGCCAGCGCTGGAATACCCAATCTGGAATGGGCATTGCCGCCATTATAAAAACAAGACAATTTGCCAAAGAGGGAAAGACGCCCACATAATTTGCCGAAATTTCATCCAAGGAAATTTTCATCATCTTCAATTTTTTTTCCAGACTGGTGTTTGGAATCACACGCAAAGAGAACACATTCAGAGTGAATGGGCGTGGTAATTCTCTAATAAATTCTAGGTTGGTGACAACGTCCTCGCGTGTTTCAACCGGATTATCGAGAATGATATCGTATGCCGGTGGTATCATAAATTTTTTAAATTTATTAATAATCCGCGCCGATTCCAAAACTTTTTGGGGAGGTGTGGGACGTTCATAAAATTTGAGTATGTTTTCGCTCCCGTTTTGAATCCCCATGCGCACCCTATTTAAACCGGCTTCCACTAAAAGTGCCAACTTATCTTCCCGCACATAATTCGGAATGACCCCATAAACCGCAAAGGGGAGATCGATCTGCTGCTTATATTTCTTTGCAAAGATGGAGAGGGTCTCCATGGGCAAGGCCATAAAACTGTCATCATGAAAGACAATATTCGATATGTGATGGTGAACAGTGCGGGCCTGTTTTATTTCATCCAGAATATATTGAACCGAAGGATGGCGGATCTGCCGATAGGCTGCATCATTT
>JAHFSU010000050.1 GCA_023265595.1 Deltaproteobacteria bacterium
GTCGGAATCGGTTTGATAACGGGAGAAATGCGCTGCTTTTTTGGTTTCTCGGTGGCGGGTGCTGGTGCCGTCGGTTGAAAGGGAGGCATGGGAGCCGGCTTGTCCACCGACATCAATTTTTCTCCCGCTAAAACTTTGTCGATGTGATCGCCCGACAAGGTTTCAAATTCAAGCAATGCCTCTGCCAATCCTTGAAGTTTATCTTTGTTGTCTCTCAAAATATTTTTGGCCCGATCAAAAGCGCTTTGGACAATTTTTCTGATTTCAGCATCGATCTGCTTGGCGGTCTCTTCGCTATAATCCTGATGTCTGGAAAATTCCTTGCCCAAAAAGATCGCCTCCTCTTTTTGGCCGAAGGCCAACGGGCCCATCGCTTCACTCATCCCCCATTCACAAACCATTTTCCGCGCCAGCTCGGTGGCCCTTTCGATATCATTGCCGGCACCGGTGGTCGGCTGATCAAAAATCAGCTCTTCGGCTGCACGGCCCCCCATCAAAATCGCAATGCTGTCTTCGCAAAATTTTCTGTTGTGGGTGTAGCGATCATCAGTCGGCAGTTGCTGTGTCAATCCCAGCGCGGCACCGCGAGGAATAATCGTGACCTTGTGAATGGGATCGGTGCCGGGAGTCATTTTCGCAACCAAGGCATGGCCCGCTTCGTGATACGCCGTATTTTTTTTCTCCTCATCGTTGATGATCATGCTTTTGCGCTCGCTCCCCATCATGACTTTGTCTTTGGCCAGTTCAAAATCGATCATCTCGATCGATTCTTTATTGTAACGGGCCGCAATCAAGGCCGCTTCATTCACCACATTTTCAAGATCGGCACCGCTAAAACCGGGGGTCCCTCTCGCAATGGTTGCCAAATCGACATCACCGGCCACTTTGGTCTTGCGGCTGTGCACCTTCAAAATTTCTTCGCGCCCCCTCACATCGGGCCTTGGCACAACAACGCGGCGGTCAAACCGCCCGGGACGGAGCAAAGCGGGGTCTAAAACATCGGGGCGATTCGTCGCCGCCATGATGATGACCCCTTCGTTCGATTCAAAACCATCCATTTCAACGAGGAGTTGATTCAAGGTCTGCTCTCTTTCATCGTGCCCGCCGCCGAGGCCGGCGCCGCGATGACGTCCGACCGCATCGATCTCATCGATAAAAATGATACACGGCGCACTCTTCTTCCCCTGCTCAAAAAGATCGCGCACGCGGCTGTTATGGAGAAGAAGCGGTTTCTCACCGCCGAAAAAGGCCTCCCCTTCACAGCCACAAAGATCATAGACATATCCGTCGTAAGGCCGCGTCACAATTTTTTCGACACGCGGTTTTTTAAATTGATTGGGAAAATCGGCCGGATCCAAAAAGGGATGCGCCGTCTTTCCGATCGTAAGGCGCCAATAGCGTGTTGCCGGCAACGGCTTCTTTTTAATCACACGGCCCTCTTTGAGGAACGACTCTCCGATGCCGACTTGAATACCATGCATGCCTGCAAGCCACGCTAATTCCAAAATCAGTTGTTTGGACACAGAGCTCATGACTAATTTGGATTCCTGCGCGGAGGTGTATCCATCCCCTTTTGAATAACCCTCCAAGTAGCTCAAAAAATATTCGCGCGGCAGGTCCCACAAGATTTCCGGAACGTGTTTATTGTGCGAACCATTACCACAATGATGTTCAAAAAAACGGCCAAGCGGAGCAGAATGGTAACGAATTTTGAAGGCATTATCGTCGGTTTTTTCAAACACCGGTTCAACACCAAAGTGCTCTTTGAGCAGATGAATACAATCACGATGCAATTCCGTCTCATGGGCGCCAAACGTAAATTCAACGGAGCGGTTGTTGCGCCCTTCCGCTGTGTAATAGCCGAATAACCGCATGAGTCCGGGGGTCATGGCGACACAGGGCGGGTAAGGATTCCGCGTCAAATTTTTGCTGATCTCCCTCGGAAAATGAACGCCCCGCTGCCAGAGACCGATCGTCGCTTGAGAAACACCCATCTGTTCTCCCAAAGCGGCCTGCGCTATTTCTCCTCTGTGCATCATCACAAATTGATATTTTTCAAGCAGATCTTCTTTTTCTTCCTGAATGGGAAGAGTCGTGTAGGGAAGTGTTTCGGGAAAGCGATGGGCCTTGATTTTGTGTGTCGTGCCGACACCGGGGATAAATTGGCTCCGTACTTTGAAGGGTAAGTTGACAAGACAATCCCCCGGCTGAAGGTCGCTCACCTTCTTTGCCATAACCATATTGCGATCTCTTACAAAAACGCTATGGTCTCCTGTTGTTTCAAGTGTCCCTCCCAAATAATGAATCTCATAAATTTGATCGACCTTATGCCGATAGACCGCACGGATATCCTTCCAATCGCTCTGACCAAAAAACATCTTTGACGATCCTTCAGGGGCTCCCCTAAAACCGGTTTTGGCCGGTTCCATCCCGAGGGTTTGCACCCCTTTCACCTTAACAACATGACCTTCTTCATCCATCTCGTAATAATCATCCACAAATTCACCGATCGGTATCAATTTTGTATTTCCATCCTTTCTAATGAGAACCGGTGTATCGCCGGAAACGGACGCTCCCACACCGACGAACATCTCGACAAAATCGGAACCGGAAATGCTGAAGAAAGGAACGCCGGCCTCGCCTGCAACCGCTCTGGCCAAAAGGGTTTTGCCGGTACCCGGAGAGCCCATCAACAAGACCCCTTTCGGAATCCGTCCGCCGAGACGCGTGAATTTTTTTGGCTCTTTCAAAAAGGCGATAATCTCTTCCAACTCTTCCTTGGCCTCTTCCACGCCGGCCACATCTTTGAAGGTAACCCGCTTCTGGTTTTCGGTGAGCAATCGCGCCTTGCTTCGGCCGAACGAAAGGGCCCGGCCGCCACCCACCTGAATCTGGCGCATCGAAAAGAAAAAGAAGGCAAAGAGGAGAATCATCGGAAGCCACGAGAGCAAAAGCTGCGGCCAGAAGGCATCTTCGCGGCGTTGATAATTAACCTGCGTGCCACTGGCCATCAATTGATTGATGAAATTGGTATCGACGTTGGTCGGTCCGGTCGACTTGAAAAAGGCCCCTTTTTCATATTCGGGCCTGTATTTTCCGGTGAACGTATCCTCTTTAATAGTGATCTCTTCAACCTGTTTATTGCTAACAGCGGTCATAAACTGGCTGAACGGCACCTCTTGAACCCCTTTGAATGTGTAATTTCTGAAATGATAAACCGAAATGGCGACCAAAACGAGAAGGAGCCACAAGGCCAATGTTTTATGTCTCTGCTTCATTTTTTTAAAAATATCACAAAAGCTGCGACAAAATCAAATCTTCTTCGGAGCGCTCAAAACAGATTTTTTGGGGAAGCCGATAAGCCCCTTTTTGTTTTTCCGAGCGCGCAATCCAATCGCAACGGAGAAGATGATCGGCTTTGAGTTCGGCCTGACTACCATTGAAGCCGGTAAATGCCCAGCGCAAAATTTCGAGACGCAACACCCTTGGAAGCTGGATAAAACGGGGCCGCGGCATCCAAAAATGGGCCGGCTCTTTTTTTGCAAATTCGTGAAGCCACTGTTTTGCCTCTTCCTCCAGATAGCCGGTCAACTCCTGCAATGTATGACTCAAGCGGACAATTTTTCCGAAACTTTGTGGCCTTAAATTTTGAATGACCGGAAGCAATTCCATCCTCAAACGATTGCGCCAATATTTGTCAGAAAAATTTGAGGAGTCGTTGATGGTCTCGACATTGTTTTGTTCGGCATAAAGTTCGAGCGTTTTTTTGGAGAAGGATAACAAGGGTCTGATCAGCTGGATTCCGGCTTTTCCCGGAAGGGCCCTAACAGCCTTCATCCCCCCCAACCCGCGAATGCTGGAACCGCGCAAGAGATGTCCCAAAATGGTTTCGACCTGATCTTCCAAATGATGGGCCACCGCCACTTTACCGGCCTTGATTTGCGCCGCCACTTCGGCGAAATAATGATATCGAAAATCGCGCGCCTGATTTTGAAAATTCTCCCCCTCTTTTTTTTCCAAAGAGGCCTTTGTCGCAAAACATTTCAGATGATGCCTCTCGGCAAAATCATAAACCAATTTTTCCTGCGCATCCGATTCCTTTCCACGCAAACCGTAATTGACATGACTCAGACTCAAATCAAAAGGGATGTCTTTTTTGAGGGAGACCAAAAGCGAAGCAAGGACCATCGAATCCAGACCGCCCGAAACGGCGCAAAGAATAGAATCACCATTTTCGATACACCGTTGCCGTTTCACGACGGCACGAAATAGCTTATAAATATTTGCTGGATTGCTTTCCTTCGCTTGCAATAACATATGATTACATCTTATATTTTCCAAAATCTTCGGGAGAGAGGTTCTCCAAAATATCGGCCCACTTTTTCTGTTTCCCGGGCTCCCCTTCCAATTGTTCTTTGGAGAGATCGATCTTGCGCGATTTTTCAATCACACCCTTCGCCACAAAAATAGGGGCTTTGGTCCGAAGCGCCATCGCAATCGCATCCGAAGGCCTTGAATCCAAAACCAATTCTTTTCCGTTTTGCTTCAAAAAAATCTGGGCATAAAACGTATTGTCCGCAAGGGAATTAATAATCGCCTTCGAAAAGGCGATGCCGGTCTGATCAAAAATATTCTTCATCAAATCGTGCGTCATCGGCCGGGAAAGTTCGATTTTTTCGAGTTCCGTAGCAATCGCCGAGGCCTCAATGAGCCCGATCCAGATCGGAAGGGCATATTTGTCTGCGGCATCTTTCAAAATGACAATCGGCATGCTCGTAAACGGGTCAATCGTGAGACCGGTTACCCGCATCTCAATCAAAACATCTTTTTCTAACGGCTTTTCTGACATAATATCCCTTCCAAGGAATTGGCGTTGGCCTTCTTTATTTCTACGTTGACTATAACGCCGATCGGCACATCGTTGCCAGAAAAATTTGCAATTTTGTTGGTCTCCGTTCTCCCTTGTGAGCGCCCTTTTCCGAGTTTATCCTCTCCCTCCACCAAAACCGCCTCGGTTCTCCCCACGTACGACTGATTGATTTCGTGGGAAATTTTAGCTTGCAGGGTGAATAATTCGGAGAGCCTTTTTTCTTTGACCCCCGGCGGCACATCGTCGGGAAATTGATGGGCCTCGGTATCCGGACGGGGGGAATATTTGAAGGCGTAGATATAATCAAAGCGGATCTCCTGAAGAAAATCGAGGGTGGATTGAAACTCCGCCTCCGTCTCACCACAAAAACCGACGATCATATCCGTCGAAATCGCAATAGAAGGCCGAACCTTTCTCAATTTTTCAATTTTGGCCCGATACGTTTTCCGGTTATAGGCCCGACGCATCCGTCGCAAAACCATATCCGAACCCGATTGTAGCGGAAGATGAATATGCGAACAGAGCTTTGGGTTCGTCGCATATTCTTCAATTAAATCGCAATCGACATCTTTCGGGTGGGGGGAGGTAAAGCGGATCCGCTCCACATCAGTGTTGTCGCTGATCAGCCGGATCAATTTCCCAAACCGAACCCCATCTTCGGCCCCCGTTCCGTACGAATTGACATTTTGGCCGAGCAATGTGACTTCGCGGCAACCTTTTTCGACGAGATATTGCACCTCGCGGACGATATCGCGCCACGGACGATAAACCTCGGTGCCGCGGACTTTGGGGACGATGCAATAGCTGCAATGACTGTTGCACCCCTTCATGATGGTGACGTAAGCGGTCGGTCCGTGAAAACGCATCGCCGGAACCGAGTCGAGAAAATGGTAATCCTCTTGGGAATTGATCAGCTCGGTGGCAATGGCCGGCCGACCGGTTTCGTTCCGCGTTTTTAAAAGTTCCGGCAGCCGATAAATCTGATCGGGACCAAAAATGATATCGATTTCGGGAAAACGAGAGAGGAGTTTGGCCCCTTCCTCCTGCGCCATACACCCACAAACGGCTATCAATGAAATTGGCCGTTTTTTGGCTACCGTTCGGCCGATTGCTGAAAATGCTTTTTGGTGTGCCTTTTCTCGGACAGTGCAGGTGTTAAAGAGGATAAAATCGGCCTCCTCCTCAAAACGGGCCGGTTCGAAACCGAGCCCCCCCAACACCCCGCCGATTTTTTGGGTGTCGTGTTCGTTCATCTGGCAACCGAATGTTTTGATGATGTAGGTTTTGGCATCCATTTCTTGACGGGTATAGCTAAATCATGATAGCCATTCAAGAAATTTATGAGCGATGCCGCAACACGACCCGCTTTCAAATCGTATATCCCTTCATCCGCCCTTATTCGTGAATTGACTCCAAAATCGGTTATCCTCGGAATTTTTTTCGGTATTCTTTTCGGCGCCTCCACCGTTTATCTCGGACTCAAAATCGGCATGACCGTCGCCGCCTCCATTCCGGTCTCTGTTTTGTCGATCGCGATTTTTAAAAGATTCGGCAGTTCAACCATCCTCGAAAATAATATCGTTCAGACAACCGCTTCGGCCGGCGAATCGATCGCATCGGGCGTCACGTTCACACTCCCCGCACTCATTTTTTTAGGCTTCGAGCTCCACTATCCTTTGATCCTGATTCTTTCTGTCATCGGCGGCGTTTTGGGTGTCTTGTTCATGATCCCCCTTCGCCGCCTTTTGATTGTGCAAGAGCATGGAAATCTCCCTTATCCTGAAGGGACCGCCTGCGGCGATGTCTTGATCGCGGGCGAAAAAGGAGGAAAGCTCGCCGCTCTTGTTTTTTCGGGTCTCGGGTTTTCGGCCGTTTATAAATTATTCATGAATATTTTTGGTCTTTGGAAAGAGGCCCCGGCTTACGCCATTAACTGGATGCGTGGCGCTGTCATCTCCGGCGAAATCTCGCCGGAACTTCTGGGAGTCGGCTACATCATCGGCCCCAGAATTGCCGGATACACCGCCGCAGGCGGCGCCCTCGCATGGCTCGTACTCATGCCGGCCATCAGCTACTTCGGCCAAAACAGTCTCTTGGCCCTGCCGCCCGCAACCAAACCGATCGCCGACATGAAAATGATGGAGATCTGGTCTAATTATATCCGCTACATCGGCGGCGGTACGGTTGTTTATGGCGGCCTGCTGACCATTCTCAAAACATTTCCGACCATTTGGAATTCCTTTGCAAAAAGTTTTCGCGAGTTCAAAAAAAGTGGCGGTGCATTGCAGACCGGCCCCAAACAGAGGACCGATCGGGATATCTCACTCGTTGTCACCATTGTAGGCGCCCTTGTCGTGATGGGGATTATCTCTTTTCTCCCCTTCCTGCCGGGGAGTACGACCTCTCATATGATTGCGGCCGCGTTGGTTGTTATTTTAGGGTTTTTCTTCTGCACTGTTTCGTCGCGCATCGCCGGCTTAATCGGCACTTCGGCCAATCCGGTCTCCGGCATGACCATCACCACACTCATGATCACCTGCCTCATTTTTGTCTTGGCCGGTTGGAAAGGGCAAGAATTTGCGGCGGTTGCTTTGAGCGTGGGGGCGATCGTCTGTATCGCCGCCTCGAACGCCGGTAATACCTCGCAAGATTTAAAAACCGGATATCTCGTCGGCGCCACACCTTTTAAACAGCAAGTTGTTTTAATCATCGGCGTTTTGACCTCCTGCTTTGTGGTTGGCATCACGATGATCGGGATGCACAAGGCCGGTTTGGCTTCCGGCGGCGGCATCGGCTCCGAAGCCCTCCCCGCACCGAAAGGCCAGTTGATGGCGATTATTATTGAAGGGGTTTTAAGTCAAAAACTGCCGTGGGATCTGATTTTCTTCGGCATGGCCATCGGTCTTGTCGTCCAGCTTTGCGGCATCGAAGTCCTCCCGTTTTCTGTCGGCGTCTATCTCCCCTTCTCCATTTCGTTGCCGATTTTGATCGGCGGTCTGGTCCATGCCGTTGTCAAAAAAATGGGGGAGAAAAAGGATACCTCGGAAGAGACAAGTCCCGGCGTCTTATACAGTTCCGGCCTGATTGCGGGCGGCGCCATCATGGGGATTGTCTATTCTTTTCTTGCCGGTTTTTGGCCAACCACTTTCAAAAGGCTCAACTTTGGTCCCGGTTTTGGTTTAGGCGAACAGCAAGGTTTGTGGGGGGATCTGATTGCGGTCGTGATGTTTGGCTTCATGGCCCTCACCCTTTTCAACACAGCAAGGAAAAAAGATCATGGCTGAAAAAGAAAACAGCCTTGTTGAACCGCTCGTTCCCTACATCGAACCCCAAAAATCGGTCCCGGAATTTACCATCCGCGCTATTTTGCTCGGCCTTGTTTTGGGCTTGGTCTTTAACGCCGCAAATGCCTATTTGGGTTTGAAAATCGGATTGACCGTTTCGGCATCCATCCCCTCCGCCGTCATTTCGATGTTTTTTTTGCGTATCCTTCTCCCCAAAATTTTTACCAAAGCAAAACCGGGAACGATTCTTGAAAACAACATCGTCCACTGTTTTGCTTCGGCCGGCGAGGCGATGGCCGCCGCCATTATTTTTACCGTCCCAGCCATTTTGTTCATGGGAGGTCAATTTTCCAATTCACAGGTTTTTCTTTTGGGAACGGCCGGCGGCGTGATGGGGCTCATGATGATGATCCCGCTCCGCTACAGCCTTGTGATCAAAGAACACAACACACTCCCCTTTCCGGAGGGAACGGCCTGCACTCAGGTGCTGGTCTCGGGAGACAAGGGGGGTGTCACCGCCATACCGGTTTTTAAGGGGATGGGGATCGGCGCCCTTTTCAAATTTTTGATGTCGGGGCTCCATTTGTGGAGGGATCAGACATTCTGGAGTGTCGATCGTTTCTACAAGGCCGGTTTCGGTTATGAACTGTCGCCGTTGTTGGTCGGGGTTGGCTATCTCGTCGGGCCGCGGGTGGCAGGGACTCTCCTCTCCGGCGGTCTACTCGCCTTTTTGGTCATTATCCCTGTCATCGTCTATATTGGAGGAAATAATATTATTTTTCCGGGAACCGTTCCCATTTCCGCAATGTCGACCATGCAGATAAGGTCCGATTATATAAAATTTATCGGCGCCGGCACGGTCGCTTTCGGCGGGCTGCTCAGCATTATCAAAAGCCTTCCGGAAATTTTCAGCTCTCTTCGTTACAGTCTCAGACTTCTTTTTTCAAAGGACGCTACCTCTCCCGAAATAAAAAAACAGATGCGGGAATCGTTCCATGACAAAGAGTTTAAAAATATCGCGATCGGCGGCGCCATCTTGGGTTTTCTGGTCGGCGCCTTTGGGGGGGATCCCAACTGGAAAGACGCACCTACGATTATCACACACATTGCTTTATGGGGCATTTTGGGGGCCATCGCCGGCGCACTGGTTTTTTATTATACCTCCAAACTCTCCGGTTATTTCAGCTACAAATTTTTGCGAACGGAGCGGGACATGCCATTGCCGATGGTCGGCGGTATTATACTTCTGATGTTTTTGATCTTTTGGCTCACCCCCTCTTTTCATCTCTCTTTTCTCGAATCGATCTTAGTGGTGTTGGTCTGTTTCTTTTTTGTTGCGGTTTCTTCGCGCGTGGTCGGTATCGTCGGCAACACAAACCAACCGGTCTCGGGGATGACCATTACGGCCCTCCTTTTTCTGACACTGATTTTTGTGGCATTGGGTCACTCCCCGGAGACGGTCAAAGTGGCGGCGATCATGGGGGGCGCGGCGGTCTGCATTTCGATTTCGATGTCGGGCGACTTGGCGCAGGATTTGAAAACGGCCGCGATGGTGGGGGCCACGCCATGGAAGGTGGAGGTCTCGCAAATTATGGCGGTGTTGCTTTCAGCCGTCCGTTCCGGTTTTATTCTTCTCCTTTTATATTGGGCCTACGGTTTTGGTGACCCGACCGCGATCCATCCACACCCGTTGGAAGCGCCGCAAGCCCAACTGATGGCTAGACTGGTTGAAGGGGCGACCGGCGGCAACCTTCCGTGGACCCTGATTTTTATCGGCGCCCTAATCGGTCTTGTCTTTGAGCTTTGCGCCATTTCTGCGTTACAGGTCGGCATCGGCATTTATCTCCCAATCACCACATGGCCGATGATTTTTGTGGGAGGTCTCTTGGCTTTCTTCCTGCAAAAAAAGGCCAAGAATAAAGAAGAGGCTTTTAATATGCATCATCAAGGCTCGCTCTATGCCTCAGGGCTCATTGCCGGAGATGCGTTGACCGGTATTGCCCTCGCCATGGTAACTATTTTGGGAATCGATCAAACGTTGACTTTGAGAAATCCGGAAGCCGGTTTTGCCTCCGGCATTGAAGATATGATCGCCACTGCGCTCTACGGCATCATTATTTTTCTTTTTTACCGCACTTGTATGAA
>JAHFSU010000051.1 GCA_023265595.1 Deltaproteobacteria bacterium
TCCAAAATGAGGGAGGCTTGATTGGCAAAGGCCTCGAGCGTTTTGACGGTATGGGCATCGACATGACCCGCTTTCGTAAAACCGATCAATGCCCCGATCAATTCACTTTCGGCAACGAGAGGGACTGCCACCAACTTTTTAAAACCGATCGCTTCTTGAATTTGTTGGGTCTGCTCCATGGATAAAGGGGGTGTTAAACCGACCAGCACTTCGGAGAGATTTTTGCGATAAACAATATGATGATTTTGAATCGCCTGCAGCGCCGTATTTTCCGGAACATCGATGGGAAAAGAAAAATTCTGAAGCGTTTCTCCGATCAATGCCTTAATTTTGGAGACAATCGGATGGTTCTGCGGCGCCAGACAACGAATCCCCCCGCTGGGGCGATCAAATAAGACGAGAATAGAGAGCTCAAAATCAAGTCCCACTTGCAATCCGTGCAACACCTGATCCATCACCTTTTCGACCGAGATGGCCGATCGGATCGTCGAACTCATATGAGCCAAAGCGGTCAACTCTTTGTTTCTGGCCTCCAACATCCGTTCCCTTTTTTGACTAAAATAGCTGGCAACTTTAACTCCGTAGACTACTAAAATGGCAAAAACGGCCCAAAAGAAAAAATGATATTGCGGCGAATGCGATTCGAGAGGTATCTGATCTCCCCAATCTAAAATAAGGGGGAGAATAAATTGATACTGACAGAGCAAAAGAAAACCGCCATAAAAAACACCGCAGGCGATAGCGATCAAAAAAGCTAAACGATGGCTATAAAAAACGCCGGCCAAAAAGATATAGAAAAGATAGATCGTGAAAAAATCGCTGTAAGGGCCATCGGTAATATAGACAACCGCAGTAATGGCAACCAAATCACAAATGATTTCAGCGATGACGGAGAGAAAAACAAGGCGGTTTTTTAATATCCAAATATAAGAGAGGGTGGTCAGAAGAAACGTGGCGGCAAAAATGAGGGTAACGGTCTGCAGCTGCCCCAAAACGCCTCCAAAAAAATAGATATAAAGGGGCCAAAAGCCGATGAAAATGGCGAGTCTTAAGCGGGCCGTAAATAGATGACGGTCCCGATATTCAGGGAGGGCCAGATACGACAGTATTTTGAAGGGCATCGGCTGATAAGTAACATACTTCAAAAGTAGCGTCAAACACCTTGAAAAACTTGACATTTTGGCCATATCATACTAGCTACCCCCTCCACCTAAAGGAGGGCTTATGGCCAGAGTCACTGTTGAAGATTGTTTGACCCAAGTTGAAAACCGTTTTGCCTTGGTGCATGCCGCCACCAAACGGGCAAAAATGTTATTCAAGGGTTCCAACCCGCTTGTCCTTTGCAAAAACAAGGAAATCGTAACGGCGCTTCGCGAAATCGCAGAAGGCAAAGTCGAAATTGCGCAACAAGAGGAAGAGAAGAAGAAAAAGAAGAAGAAGTAACTACTCAAATAATGATTGTCTCAGATAGGGTTTCCGCTGAATCTTTGTAATCCTCTTTAATATCCCATCTGCTTTTTGGCGTTTGCGTTCTAAACAAGGTAAATTTGGCGAGTAATAGAGCCATGAGAGAAGCTTGATCGATTCTTTTTTCATGTATTTTAATTGCCAAATGCTCACTCTATTTTTATTTTTTGAACGTACTTCAAATAAATCTCCATGCAGTCCGGTCAATTTTTGCACAACAGACCGGATCCACTCAATATGAATTTGGCTTACCGAAATAAATCGCACAAACAACCGGGTATAAACGTAGCTTGGGTTTTTAAAGGCATTATAGCAATCTTGATAACTGACAATAGTACCGTCTCCATCCAAATGTCCGCGCAAAAAATCACGAAAAAATTCATCCGGAATTTGCAAGGGACCGATTGTGTAGGTTTTCGAAGGCGATAGGCCGATGTTCACTAACCAACGATAAAATTGAACGTCTCCAAACTGCAATCGATAACAAATCCTTTTTGAATAGGGACCAGAAACTTTTGGAGCACCGATTTTGTTTTCAAGATTTAAACATTTCTTGAAATTTTCCAACTGATCATAATCAGAAGATCGCATTGCAATATGACGACCATCTTTGGAAAGATTGCCATCGGTCGCAATAAGCCCAACCGCATAAGCCAGTTCCGGAGACCATACAAAATCTTTATCTGGAAATTTGGACTTGGACATTTTGGAATGTGCCGAGGGCGGGAGTTGAACCCGCACGGGCGTGAGCCCAGTGGTTTTTGAGACCACCTTGTATACCATTCCAACACCTCGGCAAAAACCGGTCCCCTATACTTTGGCTCCCATCGATTGTCAAAGAGCATATGTTAACAGGTATCATATGCTCTAGTCCTCCCCTTGGTGAAAACGAAAAAAGCCCCCACAACCAGAAGAAAAATTCCAATCCCTCGAACAAAAGTAAACGGAATCGACTTTGCCCCAAGCCAGCCGAAATGGTCGATGAGACAAGAGGACAAAAGCTGAAAAGAGGTGATGAAAATCGTCATCACCATCATCCCGATCCGCGGGATGGCAAAATTGCACATCGCCACCATCAACACCCCGACGCATCCTCCCAAAAAATAGGTGAACGGAATTTTTCCGACAAAGAGATTTCCCGTTTTAAGCCCTATCAGCAAAAGCAATCCGGCAGAAAGGGCGCCCACAACATGATTCATGAAAGAACTTTTCATGCTGCCGATATGCAAACCCAATGAGGCGTTAACCACCTGCTGGAAAGAGAGTGTCGTCCCGCCGGTAAACGCCAATAAAAGGAAAAGGAGTTCCATATTTTGGTACATCTCAAATGTTAAAATACTTTATAAAACAAACATTAAACCGAGCGCCGTGCAGGCAAGCCCCAGCAACCGGCGTCGGGTAATTTTAAAAACGGGGAGACCGAAAAATCCGAAATGATCGGCCGCCACCGCAAAAATCAGATTCCCCATCAAAAAAATCCCCATCGTCAACACCATCCCCAATTTGGGGACCGACAGATTCGCACACAACACAATCACAATCCCCAAAACGCCTCCGCCAAAAAGATAAACCGGCGTTTTCTCCCGCTCGTCCTGCCTGCCCGCCAGCTGTTTGGAGGGAGCCCGTCGAAGGACCCCTCTTTCTTTTCGGAAAAAAAGAAGGATCAGAAAAAAAGCAAACAGGGCGCCGGCAAGATGGATCACAAACGACGATTCCAAAATCCCGATTCTCTCTCCCAAAGAGGCATTCAGCCGTGTCGCCACCGCAACAAAAACTCCGGCAAGCATGCTGAACAAAATGGCTAATGATTTATTGTTCATAGTCCATTTGAAAAGGCAGAATAAAAATATTCATAACCTAAAAACAGTTTTTGTTTTTCCTCGCTCAATTCCCGAAGATAGCGGATAAGGCGTTGTCCCTCGTGACAATATAAAGCCTGAAGCTTCTGGTGAAAATGATGACGGACATCCAAAGTAATTGTCGGCACGACTTTTTCCAGTTTCCAACAATTTTTTTGCAATAATTCATAAGGCGGTTTCTTGAGAAATGTCTGTAAAAACTCCTCGTGGCCACGACACCAATAATGCAATTCCTGATGCCGATGCGGTTCCCGAGTACTGAAAAAGGCGCGTTTTGTTAGTTGATGGATCACCAAATGATCGGGATGCCGAGTAATGCCATCGGGAGGAAAAGTGGCGATGATATTGGGTTGCGTTTTTTGAATAATCTCTGCGATTTTCTCCTCTATTTTCAAAAAATCATATCCTGTCGCCAGACTGCCATCTTCCAAATCGAGAAATATCAGATGGTCCACTCCCAATCGCTTGGCCGCCTCTTCCATTTGCCTCTTTCTAAAATGGACCGTTTCTCCTTGCGGAAGACGTGCTTGACCATTGGTCGCACAAACAAAGGTAACCCGATGTTTGGCTCGTAGACATTCCAATACCATTCCGGAAAAAGAGACTTCATCGTCGGGATGAGCAAAAACAAACAGAAAGGATTGTGGAGTCATCATAAATATTTTTCCATTTCTTTTATGATCAACCGGGCCAGATTGTTTTTTCCCCTCTTTTTGACAATCACATTTCCTTTTTTATTCAAGAGCAAGCCCAAATGAGAGGCATCTTTCCCTTCGGTGAGTTGATTGGCCAGCACTAAATCAGCCCCCGATTCCCGGATCAATTTTTTGGCCCGCCGGATTAACTCTGTTTGAGATACGCCCATTTCCAATTTGAACCCGACCAGAAAAATTTTGGGGGCCCATTTTTTGACCTCGGTGATGATCTTGAGGGTGGGAACCAGTTTCACTTTCCAAACACCGTTTTTCGTTTTTGTTTTTCCACGTTTAACTTTTTTCGGCTTAAAATCAAGGAGGGCCATCGCATGAATTAAAGCATCCCATTTTGTTTTCTTCAGGAGATACTTTAAAGTTTTTTCGACATCGTCGTTAGTTTCAACCGGCATGAGAGTCAAACGAGGGTGCGGCTTTGGAGTGAGGCTTCCCTTCCCAAAAATAAAGCCGACTGTGGCCCCCTTTTTCAAAGCGGCCTCCGCCATCAGCGTCCCAAAATGCCCCGTGGAATGGTTGCTAATAAACCGCACTCCATCGAGCGGCATGCGCGTAGGACCGGAGGTAATTAGGATTTTTTTATTTCTGAGCACTTGCTAGTGACTCTTACAATAAAAGCACTGCCATTCCAATGAATTCTGATAGGGGGAAAACCAGAATTCGTCAGCAAAAATTCCCTCCCCCTTGATGGGGGAGGGTTAGGGAGAGGGTGGACATCACCGACAGGGTGAGATAATTTCCAAGATTACCCTCCCCCACCGCCACACTACCGGCGGACAGGCAACCCCCTCCCATCAAGGGAGGAGGAAAAGTAAGAAAAATTTAAGTGACGAATTCTGGGGGAAAATATGGGGGAAAATAGTTAGCAACTTTTTTGGAGAACCGCCGATAAGCATAACGAAGGAGATACCTTATGATTATTTACTCCGATTGGGCTTTGGCCCCGGAGATTTTTTTAGGCCCCTCCACAGCCACTTTGGCAACAGATGCTGTCTTGCCCCCTTCCGAGGCGGTCGATATTTTTTTTGAAAACAACGCTACCACGCGTTTGGACCCGCCCGAAGAACTGCTCCCATTTTTATCGGGCCCACCCAAACCGATGCCCTCTCGCGCAGTACCGGCCGCTTTGCAGGGTGCTATACGCTTCACCCATTTTCCGGCTCATGCTGATGATACTTTGGAACAATCTTTGAAATCGGGAACAGGGGGAGAGATTGAAGATTCAAAATCACTTTCCGAAGAGGTGTCCGGACTATTTGACATCCTGCGCGCTAATTATGCGCTCGCCCGTCACCCAGGCGTTCCTGCGGCTGTTGCTAATTTCAGTGCAGCGTTTGAAAAACTGGCGGAAATGGCCAGAGGGGGGAGATTAACGGCACCAGAGCGGCGCCATCTGACTCTTCAAATGACAGTAGTTCCTACAGCGTTTGGTGGTGTCCAAAAAGCCACAGGGATTCGTAGTTTGATTCTTCCAAAAATGACAGAGGCAGAAGGGGAGGCGCTCACCGAGAAGTGGGTTGAGGTAATTGTTAATGATAGAGTTTGGGCGGAGGATCGTCTTAATATATTTGAGATGCAACCCCATTTTATGACACCGGCGCAATTGCATGCGCTCTATCTGTTCGGAAGGCAATCAAGCCGAATGTCGCAAGCTACCATGCACCATTTTTTACGGGATTTTCTAGAAGAGGATAAAAAAGACTTTTTTTATGCTTTGGAAGAGGCATTTTATCAGGGCAACGAGGAGAAGACCTTTTTCGCACCACTTCTCTTTTTATTGAAGCGTGAGGAGCAAGAGGCCTTTGCCGACAGGGCAGAGGCAAAACTGAAAGGGGAAAAAGAAGAGGCGATGGTGAAATGTCGCGCTATCAACGCCTTGGCATTTTTCTTTAGGCTGGAGAAGGGGGAAACGCCGGCAAAGCCAAGGGTTACAGCCATTGTCGATGCCTTGGAAGATACGGATGAACGTGTCGGTAAATATGCATTGCAGACCTTGAGAAGTAATAGCGACCATCTTGGCCTGAATCATCTTTTGGATCTTTTGCAAAGAATCAAGCCCCGATTATCCAGCGAAAATATCAAAATACGGTGGGCTGCTCTCGATGCGATGATCGAGTGGATAGGCTGTCTCCGAGGTAAGGGCAAAGAGGAAGAAGCCAAAAAATGGACTGTTGTTATTTTAACTTTTCGAAGCCACCCCAATGTTGCCCTTCGCAAACGCATTTTCAAGGCCCTAACAGAAGAAGTTAATCTGGCATTGAATGTTGATGAGGGCGGAGGGGATGGAGAGCGTTTGAGGTACATCCGTGAATTTTGCAAAGATTCAGACCCGGAGATCCAAGAACTTGCTAAAGGGTTTGTAAGTTACTACGACGAGCCAGGGACATAATAATTGCAAATGATGGCTGCGTCTTGCCTCGCACCGAGATTATTCCACCCCATGCATCCAGCGTTTCAAAATGGGGGAGATCAGCAAGAGTAACAGCGCACCGGCCAAGGAAAACCAAAAAATATCGGCAAAAACCGATGAATAGATTTTGAGCGATTCAACCAACCCAAAGCTGACCGTCCCTTCCACATCAGGCGAAACTTTGGTCAACTTGGCAATCCAGCCTGCAAAATGATGGGCAAAAGAGATCGTCAAAAACCAAGCCCCCATGACAGTCCCCACCGCTTGCGCCGGAGCCAATTTGGTCACCGCAGACAGCCCAACGGGAGAGAGACACAATTCACCGGTTGTATGAACGAAGTAAGCCAAGATAAGCCAAATGAGAGCGGTAACGCCGGTACTTTGCGCCAGTGAAGCCCCAAAAACAAGAACTCCGAAACCGATTCCCACTTGAGCTAAACCTAACACAAACTTGATTGGGACAGATGGCTGGCTTCCCCTTTTTTGCAAAACGATCCACATTTTGGCAAAGAGTGGCGCCAATACAATAATGAAGAGGGGGTTGATCACCTGAGTAATGGAGGCCGGCATGACCCACCCCAAAATTTGGCGGTTCACATTTCGATCGGCAAAAAGGGTCAAGGAACTGCCGGCCTGTTCGAAAAAGGCCCAAAAGAGAGTGTGGAAAAACATCAAAACAACAATGACCAAGAGTCTCTCTCTAGCCACTTTTTCTGCAGTAAAGGCGGTGTAGAGCAAAAATAAAAGGACGAGTGCCCCAACAATATAAAGGACACCTCCAATATACGAATTATGATTTAATCCCAAAGCCAAAATGGGGATGGCCACAAGACAACCGAGATAGAGAAGGGGCATCGCTTTAATGCCGGCAAAAACCGGTTTATGCAAAAGTTCCGGATTGGGCGGCAATCCCTGTCCCTCAAGATATTTCTCCGCTTTGAAGAAAATCATAAGACCGATGATCATACCAAAACCGGCCAGCGAAAAACCGTAATGCCAGCCCAACGTTTCACCGATGAGTCCGCAGGCCAAAGGGGCCAAAAAGGCGCCGAGGTTAACCCCCATGTAAAAGATGGTAAAACCGGAATCCCGTCTCGGATCTCCTTCCGGATAAAGTTTACCGACAATGCTTGAAATATTCGGTTTGAAAAATCCGCTCCCCAACGCGATGAGAGCCAAAGCAATGTAGAAAAAAAACTCAGTCGGGGCCGCCATCAAAAAATGGCCCATACACATTAAAGAAGCGCCTAAAATAACGGCTTTGCGATACCCCAAAAGCCGGTCGGCCAAAAGGCCCCCCATTACCGGAGAGGCATAAACCAAGGCTCCGTAGGCGCCGTAAACTCCGTAAGCGGCCGTATCTCCGTACAAAAGTTTTTTGGTCATGTACAAAACAAGAAGGGCACGCATGCCGTAAAAACTGAAACGCTCCCACATTTCGACGAAGAAGAGATAATATAGGCCTTTGGGGTGATTGAGTTTCATGGCGGCTTCGATACAATAGGAGTGATTTGGATGCAACTATTCTTTTAGTTGACAAATGATCCAATTTTCTATTCTTAGTCCCCTTTAAATCATTAAGGAGGAGACAAAATGTTTAAAAAAATCTTTTCGTTTCTCTGCTCGTTTTTGGCGATACCCACACTCAGTTTTGCTAGCGAGGTGGCTCTCAAAATTCCTGAGCTCACCTCCCAGTTTGTTTTGTTCGGCAAAACGGTCATGGGAAGAGATCTTATGGTTTATGGTCTCGGCATCTGCATCTTGGGAATGCTTTTCGGCCTTTTTGAATATCTCAAAGTCAAAGCCCTCCCCGCCCACAAACTGATGTTGGATGTCTCCCATCTGATTTATGAAACCTGCAAAACATATTTATTCCAGCAGGGAAAATTGTTAATCGTCCTCGAAATCTTCATTGGCTCTTGCATCTTCTATTATTTTTCACAGCTTCAGCATTTGGAATTAAACCGGGTCTTGTTGATTTTGGGATGGTCGGTCATCGGCATTTTGGGATCTTTTTCGGTGGCGTGGTTCGGCATTCGCATCAACACGCTGGCCAACAGCCGCACGGCATTCGCCTCACTGAAAGGAAAACCCTATCTGGTCAACCAGATTCCGCTCCGCGCCGGCATGAGTATCGGCGTTTTGCTGATTTGCATCGAGCTGATCATGATGCTCTCCATTCTGCTTTTCGTCAGCCCCGATGCGGCGGGGGCCTGCTTCATCGGCTTTGCCATCGGCGAATCACTCGGCGCCTCAGCGCTCCGAATCTGCGGCGGTATTTTCACCAAGATTGCCGACATCGGCTCCGATTTGATGAAGATTGTTTTCAACATCAAAGAAGATGATGCCAGAAACCCGGGCGTCATCGCCGACTGCACCGGAGACAACGCCGGCGACAGCGTCGGTCCTACGGCAGACGGTTTTGAAACCTACGGCGTCACCGGCGTCGCCCTCATTACATTTATCGTTCTTGCCGTCATGCCACAATACCAATCCGATTTTATTATCTGGATTTTCACAATGCGTATTTTGATGATTGTCACGTCGGTTTTTTCCTATTTCATCAACGGCCGCATTGCATCGATGCTCTACGCCAACAAAACAAAAATAAATTTTGAAGCGCCGCTCACCAATCTGGTCTGGCTGACTTCGCTGATTTCAATCGCGGTTACTTTTGGGGTCAGCTATCTTCTGCTCCACGCCAACTATGGCGATCTTTGGCGCAAACTCTCCATCATCATCAGCTGCGGCACACTGGCGGCTGCCGTTATTCCGGAGCTGACCAAAGCTTTCACCAGCTCGCACTCCAAACATGTCAAAGAGATTGTCAGCGCCGGAAAAGAAGGCGGGGCCTCGCTTGTGATTTTGTCGGGATTGGTCGCGGGGAATTTCAGCGCCTTCTGGATGGGAATTTCTATCGTCGGTTTAATGTTGATTGCCTTCATCACCAGCCAGACCGGACTCGACGTGTACATGGGATATTCCAGCGTTTTTGCTTTCGGCTTGGTGGCCTTTGGATTGTTGGGGATGGGGCCGGTTACCATCGCGGTCGACAGCTACGGCCCGGTAACCGACAATGCCCAGTCTGTTTTTGAATTGTCGCAGGTTGAAACGACAGCGGGCGTTGCACAGGAAATTGAGAAAGATTTCAAATTCAAACCCAATTTTGCCGCCGGCAAACATATGCTCGAAGAAAACGACGGGGCCGGCAACACCTTCAAGGCAACCGCCAAGCCGGTGTTGATTGGAACGGCGGTCATCGGAGCAACGACGATGATTTTTTCGCTCGTCCTCCTTTTAAAATCGCACTTCGGCTGGCAGACAATCGGCGCAGAGCTTTCGATCATCGATCCACAAATTCTACTCGGGATTATCTGCGGCGGTGCGGTGATCTACTGGTTTACCGGCGCCTCCACGCAGGCGGTCACCACCGGCGCCTATCGCGCGGTGGAATACATCAAGAAAAATATCCGCCTTGAGTCTTCTGAAAAAGCCTCTATCAAAGATTCAAAAGAGGTGGTCAAGATCTGCACGCAATATGCGCAAGCGGGAATGGTCAATATTTTCGGCGTGATTTTTTGTTTCACACTGGCCTTTGCCTGTTTTAGCCCGACATTTTTTGTGGCCTATTTAATTTCCATCGCCGTGTTCGGTCTTTTTCAGGCAATCTTTATGGCTAACGGCGGCGGCGCATGGGACAATGCAAAAAAATTAGTCGAAGTGGAGATGAAGGAAAAAGGGACCGCGCTGCACGCCGCAACGGTGGTTGGCGATACCGTGGGCGATCCTTTCAA
>JAHFSU010000023.1 GCA_023265595.1 Deltaproteobacteria bacterium
TTTGTCGGGCACCAAATGAAGTCGTCAAAGTTTTGATTTTAAGATATACTGAAACGCGAACCGATTTACCGCCCTTAAAGGCAGAGGATGCCGAAGTCTTGGATCAGTTGGTGAAGGCGGTTCAGGGAGGTTGTACGGGGGCTGTTCCGGACAAAAACAAAATTTCTCAGGATTTGGATGCCAAGCTTTTGGAGGTCTTGAAGGCGGCGCCGGTGACCCCTCCAGCAACCGGAGGGACGGTCGGTTATGGTCAGGCGACCACCGCTTTTGCCGATTGGATTGCAACACAGAGTCGTTTTTTTCGGCTCAATTTGACGGGACAGGTCAAAGATACGGTTGTTAAGTTAACCACGGTGATCGATTTGGGGACGGGGGGCGGATCCGATACGACAAAATGGAAAACCGTCTATTGGAAGGTGGAGTAAAGTATGCCACAGACGATATTAGGCATCGATATTGGAACCTACTCGATAAAAATTGCGCAATTGGAGCGCTCTTTTAAAACGTTCGAGTTTGTCCAGTTTTACGAACGCAAAATTCAGTATAACGAGTTGTTGAAACCGGAAGAATCGGTTTCGGTAACGCTGCAGGCGATGATCGACGATTTGGGTCTCAAATGGGATCAGGCAATTTGCGGTTATCCCGGCCAGAAAATTTCATCGCGAATCATCACGCTCCCCTTTGGAAGTTTAAAAAAGATCGACCAGACACTGGAGTTTGAACTCGAAAGTTTTATCCCGTTTGATCTGGCTCAAATCCTTATCGATTACACGATTTTGAACAGTAGCAAGGAGGCCTCTGATATTTTGGCCCTCTACACGTTAAAGGAAGATTTTGTCCGTCATTTGACACTGCTTCAAAATTGTCATGTCGATCCGAAGATCGTCACCGTCGAACAGGCGGAACTGTTGAATCTGGTCCATTTGGGGATGGTGCCGCCGGAAGGACCTTATGCCATCCTCGATATCGGGCATATCAAAACCAATCTGACCATTTGCCGCGGAAAAAAACTGGCCTTCGTTCGTTCCATTTCGATCGGTGGCAAACATTTGACCGAATCGATTCAGAAAAAATTGAATGTGCCGATCGATGAGGCCGAGCGAATGAAAATAGAAATGGGACAGGCCCCGCAGGAACAGGGAGAGGTTCTCGACGATCTCTCCAAACAGGTGCAGGCCGCGTTTGCCGAAACCTTGGAAGAATGGGCCTTGAATGTGCGTCAGGCCCTTTTTGCCTATCAGGATAAACAGGGAGAACCGGTGGAAGGGCTCTATCTGTGCGGCGGCACTTCCCGATTGCCCGGTTTGGATCGCTATCTCTCCATCCGTCTTAAACAGAATGTGACCCATATCGATTGCACCTCTTTTCATTTTACAAAGTTGGGTAAAGTGCAGTCGCACCGCGCGATGATGCCTCAAGGCGTTGCGTTGGCGCTAAGGAGTGTTGCTGCCGCCGGCATGCCCGACATCAATTTGCGGCGCGGCGAATTTACTTTCAAAGGGGATGTCCAAAAATTGGGGGGGACGCTGCGCCACGTTTCGATCGCTTTGGGATTGATTTTAGTGATGGCGTTGGCCCACTTCGGAGTAAAATATTATGTCTTGTCCAAAAAGGTGGCCACACTCAACGCCCAAGTCACCGAAATGGTCAAACAGATCTTGCCGACCCCGCCGAAACAGATTTCCAGTCCGGCGCAAGCGCTGAAGTTATTGCAAAGCGAAGAAAATAAAATGCACGATCGTTTGAACAAGCTGGTCGACATTCAGGGGATAACCACATTGGATATGATTAAGGAGATTTCAACGAAAGTGCCGAACAGAAAAGAGATCAAACTGGATATTGAAGACGTCAATATCAAAGGGGACAAAATGAGTCTTGCCGGCAGGACCGATTCGTTCATTGCGATCGACAAAATCAAGGCCGCGTTGGAAAGCTCCCCCTATTTTGAAAAAGTGACTCCGAGCAATGTTGGCAAGGGGATTCGGGAAGATGAGGTCAAGTTTGAGATGAGTCTCGATCTGGTTCCGAAAGGAAAAAAAACGTGAGGCTTAAAGCGCGATACAATTTTTTGCAGCAGCTTAATTTTGAGGCGCTCTACAACACCTTTTTAGGTTTGGAGTCGCGGGAACAAATTTTTGCGTTGATCGGAGCGGGTGTTTTTTTCCTCTTTTTAATTGGACTTCCCTTTTCTCTGGCATCGAGCAAACTGTCCGGCCTTGAAGACCAATTGGAACAGGGGCAGGAGAAGCAGCGGCAAATTGTCCATACACTGGACGGTTACAAACAGTTGCAGGCCCAATTGAAATCTTTGGAAACGCGCGTCGGTGGCGGTTTTGACGAGACGATCACGACAACCATGGAACAGTTGGCTGAAAAGGCGGGAATCAAGGAGCGGATCGAAAATATCAAGGCCCGGGCGCCTACCCCTTCAGAAATGTATGACGAAGTTTCGACCGATGTGCGTCTGACCAAAATCACAGTGCCGCAATTGATCGATTATCTCTATCAGATTGAAAATCATCCGAGTCTTTTTTTAAGAATTCGGCAGATTCAGGTCAAAAGACGCTACGACAACCGACAGCTACTGGATGTCAATTTTCAGGTGTCGACTTATAAATTGCAGGGGGTTTAATTTTTATGCCAAAGGCGTTGGCGACCATTCTTTATCCACTCCTCTTTATTTTTAGTTTTCTGTTTTTTATCTATTGGATGCTGCCGATGAGTGCGATCAAATCGCGGATCATTGGTGGTGTGGAAAGCCAATTGGGACCGGGTTTTGAGATCAAGATAGGAGAAGTCAAAACGTCTTGGCTGACCGGTGTTAAAATCACCGATTTTGCCATTTTCAACATGGAAAGCGGCAAGGCCTCTCCGTGGCTTCAAGCCCAAAGTTTAAAGGTGCACGTCGGTCTTTTTTCATTGTTGTTTGGAAGTCCGAAAATTTCGTTTGATGCCAAAATGGATAAAGCAAGGGTGGAAGGGGTCCTCCACAAATCGGATCAAGGTTTTTCTTTTGAAGGCTCTTTTAATCATTTTGATTTGAATCAGATTCCGGCGCTGCGGGCCTTGAGCGGGCTTCATTTGACCTCGGAGATGGAAGGGAAAATTTCTGTCGATTATGATGCCAAGCAACCTCTGCGCACGGTTGGCAACATCGATGTGACCATTGATCGTTTGATGCTGAAGGCCTCGGAATTATCTCTGGGGGAGATGGGCTCTTTTCCGCTTCCCGATTTGGATGTCAGTGGAGCCGGATCTCTTGTCAAGGCCTCCATTTCCAAGGGAGCCATGCAGATGGATGCGTTGCGGCTCAAAGGGGGTGACCTGACTTTGGAATTGACCGGAAAAATTTTTTTGGCGCCCGTTGTTTCCCATTACCGGATGAATCTGCAGGGGAATTTTCAGTTTTCACAAAAATTGTGGGGCCTTTTGGATCCGATCTTGCCCGGGCAATGGTTGGAGGAGCTTAAAAAACAGAAAGGGGCAAATGACAACTTCCCTTTGAGCATCTCCGGACAATTTGCTTCTCCGCAGATCTACTCCGGTACCGTTGCCATCTACCCCTTCAAGCCTTTTTAGATGTCACTCCGGCCTATGGATTCGGCCGGAATCTAGTTTTTTAAGCTTTTTGGACGTTTTGAGCATTCGGTCCTTTGTCTCCAGAGGAGATTTCAAAAGTGACCTCTTGTCCTTCCGTCAAGCTGCGATAGCCATCGCCCACAATAGAACTATAGTGGACGAAGACATCCTGCGAACCATCTTCGGGTTCGATGAAGCCAAAACCTTTGGCATCGTTGAACCACTTTACCTTCCCTTTACTCCGTTTTCCATCTGACATCGTAGACTCCTTACTTCCGCCACTTCCGGACCCTAAAACCATTTAAGCTCCCCAAAGTGGCAATTAATCTTTGGCGTTGCATATGCAATACGACGGAATGTGTCAAATAAAAAAAGTTTCTTCTCCCAATCGAGTAGGTTCTTTTACGTAAATAATCTTATTTGACCTGTGATGCGACAGGTAGCAGTTGGCTACAAGGCTTCCGCTCGCTGTTTTAAGAAAAGCGTCCCGGAGCCTCGCCGCACCGATTGGGGGTTTAAGCCCCACCTGCCGTGTAGGTGGGGCGGAACAAATCGGCGAGGCGAGGGTCGAGTGGGTGTTTTGGGGAACTCCCCAAAACAACCCACGTCTTTTCGAAAACAGCGAGCGGAAGTCCTCGCAACCTCGCAAAAACCCGCCACATCACAAACGTCGTAGAAGATTATTTACCCACACGTTTTGGAGAAGATTCTGAAAAAAGTCATCTTTTTTTCTGTAATTGGATGATAACCTCATCCGGTTGAGTAAACCCCATCTCTTTATGAATCAGATATTTCAGGTAAATGGGGTCCTCAAGATGTTTTAATTCGCTATTCAGGGCTTTTTTTTCCGAAACAAGAGCCTCTTTTTCAAAAAGGAGATTATTTTTAATCCGCAGGAGTTGCTCCAGTTCATAAAGCCCATGATGTCCAAAGGCCAAGAGCCAAAAAAAAAGGATGAAAGCCAGCAGCGTTATCCATGTTGTGACGCTAAGAGAGTGAAAAAATCTAAGAAACCATTGCGACATGTTTAAAAAAACTCTTTTTGATTCTGAATCTTTTGTTTGAAACCGAGATGATCGTAAGCCAGAGCCGTTGCCATACGTCCCCTCGGTGTTCGCTGGATAAACCCGCATTGAAGCAGATAGGGCTCATAAACATCTTCGAGTGTCTCTTTCTCTTCGCTCAAAGCTGAGGAGAGTGTTTCCACGCCAACCGGCCCCCCTTGAAATTTTTCGATAATCGTTGACAGGATTTTTCGGTCCATCGCATCAAAGCCTTTTTCATCCACCTCGAGCATCACGAGCGCTTTGCGTGTCGTCTCGGCATCAATTGTTTTGACTTCGTACACTTGTGCAAAATCACGCACCCGCTTCAGAAGGCGGTTCGCGATGCGCGGCGTTCCTCGGGAGCGCTGTCCCAATTCGAACGCGGCAACGGAATGAATCGGAACGGTTAGCAATTTTGCGGAACGTTCCACGATCGTTCGCAAATCTTCAGCCGGATAAAAATCGATCCGCACCGCGACACCAAAACGATCTCGCAAAGGGGAGGTGATCAGCCCTGTCCTTGTCGTGGCCCCCACTAAGGTAAAGTGGGGGATGTCGATCTGGATGCTTTTGGCGGACGGCCCCTGTCCTACAATCAGATCGAGCTTGAAATCTTCCATGGCCGGATACAAAATCTCTTCGACAATACGCGGCAGGCGGTGGATTTCGTCGATAAACAAAACATCCCGTTCATTCAAATTAGTCAAAATGGCCGCTAAATCGCCGGGTCTTTCCAAAGAGGGACCTGAAGTGGTTGTGATTTTCACACCCAATTCTTCCGCCAAAATGTGGGCGAGGCTTGTTTTGCCTAGCCCCGGCGGTCCGGAGAATAAAACATGGTCCAGCGCCTCTTTCCGCTGTTTCGCCGCCTTCACGAAAATATCGAGCTTTTTTTTGAGTTCCGTCTGCCCCACAAAGTCGGCAAATTTTTTGGGCCGAAGTGAAATTTCGAGTTTGAGTTCCTCTTCAAAAGGGATGTTGGAAAGTGGGGAGTCGGTCATGTTAATTTCTGGCAAGATTTTTCAAACCTTGCCGGATCATCTCTTTTAACGGAAGATTTTGTTTTAAATCAATCTTATTTAATGCCGCTTGCGCCTGCGCCCCAGTGTAGCCCAAATGGATTAAAGCGGACAAGGCTTCATTCACTGTCTCTCCATTTTGTCTCAAAGAGGCCGATTGTTTTTCGAATTTCAGATGACTGATTTTATCTTTCAGATCGAGCAAAATCCGCTCGACCGTTTTTTGTCCGATTCCGGGGATCGATTTGAGCCGGTTTGCATCCTGCGTAACGATGGCCTCGGTGATTTCATAAACGGTGCGCCTCGACAAAAGGGTCATCGCCAGTTTGGGCCCCACCCCGTTGACTTTCAGAAGTTGTTCGAAAATTTTTTTTTCATCCGGCGAGAGGAAACCGTAGAGGTGCCACGCCTCTTCCCGGACATGGGTATGAATATGGAGAGAGACCTCCATGGTTTCCGGAGGGAGTTCGTAAAGCGTGTTGAGTGAGATGAAAATCTGGTAGCCGACACCGTTCACATCGACCACGACATGATCGGCTCCTTTTGCATGAACAATGCCTTTGAGATGCGCGATCACTGTTGGATCCTCATGGTTTGGGAATGGCACAAGGCCACTGCCAGTGCGTCATTGGCATCTTCTTGTGCTTCTTCTTTTAGTTTCAGCGAGAGCCGGATCATTTTTTGCATCTGTTCTTTGGTCGCCTGCCCAAAACCGGTGATGGCCAGTTTAATTTGGGCCGGCGGGTATTCAAAAACAGGGATCTGCCGGATGGCCGCCGCGAGCATAATAACCCCCCTTGCATGTCCCAATTTTAAAGACGATTTTACATTTTTTGCGACAAAAACATTTTCCAATGCAATTTCTTGAGGTTCAAATTTTTCAATCAGCGCCGTCATTTCATCAAAAAGCGTTTTCAGTTTGTCCGGAAGAAGGGAGACTTTGGAAGGGGAGATCAGACCATTGTCGATATGGGTCACTCCCGATTTTTGTTTTTCAATCAGGCCATAACCGGTAAAATATGTCCCGGGATCGACCCCCAAAATAATCATAGCGGCATTATGAAGCCAGTTTTTCCATTACACTCATGTCGATATCAAAATTCGCATGCACATTTTGCACATCGTCGTGGTCTTCAAGGACCTCCATCAATTTGAGCATTTTTTCGGCATCGAGTCCTTCGAGGCGCACTGTATTTTGTGGGATCATCTGGAGTGAGGCCTCTTGGGTTTTCAGCCCTTTTGTTTCGCAAACTTCTTTTATTTTTTGCAGGAGGTTGGGGGGTGTCCATACCTCCAACAGATCTTCGGCGTTGCGGATATCTTCGGCGCCGGCTTCCAAGGCCACTTCCATCAGCTTTTCCTCGCCGATCGATTTTGGAAAAGTCAAAACCCCTTTTTTGGAAAACAGCCACCCGACACAACCGGACTCTCCCAAATGCCCCCCCATTTTGGTCAAAAGGTGGCGGATGTCGGCCACCGTTCGGTTACGGTTGTCGGTCATCGCTTCGATAAGGAGAGCAACACCGCCGGGGCCGTATCCTTCAAGCGTAAACTCTTCGAGCGTTTCGCCTTCCAGCCCTCCGGTCCCTTTTTTGATGGCGCGCTGGATGTTATCGGCGGGCATATTGGCCGCCTTGGCTTTATCAACAACAAGCCGGAGCCGTGAATTTGCATCGATATCACCGCCCCCGATCCGTGCGGCAATAGTGATTTCACGGATAATTTTGGAAAAGATTTTTCCCCTTTTGGCATCGGCTGCTCCTTTCTTTCTTTTGATGGTGGACCATTTGGAATGTCCCGACATGACTTCAATCTCCCGCGAAGAAGCGTAACATGAGCGTTCCAAAACTGTAAACCCTTAAAAAGGGGAACATCCCCGAAGGGGGACGTTCCCCTTTTTACGCTTGCGCTTTGGATTGAAGTATTCTATGAAAAAAATCAAGCATGCTTTCTTTTTATTTTGCTTCTTTTCTTAGTAAAATCAATCATTTAAAAGTCATAAACTTCCGTCCTGAAAAAATTGTCAAAAATCGACGCAACTTTTTTTTCAATCCTCCGATAATAGATTTGAGAAAGGAGGCCAATTATGGCCGATGAAACAAAACCGATCGTTTGGAAGGTCTGCCAGACTTATTACACAGAGTCTCCTGCGGTAAAGGAGGTGCGTGATAATAATGGGCAGATAACCTACGTGCGCCCCCCCGCCGAATTGCAAAAGGATAGTCCTGTTTGCGCACCGCCGAGTCCTGGCGCCAGTTCAGATGTTTATTTTGCGGCAAAAACACTGGACGGTATCAAGTCGCGCGAAGCCGGAAAAATTACCAATTTTTCCCGATGGAATGAGAGCGGAAAGGAATTTATTGCAATGCGTGGCGGGATAAAGGGAAAACCGGCGGCAACCGTTGCCGATGCAGGAAATAATCTGGTTAAAGCAGAACAGGAGGTTGCAACAAGGCAGCGGATTGCACAGGCAGAAGTAGATTGGAAAAAAGAAAATAGGTTTGCGAATAGTGGAACGCGAAATTTTCAATAAACAAATAAAAGGAGGTTTTTTATGGCCGATGAAACAAAACCGATCGTTTGGAAGGTCTGCCAAACGTATTACGTAAAAACAGACCCGGTCTATGTTGAGGAGACACGTGCCGGAGGAGGGACGTTGGTTTTCAACAAAATCCCTGCGTTCCGCGTGGAAGATCCTGTTTGCAGCGGTGCAGGACCTGATCCAAAGATGTTGGAGATAGTGTTCGAGAAGGTTGTCAAACCTAAAAAAGTCGACGAAACAAAGGATTTCGCCTATTGGAGTGAGACCGGAAAAAAGTTCGTCGCGTTACGCGGAGGCATCGCAGGGAAGCCGGCCGCGACCGTTGCCGATGCCCAAAATAACCTTGTCCTTGCGGAACTTGCAGAAAAAGAGCCCGAAAAGAGAAAGCAAGCACAAGCTCAAATGCCTGATTGGAAAATCGAGAACGGACTAAGCCACGGGGATAAAAGAATCCTTTGGTAACAAAATATTCTTAACCGGTTCTTTTGGGATCGTTTGTTTTGGGAGCAGGATGCTCTTCTATCTCATCAGGTATTTCTTCTTCTTGAGGGCTAGTCGGTGTAGCCTGCGCCAAGGCAGGATCTGGAATACTTTGATTCATTAAAAAGTAGGCACCGATTAGAGTATTCTCGTTTGATTTTTCCCGAAGAGTGAGTCGAATATCCAAATCACCATCTTGGTTGAAATCGCCCACTTCAACACTCAGCAAATTGACGGAAGAGCCATGAGGAATATCTGCTTTCCAGATGGATTGTCTTTTGGAATAGCTCAAATCGGCTACGGGACCAAGGCCAGCAAGGAGAGATGTCCCCAGTTTTTCTCTGTCTCCAGGTTGTTGCGTCAATCTGCGATAGGCACCCAACTGAATCTGGATTCCGATCTGATCATTTTTGTCGATGACTTCGATTTTATCTGGAATTTGATCCCCGTTAATATCTCCTTGCAAAGAATCCGGGACTACTTTTTGAAAGGGTCCATCTGTATAATCACGTACCAATTTAAAACCGGGGATGGATGTTCCCATAAAGCCTCCTTACCTCTCTAAAATGAGAGGATGGCGGCAGTATTCTCCAATGGTGGGTGTAAGTCAATAGATTCAAAATTTATTTTAACTACATGAATTTAAACATTTTTCTCTAAACTGTTTTTTCACAATTTTTCAAAATCCCATTTTTGAGTCGTCTCTTTGGCGAATTTTTCTTGTTCTATTTGGAACCTTATTTTAACTATTTCTAGATCTTTTCCAAAAGAGGCAGTGACAAAGGGAGCATGTCCCAATGCCGTAAATTGAAGTACGTCTTTTTTTACTTCGTCAAAAGTGATGTAACTATCTCCGTTTGTGTCATATTCTTTGAGGGGCTTTCCCTGAAACATTTCATTTTTTTTAAAAAGGGAATAACGAAAAAAAACCTCATCAGCATTGTAGGCTTTAGCCGGTGATAGAGTCCCATCGACAGTTCTGTTGCTCAGATAAATCGTATTTCCCATAAATCCTCCTTTGTTGGCATTTATCTAGCAAACCAGATGCCAGTTTTAAGACGATATACCGGGTTTGGAGGGCTTGTGCTGTTCGAGATGAGACAAAGTGTTCTAAGGTTGAGACAATTTATAAAAGTCTTTTTAATTCTTCTGTATCGGGGGATCGGGCTAAGGATTCTTCTTGGGTCACCATTTTCTTTTTGACGAGGGCCGCCAAAGCCTGATTCATCGTCTGCATGCCGGTTGCCTCTTGGCCGAGCTGCATTTGGGCGTAAATCTGATGGCTCTTTCCTTCACGAATGAGATTGCGAATGGCCGGTGTCGGCAACAAAGTTTCGAGAGCCAGACAACGCCCTTTGCCTGTTTTTGACAAAAGTTGCTGGGAGAGAATGCCTTGCAAAATAAAAGAGAGCTGCACTCGGACTTGGGCCTGTTGGTGCGACGGAAAAACATCGATAATTCGGTCAATCGATTGCACCGCCGTATTGGTGTGGAGTGTGGCCAACACCAAATGGCCTGTTTCGGCAATGGTGATTGCAGCGCGGATGGTTTCCAGATCACGCATTTCGCCGATCAAAACCACATCGGGGTCTTCGCGCAAAATATATTTGAGACCATTTGTAAAACTTTGTGTATCTTTTCCAACCTCTCTTTGATGGATGAGGCATTTGTTGGGTTTGAATATAAACTCGATGGGGTCTTCCACCGTGATCACATGATAGGCTTTCAACTGATTCATCGCGTTGATGATGGCCGCCATCGTTGTCGATTTGCCGCTGCCGGTAGCGCCGGTGACCAACACGAGGCCGTTCGGTCTGTAGGCCAATTTTTGAACCGGCTCGGGAAGCCCCAACTCTTCAAAACTCGGTACTTGAAAAGGGATTTGGCGAAAAGCCCCGCTGACACTCTGCTGTTGCCAATAGAGATTTCCACGAAATCGTGCGACCTCTTTAATGGCGAAACTAAAATCGAGTTCCAAATCTTGTTCAAAACGCATCACCTGTTCTTGTGACAGAATTTCAAAGCAGATCCCCTGTGATTCTTCCGGACTTAAAGGATGGTCCTGAAGGGGGAGAAGAGCGCCGTCAACACGGATCATCGGAGGTTGGCCGGCACTTACATGGAGGTCGGAGGCCCCCTTGGCCGCCATCGTCTTCAGCATTTCATGCAGAATTTTTGCCATACGATTTTTATGCAACAGCTCTTCAAATTATGCTAGGAGAAAGTTTATGCAACTCGGAAAACCGAAACGGTCTCTTTGGGAAAAAACATTCATTAGTTTGTTGGTAGTGAGTGGTCTGTTTCTTTCCGTTGCCATTTACGCCAAATGGGATTTTTTGTGTAAAGCGAAACTGTTGCGTTTGGAATTACTCACGTTGCGCAATGGGGTGATTACCCAGCTTTTGGAAAATAAAAAAGTCCCTGAAAAAATAAAATTGCCGCCGGCTGATCCCTTTGGAAACCGGTATCAATACAATTCTAAAACGGGTTGGGTTTCCTCAACTACCGAACAAGTTGAGGGATGGTGAATGGCTGCTACTTTTTTATTTCAAAAAGAAAGGGATATTTTACATCGACAAAAACGCCAGCCCCCGGCGCAGGAAAACGAATGTCGGACATGGCCCTGTTAATACCATCCAACATTTGCTGGTCTTTGATGGTATCGCTGGTGATTTGTAATCCGGTTACTTTTCCCTTTGGATCAATGGCAAATTTTGCAATCACTGTTCCTTCTAGAGTGGAATTTCGCTGCAATGCCAGTTCATATGCATATTTTATTTTTATCCAATTGATGCGGATAATCCGGCCGATGACATCTTTTGATAATCCACCTTTGATGACGGTTTTTCCTGTTAGACCAACGATCCCTTCGCCACGCCCACCGAGGTCTAGGTTCCCTGTTCCCATGGATGAGGGCTGTCCCTTTCCATACAATCCGATACCGTTAATGCCTAATCCTGCCCCTCCCGCGCCAGCCCCAACACCGCGGGTGCCGAGTCCTCCTACACCCACTCCATCATTGCCTAAAATATCCGATTCTCTCAGTCCGCCTACGGCATCGCCAATACCTGTCCCCAATCCACCGGGGCCAAACATATTAGGCACATCCCTAGATTGTCCGATCAGACCCATCAGTCCAGCCGCCATAGCCACCTTGCGATTTTCCTCTTTATTATAGTTTTTCAAGATGGAGCAGATTTGTGAGTTGGCCTCGCAAATTTTATCGAGCAGTTGTGTGGCCTCTCCTCGTTCGGCGTCTGTTGCTTGGTTCCACCTTTGTAAAATCTCTGCCCCCTCTTGGGGAGTGATTTGAGAATTTTCCAGCGCTTTTTGAATGGTCTGAACCAGACTATTGGATACTGTTGGCATTGGGCCTCCTACCCTAATTATCGGCAGGAGGATAGCAAAAGTTGCTTATTTTAAAATTTTAGGGGTAATAAAGACCATCAGTTCGTTATAAGTCTTTGATGTTGTTTTGTTTTTGAACAAAAGGCCCAAGAGGGGAATTTTGGAAAGCCCCGGGACCGAATTTTTTTGAAGCGTATCATTTGTCTTGATGAGCCCTCCGATGACTGCCGTTTCTCCATCTTGCAATAGGACCGTTGTGGTTGCGGAGTTGTCGAGGATAGAAGGAATCCCATCGACCGCTTGCGCAAAGTTCGGCTGGCTTTCGCTGGCATCAATGGTCAGTTTGATCAGATTTTCGGGAGAAATTTGCGGTGTCACCGTCAGTTGCACTCCGGTTTCGATCAGCTGCAGGCTCGGTTGGCTTGCCTCTCCTGTTGCCGCCGGTGTCCCGACCGAAATATTGGAGGTCGACTTGACATAAATTTTGACACCGCTCCGGATTTTGGCCGGCATGTTGTTGATGGTGGAGACATTCGGTTTGGAGATGATTCGGATTTCGCCCCGTTGTTCGGCGGCCGTGATTTGCGCATCGATATTGGTGCCACCGGGGAGCTGACCGACCCGAAAGCCGACGCCGCTGGTGGGCGAGGCGGCCGGCAGATTGACGATGGCCGGCAAGGCCGCGTTGCTTCCAATTTTGAAAGTTCCGGTGTTGTCCGCGCCGGCGATCGTTAGTTTATCGGGTGTTCCGCTAACCGTCCATTGCACACCGAGCGAACGGGAAAAATTGTTGGTGGCATTGATAATATGAGATTCGATCAGAACCTGCTGATCCTTTTTATCGACATGTTCTATAAATTTCCGGACACTATCGACATTGGCCTCATAATCCTTGACGCTCAAGGTATTGGTTCGGTCTTCCGAGGCGATCGAGCCCTTGTCAGACAAAAGGGGTTTGGCCTTCTCAACCAAATCCTTGGCTGTTGCGTATTTGAGCGAAATCGTTGTGGCTAAAAGATCGGTGCCACCCGCAAACTGGTCCGGCTTGCCAACCCGTATGATACCGCTTTCCGTGGCGTAATTGTATCCGTTGACTTTCAAAATGGCGCTGATGGCGTCGCGGATCGTCGTATTGTCGAAGCTGACGTTAACCCGGCCCGAAATATCTTCGGGCGCAATCAGATTGTAGTCGGCCGCCGTTGCCAAAAGTCTCAATACATCTTTAATGTCGGCTTGGCGAAAGTAAATTGCAAAATGATTGCCGATATCCTTTTTGAACGGTTTAAGATAACCTTCCATTTGTATACGGTGTTCTTCTGTTTCGGTCGATAAAACAATTTCTCCCGATTCCATTTTGGAGACCGTGTATTTACCGACTTTGTCTCCGACACGAACAATCTGGCCGGAGAGAAGGGCCATCGGAGCCGATTTACTCAAGATCAAGCCTTCCAAAATGAGTGTTGCCAGATCGGCATCCTCCTTCCGTTCAACCGGTGTGAAAGGGTTTCGTCCGCCCGTGGTGACATATTCTTTTTCGAGCCCCTCTACTGCGAGATCGGAAAGGGAGGTCGCCCCAAAAACCTTTTGCCATGAGGGTTGCATGAGGAGCAGAAACAAAATGGCGATCACGATTTTTTTAAACCCCCTTCGCATTTTGGGCCTCCAGTTGAAAGAGAGAAGCGTTGATTTCGATATCGACCTTCGCCGCTTTGGGGTCTGTTGTTTTTACGGAAACGTTGTCGATACGAACCAAGGCGGGGAGGTTGGCAAGCCGTTCCAAATATCGGGTGATCATCCGGAACGAACCGTGCGCCTCCACGGCAAAAGAAGTTCGGACAAAACCGTTTTCATTTTTGGGTTCGAGATAACTCATCGATTTAATCGCAACTCCGTTTAAAAACTGGGGAGTGGTAATATATTCCAACAAGGGAGATATGGTTTTGGCAACGGGTTCCCCTTTCCCTTTCAGAATTTGTATATCAAAATTTCCCGGTTGTTCCCTTTGGCCCTCTTTTTTTTGGGGGAGGGTGGCCAACAACGCTGCCGTAAATTTTTGCAACGCCTCCTTTTCCAGTTTTAAAGTATTGATTTGGGTTTTTAACTGTGCGGTGGCTTCTTGCTTGGGGAGATGGATGACCTTTAAAAACATTACAAAAACGGCGAGAAGGACCAACGCACCTAAAATTTGTTCTCGGGGGTTGGCTCCTTTTTTAAGATCGATTTTTTCCATCACCATTATTAAAAAGCTATTTAGGCATGGTTATATCACAAGTGATACTAAAATTAAATACGCTATCTTCTTTTTTAGACGAGGTAAGCACAACATTTTCAAAAGAGGGATCTTCTTCAAGCATTTTCATGAAAAAGGCGAGGTCTTTCGCTTTTTTTGCTAAACCGTTCAAAATGACGCTTCTTTGGCCCGCTTTTCCCCCTTCTTTTTTGTCAAAACTTTTGAAGCTGACAATCCAGACATTCGAAGGCATCGCCTTGGCAATTTTGTTTAACAGGAGCGCCCAATTCGGTTCTGTTTCCAAAAGGGCCAATACCTCCTTGACGGGCCCTATCTCTTTTCCAACCTCCCCTTTGCTTAACAATTTTTCCCTCTCCATTTTGAGTCGGTTGATATCGGCATTCAAAATCTCAATATATTTTGTGGCCTGAAAATTTCCAAACCATGCCGAACTATACAAAAGAAGACAGAAAGTGAAGATCCCTAAAAAAAAGGTCAGCATCAAACCGTAGGTGATTTTAAATTGCTCTTTTTCGAGTAAATTGATTCGTTGAATCATGGTTGTAAAAACGCCAAACCCAAAGCGGCCCCGAACAAAAACGGCTTTTGTTGGGCCAAAGGGAAATTGTTTGCCTGTTCGAGACCCTGAAAGGGATCCAAAATTTGGGTCCGAATGCCGATATTTTGGCTCAAGCGTTCGCTGAGATTCGGCAATGCAGCTCCGCCGCCGGTTAAAAATATCCGCTCTATTTTTTCAATCTGATACCCGATCGAAAAAGCATCGATAGCATGTTGGATTTCAACGGCAAGCTGTGCGGGGTAATTTTCTGAAAGTGTCTGGGCCGCCTCCAGCGAGACGTGCGGCAAATATTTTACATATTGCAATTTTCCCTGACCGATCGCCATAAAATAAGCCCGTTTCCATCCGATATCGACCGTGCCTATCCATTCATTTTCAATCGTGGGGAAAAGTCTTTCTACGGTATAGGCGAGCGAGACCGGTGTCGGTTCGATGAAAAAAGGTTTCAAACCGGCTTTGGTCAAAAGTGTTTCGAGCTCTTTCAGGACCGATTTTTTTACGGCGTACCCCAAAAGGGTCAGTCGGGTTACATCCGTGGTCATGTTTTCCTTCAGTGTCGCGAAATGTACTGCGTAATCATCCATCGATCCATCGGCGACGTCGCGCAGTTGCCAGCGGACCGCCTCTTTCAAATCTTCAGGGGGCATCCGCGGGAGCTCCAGTTTTCTCATGTGCAGCGTATCGTCGTGAAAGGAGAGGGCAACGGGCATATTCCTCCAATTTTTTTGGGAGACAACCTCTTTTAATATTTCCAAAATCCGGTCGGGGTCTTTGGGGGCGGGGGTCGAATCCAAAAAGACCAGTTTGCACCGTTCCGGTGCGGGCCTCGCGATTTTTGCCCATTTCCATTCCCCTTTGCCCAGATCAAGACCGATGCAGTCTTTCGGCCCCCAATTTTTTAAAAAGGGAATTTTCATTGTTGTTCCAATCGGATCCGTTTTTTCTGGATTTTTTGTCTGAGCGCCTCGTCGATCTGTGGCGCCCGCGAGAGAAAATCGTTGTAGGTATTGATGGCCGCTTTAAAATTGCCTTCCTGTTCGAAAACAAGTGCGAGATTGAAATAGGGATCGGAATAATCTTGTTTCAACCGGATCGCTTTTTGAAGATATTGTTTTGCCTCTTCTTTGTTCCCCTCGTCCAACAATAACACCCCCATATTGTTCAAGGCCTCAGGATAGTCTTCTTTCAGCGCCAGGGCTTTTTTGTAGGATTGTCTCGACTCTTCGCGCCTCCCCATTTTTTTAAGGGCGAGCCCCTCATTGTTGTAAATTTCGGCTTCGGTCGGCAAAAGTATCGTTAATTTTTCCCATAAAACAAGACTTGCTCCCCATTTGCCTTCCTGAAAAAGACGGATTGCCTCATTTTTCAGTGCCTCCGGATTTTGAGGCTCCATCGGTGTTTGGATAGGTGAGATCGGCGGAGGGGGGAGCCCGAGGCCCGGTTTTTTGAAATAACGGAGAGTGACAAAAAACCCGACACTCAAAATCAGCAGGGGAATTAAAATGAAAATTTTTTTGGAGGGGCCTTGTCGATCCGAAATAATCGGACTGATGGGGGGTAGACGTTTTCCCTCCCCTTTGTGACGATCTTTTTCCGCTTTTTTGAGTGCATCAAGAATTAAGGACATGAGGCGGGTATAGCATATTCCGGCGTTTCTGCAAAAGCCTCTTCAACGATGCTTTTGGTTATAACCCGGGAGCCTTTCAAATAAGCCGATATGAGGCTGAAATCGCAAAGGGTATTGATCAGACGTGGGACCCCTTCCGTTCGTTGATGGATTTTGGTGACGGCCGATTTTTCAAAGGCGACTTTGGCGCGGGGACCCGCTTTTTGTATCCGAAAAATGATGTAGCGCTCCGTCTGTTCCTCATCGAGAGGGGATAGGCGGCAATGAATTTGGATCCGTTGTCGAAGCTGTCTTAAATTGGGAAGGGCCAGTTTTTCGGAGAGTTCGGGCTGGCCGACCAGTAGAATCTGGATCAGCTTGAATGTCTCCGTCTCGAGATTGGATAAAAGTCGAGTCATTTCAATAGCTTCAAAGGATAGGTTTTGAGCTTCATCGATAATCACCAGCGCATTTTTGCCCGAAGTGGCGCTCTTGAGCACAAATTGATTGAGGAGATCAATTTGGTCTTTGAATGAATTTTTTTTAAGTTCCTGCCCGAAGTCACGGTTGATGGTTTTGATCAGTTCGAGGCGCGAGAGTTGCGGGTTTAAAATGACACTGGTCTCCACCGTTTTACCGAGGTCATTGAGTAATGCACGAATACTCAATGTTTTTCCGGTTCCGACCTCTCCGGTTAGCAGGACAAAACCTTTTCTTTCGTGGATCCCGTATTTAAGCGTCTCTAAAATTCCTAGATGCATCGGAGAGAGATAAAGATAACGGGTGTCGGGGGTAACATTGAACGGAGCCTCATCGAATCCAAAAAATTCGCGATACATGGCCGCCATTATACTCGATCTCTTTCAACCGAAGCAAGTCTTTCCACGTTGACCCTCTGATAAGAAGGGTGAGAAAGTGGCGGGGCCTTCTCGATTTTGAATGGAATCGCAAAAAGGGATGGGTCCTGACCGGCTTAGGACTGCACGCCCTCACAACCTCGCAAAAACCCGTTGCATCTCGGAAGCGATTTTTCTTAGAACGGAGGTTTTTTATGAAAGGCAGCTTCAATCATCCAACGGGCCGAAGGTGACGGTTTTGGTGGTGGCATCGCCGAAAGTCCATGTCATGGTCATGGTGACCCCCTCGATCGACTGTTTGAATCGGACATAATTGATGACGTTATTATTGCCGTTTGTCACTGTGTAATCGGCGATATCGAGCAGCGTTCCGGAGGGAGAGCCGGCAGGATTGTCGTAGACTTTTGCATCTTCGATTTTGATCTCATCTAGTTTTTGGTTTCCATCGGTCACCCAGCTAAACTGCATTTTATCGACCGTAATTTGGGCGAGGCAGATTTTGCGAAAATACGTGTGTTGTATTTTTTTACCATCGCCGCTCAAGTCGGAATTGCTCGCATCAATATCGGTACAATCGGCTTCTGTTGGGCTATCGACTTTTTGCACCCGCACCGCATTTCCCACAGTTCCGGTAACGGTCAATGTGCGGCCGCTGCGGCTTACCGTAAAAGAGCCGCGCCCGAATGTTTTTCCGGGTGGATTCACAATTTCACTTTGTCCGTCGTAGATTCTTTTAATGGCGTATTCAATTCCGGCTTGCGTCACATAGAAGGCCTGTGTCGATGCGAGCTGCCCCGAGCGCCCTTCTTCGCCGGAAGCGACAAGATAAGAAATTACGCCACCCAACGCAATAAGGGTCAAAAGCATCAGCATCGCGGCGATGACGGAGACGCCGCCAAAAATGTTATTGCCAATTTTCATAAAAATAATTTCTCAAAAAAACGTCGCTTCTCAGGGTAATCGGCATTGTTTGACCTGTCGGCAGAACAGAAATCTGGATGCGAACCCTTCTTGTCTGTTGCGCTGAAGAGGTTTGGCTGTTGTCACTCTTAAATCCTGTAAATGTGAGCGCCGTTACGTTATCCAAAAGGGTGTCGTTGCCCCGACGCAGTGTGGTTCCGCTCCAATTGAAATTGGTGTTGATGTTGTTGCTATCGGTAAAATGAATTTGTGTGGTTTGGATGTTTTGCACACCATTGTTGGCGTCATCGCCACAGCGTCTCAATTCGCGAACCATTCTTTCAAACGGAAGTCTTGCGGCTTGAAGCGCGGCCCCTCTTTGGGCAATCGTTGCGTAAGAATCGAGGCCCTGTTTTAATACAACGCTGCCAACGGTAAAAAGAATCCCGATTAAGGTTATCGCTAAAATAACTTCAACCAATGTGAAGCCTATTTTTTTCACGATCCCTCCCCCCATAACGCGACCATGGTTTCTACCGTTGCCGCCGTTGTTCCCCCCGCAGAAATGTTCACGGTGATCTTTTTATAACCGGTTCCGTTTTGTGGCGTGGTCAAATTGGTGGCATCGACTTCCGTGATGGTTGTGATACGTGTGTAACCTTTAAATCCTTGTGCTGTCAGGTCTTCCGGTGTGGCGGGGTAGTTAGTAGAATTGATGTAAGCATAATTCTGGTATTTTTTATCCTGAATAATCTGTTCCAATTTTTCCTGCGCGAGTTCCATCGCAATGGTCGTCTGCTCCATCTGGGCGGCCCGTTCGATATTGCGCTGGTACATCGCAAGAACCCCCATTGTGCCGCCGGCCAAGACGCCGAGTGTGATGATCACTTCGATTAACGTAAAGCCTTTCATAAATGCCTTTCACTGTCTCAAAATAAAACCGGTATTCGGTGTAATGTACAAAGAGGCGGTTGTCTGGCCATTCGTGAGTGTCACAGTTTGTCCACTCCCCAAAACCGGTGTTCCCAATGGATCAAACTCCACTTGAAGATTGTTTTGAATAGTTACCTTTTTGAAAAGAGAGGCGATGTCGGTTACAAAATTTTGTCGTGTCAACGGATTGAGCGCCGGATTGGTTACAGATGCTTGGTAGACGGTGTAATTTCCATTGGCAACAAATTGGACCCCGCAGTTGGTATTTGTAATGCTTGCGAGTTCTTTAGTGTAGCGCAAATCGTTGGCAACTTTGGCGGCAGCTGTTTCTAAATTGATATTCAGAAGTGAATCTTGAGGCATAACAAACAGGGCGACAATGCCTATCAACACAATGACCATTGTCAGTTCAATAAGGCTAAAACCTTTTGAACAGTTCCGCATATTGGCCCCGTCCCGTCCCTTTTAATTGCAGACGGGGGTTTTTCAAAACGGCATTATGGAGCGGTTGGGCTCGTGAATGTTCCGGTCGCCACGGTGTATGTATATGTGAAGGCATTGGTACCATCATTATATACATACGTTGTGCCGTTTGTTTTTGACCAACGGGCGTCGGCAATGCCTTGGCTCAAAACAGTGCCAAACACCAAATTCGTCGGTGAGGCTGCGCCGGCTGCAGCGCCATCCAAGTTTGCAGGATAAATTCCGGGAGGGCCGTTTACAACAAGGTCGTTGGCACGGAACATCGCGATACCCGACCGAACAGCGCCAGAAACACCATCTCTTGAGGCCTGCCGCGCTTGCGTGCTGACGTTAATGAATGACGGAAGCGCCGCAACGGCAAGAATCCCGAGAATGGTGATGACGAGCACCAATTCGATGAGCGTAAAACCTCTCGCCTTTCGTATTCTCATAACTTCTCCTTTCTTACTAGAGATTTTACGACAGTCAAACCCTGTGTCTATGAGTCATGATTTACTCACTAGGGGTATAAAAACACCTATTCATTTATATGGCTTTTAATGCATAACAGCGCTGGAAATGTTCCAGATGGGTAGAAAAATGGCTAATACAAAAATCGTGACCATGCCAAAAATAAAGAAGAGCAAAATCGGTTCCAAAAGGGTCGTCAGGTTTTTAATCATATGATGAATCTCGGCCTCATAATGTTCCGCCATGCTCTCCAGCATATTATCGAGCGAACCGGTTTTTTCGCCGATGGCAGTCGCTTCGATCAACATCGGTTGAAAACTGACCGTCTGTTTCATCGCCTCGGCAATCCCTTGTCCCTTTTCAATCTGGGCGCGAATCAGCCGGATATCTCTTGCAATGACTTCGTTATCCAATATCGGTTCCACAAGACTTAAGCCCTTTGTGATGGAAAGTCCGCTGCGATAGAGTGAAGACAAAACGCGTGCAAAACGGGCGTTTGCAATTTTTTGTCCCAAGGTTCCAAAAATCGGCACTTTCCAACGCAAACGATCATACCGTAATTTTCCGGTTGGCGTGCTCGTGACTTTTCGAAATCCCAAATAAGCCGCGCCCCCCAACAGAAGAAGGATCCAACCGTAATAGCGCACAGATTCACTGGCCATCATGAGTATTCGGGTCGGGAGCGGGAGTTGCGCCTTGTAATGGGCATAAAATTTGGCAAATTCGGGGATGACCCAAATCAACATGACCGTCATCGCGACCACCAAAACACCGATCACAATTTTGGGATAAAGCGTTGCCGATTTGACACCGGTTTTGATTTCCACTTCCTTTTCAATCAGGTTCGACAAATTACTGAGGACCTCTTCCAAAATTCCGGCCTCCTCGCCGGCGGCGAGCATATTGATGTAGAGGTCATTGAAGATTTTTGGATGTTTTGCAAAGGCCTTTGCAAGAGTCGATCCTTGCGAAATATCGGTCTGAATGCGCTGCAGTGTTTCGCTCAAGTGTCTGTTTTTGGTCTGTTTGGCCAGTGTTCCCAAAAGATTTTCCATGTTGATGCCGGCCTTGAAAAGGGTGTGAAACTGGCGTGTCATGAGGACAATCTCTTCCGGTTTTACTTTTCTTAAAAATTTTGGCGTGGGAAGCCACTCTTTTTTTGCCTGAATTTGTTGGACCGCAAGCGGGATGAGTCCCTGTTCCGACAAAATCTCACGCACCGGCCCCAAGGCCGCTCCCTCCAAATGGCCCGTCACTAAAATTCCTTTTTGATCTCTCGCACGATAGGAAAAAAGTGGCATGTTGTCTCCATTTTAGCAGTTTGTTGACAAAGTCGCTTCCGGGATGGTTTTTCGAAAAGACGCGTTGATTTTTGGTCGGCCCAAAATCAACGCTCCACTTTCGCCCATTTTATCTGTGTATCCCGGCTGTGAAAATGGGCTCAAGAGGCTTTTCTCTAAACGCATCCCTAACGCGACTTTGTCAACGAACTGTTAATCCTCTTCGGTCACACGTAAAACCTCTTCAATGGTCGTGATTCCTTCTTCAATTTTTCTCAATCCGTCCTGCCGGATATCTTTTAGTCCCATCTGTCTCAATTCTTTTTCAATGTCGATATCGGGTGATCTTTTATAAATCAGTTGTCGGATCAAATCGGTGACGGGGGCCAGTTCGAAAATGCCGATGCGGCCGCTATATCCGGTCAGCCGACACTGTTTGCACCCTTTTCCGCGAAAGGCTTTTTTGACGAGTTTGGCGTAGGGCCCCATCTTGTCGGGATTGAGCAGTATCGCTTCTCGACATTCCTTGCAGATTTTCCGAACCAATCGCTGTGCCAAAACACCTTGCAGGGCCGAGCTCAGCAGAAAGGGTTCGACGCCAAGGTCCATCAGACGCGAAATAGCTCCGGCCGCGGTATTGGTGTGAAGGGTTGATAACACAAGGTGTCCTGTGATGGCGGCGCGGATTGCGATATTGGCTGTTTCCGCATCGCGAATTTCCCCGATCATGATCACATCGGGGTCCTGTCTCAATACCGATCGAAGGATGCTCGCAAAAGTGAGCCCTGTTTTCGGATTGACCGCCACTTGGGCCACACCGTCAATTTCACTTTCGATCGGGTCTTCGATCGAGATGATATTGAGCTCCGGTGAATTGATCCGCGAGAGGGCGGCATAAAGCGTTGTCGATTTTCCGGAGCCGGTGGGGCCGGTCGCCAAAAAAATGCCGTGGCTTTTGGTGACCATGTCGGTAAACAATTTTCGATCTTCTTTTGCAAATCCCAAATCTTCAATATTTTTAAGCGCCTCTTTGGACAAAAGACGGAGCACGATTTTTTCGCCATATTGTGTGGGGCAGGTCGAAATTCTCATATCCAGAACGCGGCCCACAACGCGAATGCGGACACGCCCATCCTGTGGAATCCGGTGTTCCGCAATGTCGAGCCCCGCCATGATCTTAAGGCGCGAGACAATTGCCCAGTGCATACTTTTTGGGAGCACCGCCCGTTCGTTCAGGATGCCGTCGATCCGAAAGCGGGCGCGGCTCTGATCTTTGAGCGGTTCAATGTGGATGTCGCTCGCATTTTCAGACCATGCCTTGCTGATCAGATCATTGACGGCGGCAATGACTCTGGGGCCTGAAGCGATCTCCTGAATTTTTTTAAATTCCATTCCGCTGAGTCCAACTCCTTCCGTAATGGTTTCGACCACGGCGACTCGCTTCAATGCTTCATCGGTCTGTTCGGTCGTGTAGGCCTTTTCAATGGCTTGCTGAATTTCATGGGGACTCGCCAAATAAGGGACGATCTCCGTGTGATAAGCCAATTTCAAATCGTCGAGCGCTGCGGTATCCAAAGGATTGGCCATCGCCACTTCAATTTTTCCATTATTTTTGCGAAGGGGAATTAACAAATGCCGCTTGGCCAGCGTGGCGGAGACCTCACGCAAAATGGCCGATTCAATCGGGTGCGTGGCTAAAGCAATATAGGGAATTTTAAGTTTGTGGCTTAAAAATTGCAGCAGTTTTTCCTCTGAAAGAAAACCTTTTCGGATCAGGACGGTTCCCAAATCTTCACCCAAATTTTCCTGACTGACCTTGGCTACGGCCAATTGGTCTTTGGTGACGAGCCCCTCTTTGACCAAATCATGCGAGAAATGGCCGATAGAAGGTAATGTGTGCGGATGAACCATTGCTTCACTATTATAGGGAGAAGGGCGCAATTTCGTTATGGGTAAGTTTTGACAAGGGGTGGGTGGCATTATTTTGACGATGAAGGCTTTTTTTTTCTGATGCAGTTCGTAAATAGTTGGAAGACAGACAATTTTTTTTGACGATTTTGGCATAAAACTTGCTGACTATATGGCGGGAAAACGAGGGGGTAAATTATGCGACAAATTCATTGGGATAATTGGGCTTTAAGTCTCTACGGAATTTTGACCCTTATTTTCATTTTATACGGTTGCGGTGGGACCCCGGGAACAAGCTCCTCTCCCTCAACAAGTGGCGGTGGGGATACGACATTAACTACGACAGCAAAAGCGCCGAGTTCTGCTTCCGCCAGTCTCAGTCGATCCGTTTCTTCCCCATCTTCTTCCTCTTCTTCTTCGGTCAGTGCTTCAAAGAGTGTCGGAAAAGGGAGTTCCACTTTTGTCTCCTCTGAAGTTTCCGAAAAACCGGTTGTGAAGGTATCTAAAGCGGCAGTAGCCGATGTGGCCATTACAAATGGTACGGCTACTTTAACAAATACGGCGGGGACGGTCATTGATACCGCGACGCCGGATAGCAATGGAAAGTGTACGTTTCAATTTAACGCATCCGATTTAGGGGGACAGCCTCCGATTGTGACGATTGAAACAATCGTCAATGGGAAGACTGTCAAATTGCAAAATGCCTATTCGAAGGTTCCGTCTGCCGGGGACAAAATCGATTTGGGAGAGACCAATGCCAAGGTATCGTATGCGATGGCACAGGCGTTGAAAGGGATGGGGGTGAGCGGGATGGGGGCTGATTTGGCTTCGAAGGCCTCATTATTTACAAATTCTTTCAAGACTATAGCCCTGAATTTGAGCGGATCTGCCGGTTCGTCTGCAGCCACTAACGGACAAGATGCGGTCTTGAACATGGCAAACAAATTTGCAGAGTGTATGGCCTCCGGCGTTTGTGACGATCCGTTTGATGCTTTTGATTCCTCCCAGATGAAGAGTTTTGATTCGAACTTCGACACCAATTCTGCAAAGGCGGTGCAATTTGGAAGCGCTTTGGTCAATTCCTATAATTCCAGCTCTGTTTTGGCAAATTTGGAAAAGGCGGGGGATGACTATCGGAAGCAATGTTTCAACCTGATGGCAAAAATGGATGATTACACCGGGGTGAGTACCAATCCCAGTTTCTTTCGGAATTACTTTGATTCCAATGCGACAGAATTTATCAGCAAGGGGGCCAGTGCCGTATCCGATTGGGGGAATGCCGGATTTGCAAAAACCTTTGTTCGGCTGGGGGAGCAGTGTGCCGGAGGGAGTTGCGATACCGCAACGGTCGATGATTATTTTGAAAAGATGAGTGCCGCACAATTTACAGCGATGGGTAACAGCCCGGGCGATTTTGCAAAAAGCTATGGGAAGCTTTTTCTGCAGGCCGATACGGCGGCAGAGAGGGCAAATATGCTTAGTAATCCAGACTCTTATTACAATGTGTGTGCCAACGGATGTGGGGCCATGACAGGAGGTGGTGGAGCTACCGTGGCGGCAGATCTCTTTAACACCGTTAGTGCTGGCAAAACCGATTTCAAACCCTGTTACACTAATTCGGATTGCAGCGGAATCCAAACTTGCAGCTTGAACGGCCATTTTTGTGAAGACTCCACGGAATGTACTTCGAATTGCAGCTTCGGAAAAGTTTGCACCAGCGATTTGGCTTGTGCCACGGGATTGAAATGTATCACGGCACCCGGAGAGGCCTCTTCCCGCTGTTCTCCTGCAACGATCTTTACCGGTGGCACTCAAATCGGCAACAACTGCACCACCGGAGACGATTTTGTTTTAAACAGGTTGGATGGTTGCTGGACACTCCAATCTCGATCGATTTGTTTGGATAGCTTGACGATTGCAAGCGGTCAGTTGACGATCGATACCAAAAATGTGGGCAATACCAGTTGTCGTGCTAACGGCACTCCTTTTGGTATGAACAAGAGGATACCGGCTAACAGCAATTTTACGATCATTTTGTCGATCGTTTCATGGTCTAATCTGGATACCAGTGGTGCCAACTATGATGGGTTTGGACTTCTCGTCGCAGATCCGGATGACGTGCAGTTACCTGTTAGACTCGATATGCGTGTCGTTAATGCGGGTGGTGACAAACAGAATTGTTATCTATCGAATGATGATAGTATCAACGAATCAGAAAACACAGTTTGTAATGTGGGAGCCAACTATTCCGGAGGGATGTGTTTAAAACTCGTTCGAAGTGGAACCAACGTGGTCGGTTCTTTCAAAACAGGGACCAGTTGTAGCGTCGCCTCTGGTTATACCAATGTTGGAACCGTGACAAACTTCACCAGTGGCTCTTCTGGCTCGGCTGTGAATATAGTGAGCAGCGATGGCAACGGTGCCGGAACCCTTACCGCAGTCATAGAAGACATTTCGATTCAATAGTAAAAAAAAAGGCACCTCTAAAAACCACCGTTCATAAAGATGGATGACCTGACGAAGGAATAGAAGTTGATCATAAACAACTGTTAGCTAAAATTTAAAAGTGCACTTTCTTATTTCCCCTCCCCTTGTGCCTGCCCGTCGGTCGTTTGGCGGGGGAGGGGTAACCATGCAGGCTTTAACTATTTCTTCCAGAATAATCTCCAGATTTTGAAAAACTTGATTGTCCCAAAATCGCAAAACTCGATAGCCTTGATTTTGAAACCACCGATCTCTTTGTCCATCTTTGTCCTTTTGTTCCATATGCTGGCCACCATCGCATTCAACAATAACACGCTTTTCAAAGCAGACAAAATCCACAATATAAGGACCGATCGGAACCTGTCTCCTAAATTTAAAATCGGCAAACCGCTTTGCTCGCAGGTGATTCCATAAAAAATTCTCCGTATCTGTTGCATTTTTTCTCAATCTTCTTGCGAATGAAGTAAATGAGTTCATCAAACACCCTCTCCCTAACCCTCCCCCATCCAGGGGGAGGGAACAAGACAATAGTGCACTTTTAATTCTTAGATGACAGTTGATCATAAACAACTTGCCAAAATAGAATCGAATTGCTTATATACGCCCCGTTTTTAAAGGGGCGTGATTATGACCGCAGGAAATACAAAGAAAATCAATGATTTTACTATCCGTGTCGCCACGGTGAATGGGTCGGGTTCCCAGTCGGCCAACTCGGTTTTGATCAAGTCGATTTTCTACATGGGGATTCCGGTGGCCGGCAAAAATATCTTCCCCTCCAACATTGCCGGCCTTCCCACTTGGTACAACATTCGGATTAGCCGTGACGGGTATGTCGGCCATCGCCGCGAAGCCGAAATTCTGATTTTGATGAATGTCGATACTTTTGAAGAGGATTTAAAAGAAGCCGCGCCGGGAACGGTTGTGATCTATAATGACAAACTGGCCAAACCGAATATGCGGGGTGACTTGATCTATTATCCGGTCCCTTTCCATAAACTTGTTCAGGAATGTTGTGAAGTCACGACCCTTCGCAAAATGGTCATTAACATGATTTATGTAGGGAGTGTCGCCCAACTTTTGGGGATTGATCCCGACAAGATTCGTCATGCGCTGGAAAAACAATTCCATAGTAAACCGAAAGCGGTGGATTTGAACTGGAAAGCGGTGCAGGCCGGTTTTGAATACACCAAAAACCATATTAAAAAAGCGGATCCCTACAAAGTGGAACCGATGAATAAAACCGTCGGCAAAATCATTATCACCGGAAATGAATCGGCGGCGCTTGGTTCTCTTTTTGGCGGTTGCACGGTTTTTGCGTGGTATCCTATTACGCCGGCATCCAGTTTGGGAGAATCACTCATCGATTATTTTGCAAAATATCGTCGTGAAGAAGAGGATCATCAGGCCCGTTTCGCCGTCGTGCAGGCGGAAGACGAATTGGCCGCATTGGGGATGGCGATCGGCGCCGGTTGGGCCGGGGCCAGAGCGGCCACATCGACTTCCGGTCCGGGCATCAGCTTGATGGCCGAATTTGCGGGTCTTGCCTATTTTACCGAAATTCCGGTTGTGATTTTTGATATTCAGCGTTTGGGTCCGTCAACCGGTCTTCCTACGCGGACAAGTCAGGGGGATATTATTTTTACGCAATTTTTATCTCACGGCGATACGCACCATTTGGCGGTGATTCCGGCCACACCCGAAGAGTGTTTTACATTAAGCCAA
>JAHFSU010000024.1 GCA_023265595.1 Deltaproteobacteria bacterium
GACGATGGACAACAATAAAAAAGTGGGGGCCGGGTTTTTTTATGAGACTCCCAAACCAAAACCACAACCGATAGCAACGCCCCGCCTTCTTACGATAGAAAAACCCTACTCGGGAAAAATCACCTCCGAGGACAAAAAAATAGATTGCGGCATTAAACTCTGCACAGCAGAATACAAAGATGGCGAAAAAGTGGCACTCAAAGCCGTTCCGGATAGCGCAAACACGAGGATGACCGGCTGGTTTGGAGACTGTTCCGGCAAGGATCTTCAATGTACCTTGACGATGGACAACAATAAAAAAGTGGGGGCCGGATTTTTTTATGAAAAAGGTCAAGCGATCAAGCCGTCCGACATGAAATTTGAAGGTGGGATGGTGCCGCCTCCACCTCCAAGCCAAGTGACGCAGAAAAAGCCGGAAAAGGCGGAAGAGCCGGAAATCGCGGTGCGGCAGGAGGCGGCACCCGAAGAAACCAGACCCAATTGCGAGCGCGGCACTTGGAGCCCGACGTTGAGAACGTGTATAGAAGACCAGGTTCAAGAAGAGGCACCGCCACCCGACTGCGGCGCGGGCGCGCACTGGAGCCCGACATTGAAATCGTGTCAGGGGAATTAAATAGGAAAGGGGTTTTTATGAAAAAATGGTTGTTATTCGTTCCTGTTTTTCTGTTGGCATTTGCATTTACGGTATCGGCTTTCGCGAAGTGCCAATATTGGGGTCCGCCGCTCAATCGGTACGGCTGTTACGGAGATGATGAGAAGCCAAAGAGCGCGGCAAAAGCTCCATCCGGTGGCGAAAGCGGGTGTAGCCAGCTTGATTTGACGATCAGTTGTGCCGGTTCCGGGAGCGCCGTCAATTGGATCAACACCTGTTCCCTCGACTGCAGCGACGGCAATCGCTATGACGCCATAGCCGTTCAAAAAGATGACACGACCTTGAGCTGCTGGCATAGGTCTGTGCCGCCAAACAGCTCGTGCAGTGTGACAGTCGGTTCGGGCATGGATTCAAAAGTGGTCGGTTCGGTTCGGACAAGCGGGGCGTGTAAACAATTTTTACGAGGTCAGTGTGCATGGTAGACAAATAAAATAATAAAGGAGGCAATATGAATAAATTTTTGAGAATTTTCATTACGGTCTGTGCCATCATTATCGGTGTGTACAGCGCCTATCAAGGGATCAAACAAATTGTCGGAACACCCTCGCATCGGAGTGCAATGAGTTATATCGATCAGATCGGGCCTATTTCACAAAAGACGGCCAATGTAATGAACGGGGTCGCCCCTTTTTTGAACAACCCGAATGCTTCACCGCAGGAAGTCCTTTCCAAAGTATCAGAGGCCAAGCGCAATCTGGAGACTCTCAACAAAGAGACGGCCGCCATCCAGCCACCGGAGAAAATGGCCGGCTTGCATGAGCAATTCAAACAGGCGATGAATAATTATGTCAAAGCCTTTTCACTCACCGAAACGGGACTGAAAAATAATAATGATGCCCAATTAAGCGAAGCCGGCAACCTCTTAACACAAGGGGCCAATCAGATGCAGACTGTTTCGAAAGAGATTGTGGAGTTATCAAAACGCTAGTGTTCTAACGGGAAGTGGGTGGATATGAAAAAAATCGTGATGGGAGTAGGGTTATTGCTTTTGATCGGCGTTTTCGCCTCTGCCGGCAGTGGGGACAAAACGGCATTCAATCTGGATGATATTGTCAGCATCAATCTCAAACAATCGGATATACCGAAAGAATATCGCATTCGGGCGAGCAAAACCGGTTTAAAAAATAAAGCCGTTGATTATGCCGAAGGTGAAAAAGAGAGCGCCAAGAAGCTGGAACAGCAGGGTTGGGCCGCTTCGGATGAGATTTATTTTGAGACGGGCGATGAACAATTAAATATCTATGCCGCCCTTTCGCTTTACAAAGATGTTGCCCGTCTCGATTGCAGTTTTGAGCGGGTCCGCAGCAACTTGTTGAAAGAGGGGGCCGTCGAAATTAAAAACGCAAAAAAATTGGAACAAAAAAGCGTTTTCTTCAAAGAACTCTACAAAGATCCCAAATGGGGCGAGATTGTTTTGTATGAAGTTCGTTTTTATTATGGCAATGTTTTTGCCAATGTGGAAATAGGCGGGCCTGAAAAAGTAAAAGAGGATATTTCACAAAAAAAGATCGAGAAATATGCCGCCATTTTGGAGAGACGCTTGAAAAAAGGCTGCCCTCAATGCGAGAAAGCCCCTCCTTGCACTGCGCACTAAATTAGTGCATAAAAACTCTTCAAAATGCTTGGCCTAAAAAGACGCGCAAAAATTGTAGCAACCCTAGGACCGGCCACCGATATCCCGATGGTTTTGGAACGGATCATCGAGGCGGGGCTCGATGTGGCCCGTTTCAATTTGTCGCATGGAACTTTGGCGGAGCACAAACGGCGCCTTCAAATGGTGCGAAGGCTTTCCAAAAAGGTGGGGAGACCGATAGCCATTTTGTTTGATCTTCAGGGCCCCAAAATCCGTACCGGTCTTTTGAAAAACGGCAAGCCGGCCCATCTCATCAAAAACAGCAAAATTCAGATTACCACCAAAGAGCTGGTTGGGGATGCCTCTTTAATTTCAACAACTTACGATCACCTTCCCAAAGATGTCAAAAGGGGGGACCCGATTCTTTTAGATGACGGACGGATGCGGCTGGCTGTTTTATCTAAATCGCAAGATACGGTTTCTTGCCGTGTTTCTCACGGGGGATGGCTTAAAGAACATGCCGGCATTAATTTGCCCGGGACGCGGCTCAGCTCTCCCGCTCTCACAAAAAAAGATATTGAAGATTTGCAATTCGGCATGAAGATGGGGGTCGATGCGATCGCCCTCTCTTTTGTCCGAAGGGCAAAAGATATTCATCAGCTTAAAGATATTTTAAAGGCCAAAAAGTTTTTCGTCCCCGTCATCGCCAAAATTGAGCGGGCCGAGGCGCTGGAACATCTCGATGAAATTATGCACGAAGCGGAAGGGGTGATGGTGGCGAGAGGCGATTTGGGGGTGGAACTTTCGCTGGAAAAAGTTCCGATTCTGCAAAAATATATTATCCAAAGGGCCAATACGACGGGGACTATTGTGATTACAGCTACGCAAATGTTGGAGTCGATGATTGACGCACCGATCCCGACGCGCGCGGAAGCGAGTGACATCGCCAATGCCATTTTTGACGGGACCGATGCGGTGATGCTCTCCGGCGAAACGGCCAAAGGAAAATACCCGATTGAAGCGGTACAAGTAATGGCGCGCATTGTGGAAGAGACGGAAAAAAGCACCGACGGCGATGCGGCTTGGGATCTTCATCAGCACGAACATACCTCCAATGTGCATGCGGTGGTGCACGCCGCCTGCCAAGCGGCCGAAGAGGTGGATGCCAAGGCGATCATGGTTTTTTCCATGAGCGGCGCTACCATCCGCATGCTCTCCAAATTAAAACCCCACAAACCGATCATCGGTATTGCGCATGATGAAAAGGTCTATCGTCAGATGGCGCTTTGCTGGGGGGTGCATCCGATCATTTCGCCGATGGGGCACTCTACCGATGAAATGATTGTGCTTGGCGAAAAAAATGTCCTGAAACAAAAACTACTGGCCAAGGGAGACAAAGTAGTGATCGTCTCCGGCTCCCAACACTTGCGCGGCGCCACGAATATGATGAAGATTTTGACGTTGGATTAAGTTCTCTTGTAGTCATCCTCCAGACGGATGACATCTTCCAGATGGGGGGTGGAGACTTCGATCAGCTTGCAATCTTCGATTCCGATGAAGCGGTGTTTTTGAAGAGGGGGGTTGTGAAAAGTTTCACCCGGTTTTAATTTTACTTTTGTGCGTTGTCCCTCTTTTTCAAACTCCACTTCCAGTTGGCCTTCCAGTACCAGAAGAGTCTCCTCTTTTTTTTCATGATATTGATAGGAGAGGCGGTGGCCTTTTTTAATAAAAAGAATCTTGCCGACGTAATGATCGGTTTTGGCCCAGATTTTTTCAAAGCCCCACGGTTTTTTGATGTGTTGCATTTTTATCAATTACACCGGCTCGGTTGCCACTTCCACCGCATCCGCGGCCGGTATCAAAACAGGTTCGATCGGTTGGGGCGTGGTCTGTTTGAAGATACGCAATATCAAAACGGTAAATGTAACAAACGCAATCGCCAGCTGTATTAGTCCGGTTTTCGTGTGGAGCAGCAAAACATTTCCGAGTCCGAAATTGAGACTGAACAGGAAGACGAGGCCCAAGATACAACTGGTGCCGGCCGACCTCAGTTTGAATTTTGGTTTCAGGTTGTACTTTCGGTAAATGCCTTTCCATCCAAAGCGGGAAGGGCCGATCTGTTCTACAAATTTCTGGAGCGTTTTTTCATCAACCGGTTTGGTCAAAAAAGTAACCAGTAACCAGACTGCTGTTGAAATGCCGACGATAATCCACATTTTGTGGGAATAGAGCATTTTGGGATGTGTCCATTCCAGAAAGGCGGTGACAATGCCCGAAGCGGTCATCGCAGAAACTTCGGTCCATGCATTGATACGCCACCAGAACCATCTCAGAATCCATGTGAGCCCGGCGCCGCTGGCAAATTCAATCAGGAGTTTCCATGTATTGCCGATCGACGAGATATGGAGCGCTACGACAATGGAAAGAAAGAGTGTAATCAATGTGGCCATGCGGGAGGCAAAGACATAATGTTTATCGGACGCCTTTTTGACGAGAAAACGGCGGTAGATATCGTTGACCATGTAGGAACTGCCCAAATTGACGTGCGTTGCAACGGTCGACATGAAGGCCGCTATGGCGGCAACGACCAAAAGGCCGAGCATGCCGTTGGGTAACACTTTGGCCATCATCATCGGATAGGCCATTTCCGGATCTTTGAGATCGCGGCCAAAAAGAATAAGTCCGGCCAGCGCCGTTAAAATCCACGGCCAGACTTGAACGACGTAATTCATAATCGCAAAATAAAATGTTCCCAAAACGGCATGTCTCTCATTTTTAGCGGAAGACATTCTCTGAATATGTTTGCCACCGCCGTCAGCAAACTTGTGTGCCCACCATTGAATAAAAAGATAGGTCATAAAGACAGACATCGGCATCCACTGGGCGGCCTGCGGCCATGTCGGGTAGAGTTGCGTCAGCCCGCTGCCGCTATAAAGGGTATCGAGTTGCTGAACCATCATCTCGAGACCGCCGACCGCCTTGACTGCATAAAATGCCAATGCGGTGCAACCGGCAATCGCAATGAAATATTGAACAAAGTCGGTCCAGATCACGCCGTGAAAACCGGAGGCGAATGTATAGATCACAACAATGGCGGTAAAAATAATCAAGACTTCTGTTGTATTGAGATTGGTCACCCCCGTCATGATTTTGATGAGTCCTTTATAAACCCAACCCATGACGATGCAGTTGAAGAGGATGCCGAAATAGATTCCCTTGAAAATTCTTAGAAAAGCGGCCGAACTGCCGCCGTAGCGTTTTTCAACAATTTCAACATCAGTCAGCACCTTGGAACGGCGCCAGAGTTGGGCAAAAAGAAAGGTGGCGAGGATGACCTGAATGGCCGAAGTCCAGAAAAACCAGCAACCCGCGATCCCTTCCTGATAAATATATTTAGTGATGGCCAAAGGGGTATCCGCCGAAAAATTGGTTGCCGCCATGGAGGTCCCCAACAACCACCACGGCATGGAGCGGCCCCCCAAAAAATATTCTTCGGTCGATTTGGAGGCTTTTTTTGTAAAATAAAATCCGATGGCGAAGCAGAGGAGCACGTAGGCCGCGATGATCGAATAATCGAGAAAATTTAAGGTTCGCATGAAGTTTCCATGGGCCGGAGTAGTAGTAGAACAGGCCTAGTTTTTCAAGGTATTTTCCATGACTTCAAGAGCCTTGCGATCTTGTCGGTGGGGTGATTTTTCTTCCAATTGCGGATGGACATTTTTCAGGAGAAAGGCATAACTTCCTTCATCGACCTCCTCCACACGGGCAAGAAGTTCTTTATGGCTTTGTGGTGGAGTGATCGTATCAAAAAAATCCTTAAAATGGGGGCTTTGCGTCAAATTATAAAAGGGCATGTAGGCCCACTCGCTTTTTTCTTTTGCCAGATTTGCAAAATATTTAGTGATGAAAGCGAAAATAATAATTCCCCTTTGGTCATCGTCTTCATCATGCCAATGGGCATTCGGATCGAGAAGTTGGTGGGCATACATATTGACGAGCGCTTGAATTTTATCGATTTGGCCCTGTTCGGCGAGTTCGACAATGAATCCCTTTCTGGTCAAATTTTTATCGAGTGCCGGCAGAGGTTCCGGTGAAGTCCATGTTGCCACTCCTCTTTTTTCCCAACGCCAGTGGAAAAATCGGGGTCTCTTTCTGAAATGGACATCCAATCCGACACCGTTTTTGTAAACAATACGATCCAATACTCCCCCCATATCGAGCGATGTATTGGCATCGGTGAAAACTTCCCACGCATTTTCAAGCGCTTGCGAAGAACCTTGAATGCTTTCCTGCAATAAACGGTTCTCCTTTATTTCGTAAAGCCCTTTGTTCAAAAAAGGAGGAACCGTTTTGGCCAACCCCAAATCGGCCGGAACGCCCAATGTGCGTCCGATTGTTTGACCCAGCGGAGAACGGTATCCGAAAGCCATCTGAACAATATTAATGGGGGGTACTACGACCGCATATTTGGTTCCGCGTTGTACGGAATAATAAGGATCCGTGTTGATCAGGTTATTTCTTCCGAAAATCTCGGCCAATTCATAACCGCCGACATAACTCTGATAAAGCAGTGTCAATGCCAGACCCGGTAAAGAGAAAAAATTCGGTCTGTCGATCGATGAATTCAGGCGATAGGTGGATACAAAACTGGTCATTGACGGGATACGCCGGAAAACGGGGGTAACGCCGGCAAGGGCTCCGAGAGGGAATTTTTTAAGATAGTGCATCCCCCCCGTTAGCCAGCTCATCGCGAATGTGGTGACGTGATAATAAAGATGATTAGACCACATTCTCTGGACATCAAAATCGCCCTCATAGTCGCTCAGACTCATCATTTGGGACATGGTAAAAAGACTGAAGGTGCCGGCGATATCACCGCCTAAGACTTTATTATTAATCAACGGATAACCGAGCGAGTTTGTGGCGAAAAAGGCGGCGGCAAATTCAAGGGGACTGTCGATCTCTCCATCCCAACCCCATCCGCTGCCATGGTCTCCATCTCCATCGTGAAAAAGACTTAAAAGGGCCGGCGGTATTGTAAAACGATGGGCCCGTGCCAATTCATCAGTACCGATATTGGCTGCAATCCAATTGATAGAGCGATCGAGACCGGCTGTATGAATCCACATTTTTGATCCGACGAGAGCCCCTTGGGCATAACGGGATAATTCAAACTCCCTTCTCAATAATTCCGTTTTGAGCAGCAGCACATTTTGTGAGTAGGCCATGCCGGGATTCTCTGCCATAATGGCGTTGCGCATGGCGTGTAAGCGCGTTGCCCCAAAAGAGGTTGCACGGCCGAGTGTTTGATCCCAGAAATAATTGGCAGGTCCTAAAATTTTGTCGATGGTGGGTGTTGCCACCTGTGCAAGATGAGAGGGGAGACGCGAAGATTCGGTTTCCAGAATTTCTGCGAACCTTTTTTCCCAATAGACCCGGCCGCGAGCCTGTTGCCACGGTTGCAATTTTCCAAAAAAATCTTCGAAAATAAGGGCGGTGTCGGAAGAAAGGGTCGTTGTCGACACCGCGGCGGGTGCTTTGTAGCTTTTACCCCATGTCCTTTGCCAATATTCTTTTCCCAATGCTTGTTTCCATGGAGGAAATCGTTCCCAAACTTTCTCAAAAAGTTTTTGGTTTCTTACTTCCTGAACGGAAATATTTAAAGCTGTGGCTTCCTCTTGCAACGCTTGCATGGCCCTGCTTTCTGCAAGGGCTAACATCTTCTCCGTCGCCGCTTTTGTTCTGAGAGAACCGGTTACAAGGTCGCTTGCCGCTCTGGCCCAATCCCATGTATATTTTGTTTCCGCTAAGACTTCACGACCGAGCCAGCCCCACGTCTCTTTTTTGGCCAACCATCCCAAACCCTTGGCAAGCCGATTTCCCGTTTCGGTAGCCGGTGTGGAAAATACACCGGCGGCAATCATTCCTCCCATATTCCACAAAATATTTTTGGCTTCGTTTAGTTCGGCTTCTTCTTTTGTGAGGCGGGAAAATCCGAGTCCGGCCCATTTTGCTTCATCAACAAATTGTTTCACTGCCTTTTCATGCAGTTTTTTTTCAATCCATAGGCCACCGATATAACCCCCTCCGGCGCCAAAAATGCCGCCGCCGGCAATGCACAAAGGGGCTCCCACTCCGCAAAAAGGTGATACAAGGGTTCCCAGTTTTGTTCCTGCTGTCGCGCCTGTGATGGTTGTTCCCGTTCCGATGGTGAGTGATTCGACAAAAGAGGCATCATCATTATGAAGCGTTTCTTCAATGAAGGCCGATTCTTGTGACTGAGGGGGAAGGGGAACCTTCTCTTTTGACAGCAGTCTCCCTTCTTTATCAAAAAGGTGGGGGGCTTCTTCAAGGAGAAAGTCGATCACCTTCTCTTTAGCTTGGGTTGGTGGCGTTTGAGCGGCCTGTTCCATGTAATGATAGATGGCTTCTACCGGAAGCCCCGCCTCTTTCCAAAAATAAAAGAAGGTATTTGCCTCGAGCCTTCCAAGTTGTTCGGAAAGGTTTTGATCTTCCGGATAATCGGCAGTCAAGCGGGCGGCGCTGTTATAATCGGCGATGAGTTTGGCGTGAAGCGCCTCCAATTCTTTGAGTTTGGCATCTTGTCCTAAGTATTGCGCCTCCGTAATTTGATGACGTTGAAAAATGTCGAGCGCCTGCAATAAAGCAAGGGCTTCGGCGGGAGAAGTATTTGTCGGGTTTGCTTTTTGGATTTGATCCCGTACGACCTTTGCCAAAGTTTCGATTTTGGGATCCGAAGAATTATTTTTGGCAATGGTTTCGAGGGTCGCCCCAACCATTTCGGCGCGGAGCGTTTTCATCGAATCGAGATCGCCCTGAGAATCGAGCCAAAAGGTGATTATCCCTTCCGGCGCTTCTTGGCGCATGCCGACTTCGAGATCGATCTCTTTAAGTAATTTAAGAAGCTGATCTGCGGCGGTTTTCCAGTCGCGGTGGGCCAAGGCGAGGGCGCTTTGCAATCTGAAATCGAGCGATTCTAATACAAATCCATTTTGTTGTGCGTAGCGGGCCGCGCTATTAAAATGCTTTTCGGCCCCTTTTAAAAAACCGAGCTGCGCCATGACACTGGCCTTTTTCGCTTCAACCGTCATGGGGGAAAAATGGCCAAATTCTTTTTCGATGTCGGTGAGATCTTTTTTTAATGTCTCTCTAAGATTTTTTTTGAAAAGCTGCTGTGCTTGGTTCATCCTGTTTAATTCTGCTTGCAACTGATCCAGCTTTTTCCATTCAGCAATCAGTGTGGGATTAAAGTAGGGGGCCTCTTGAGAAGTCAGGGCTATATTGGTGGAGAGGGTACGGATTTCCCCTTTGACTTTGGCAATAGAGAGGGTCTGATCCAAAGGATAGGCGCCACTTGCAGAGTCACGCAGCTTTTGTTCAATGCGGTCACTCACAGTTCTCTCCCTATAACTTCGCCTTCAAGAACTCTAAATTTTCAGGATTTTGATTTTACAGAACGAAACAGATGCGTTTTGTCTATGCCGTTATGCGCCATTTGGCAAGAATAAAATGAGTAAATATTCAATAAAAACTGGTGGTTGTGGATATTTCTAGTTCAATAAAAGATAACCTATGAATTCTACGATGGAATATCAAATACAAACCATCATTAGAGAAAGGGTATGGTGAAAAAGTGTCACCTGGTGCCTGGCACTATATGCTGCACCTTTTTGCAATCAGATGCCGATGGGGTGCCATGTGGTTTTCATTTCGACGAAGGAATGGATCCAGTAGGGGGATTGGGCTTTAGCATTGTTGAGCCATTCCTCCCCTTTGGGGTAATCGTGCGCGATGACTCGTTTTACATTGGCCGAACCTTCTTCCTGCAACATTTTTAGAACCGAAACGTCGGAGCCGGTGTAGTTGATGGAGTTCACATCCATATGTTTTGCCAAATGTCCGATCATCTCTTTTTTAATTCCGGTCAAAATGTTGACGACACCGGCCGGCACATCGGAAGTCGCAATAATTTCTGCAAAGGTAATCGCCGACAGCGGATATTTTTCAGAGGCAATCAGGACCAGCGTATTGCCCGCAACCAGCGCCGGCGCTAATTTGGAAACGAGTGGCACCAGAGGCCATTCGTCCGATACAATAATCCCCACCACACCGACTGGTTCCGGCAATGTGAAATTGAAATAGGGAGCCGCCACCGGATTCACGGTTCCAAAAATCTGTTGGTATTTGTCGGCCCAGCCGGCATACCAGACAAGACGGTCGATACAAGTCGTCACCTCTTTTTCCGCTTTTTTATGCAGACAACCGGTCATCTTTACCATTTCGACAATCAATTCCTCTTTTCGATTTTCCAAAACTTCAGCCATGCGATACAAAATTTGTCCGCGGTTGTAGGCGGTTTTTGCAGACCAACTTGGCAGGGCCTTACGCGCGGCGGTAACCGCATCGCGCAGATCTTTGCGAGAACCGCGCGCCACATTGGCGACCGGTTTTTTCGTTTTGGGAGAGAAAACCTGAAAATAATGTCCCGATTCCGAGCGGGGAAATTGCCCGCCGATAAATAATTTGTAGGTCTTTAAGATTTCAGATCTTTTTTGCATATTGCTCCTTTTCGTACGCTCGGGCTCTCGGACTCTCGTCCGAGCGTACTAGCGTACTAATTTCACATACGGCAACAGGCCGTGCAATCCCCCTTCGCGGCCGAAGCCCGATTCTTTGTAGCCCCCGAAAGGGGAGGTGGGATCAAATTTATTATAGGTATTGGCCCAGATCACACCAGCCTTCAGCTTCGAAGAAATTTTGAAAATCTTGGAGCCTTTGTCGGTCCAAACACCGGCCGACAAACCGTAGGCGGTGTTGTTGGCCTTCTCGACCGCCTCTTCGGGTGTCCGGAAAGTAAGCACAGAAAGAACGGGCCCGAAAATTTCCTCTTGCGCAATCCGGTTCGACTGGGCAACGCCGGTAAAAAATGTTGGCGGAAACCAAAATCCTTTTTTCGGTAATTCACAAGCGCTTTGATGTAGCTTACAGCCTTCCTGCACACCGCTCTCCACCAATTCTTTGATTTTTCCCAATTGTTCGCGCGAATTAATGGCGCCGACATCGGTATTTTTGTCGAGGGGATTGCCGACACGCAATGTCTGAATTCGATCGTACAATTTTCGAATCACGATATCTTTGACACTCTCCTGCACAAAAAGGCGGGAGCCGGCACAGCAGACATGTCCCTGATTAAAATAAATTCCGTTGATGATCCCTTCAATCGCCTGATCCATCGGGGCGTCTTCAAAAATAATGTTGGCCGCTTTGCCTCCCAACTCCAGCGTCATTTTTTTTCCTGTTCCGGCAATAGACTTCATGATGCCCTTGCCGACTTCGGTAGAACCGGTGAAGGCGATTTTGTTGATATCGGGATGTTTCACCAGCGCCGCGCCGGTTTTACCAAAACCGGTGACGATATTGACAACTCCGGGCGGGAGATCGGCCTCTTGAATAATTTGCGCCAGATGTAGGGCGGTCAGCGGTGTTGTCTCGGCCGGTTTCAAAACAACCGTATTGCCGCAAGCCAAGGCTGGCGCCAATTTCCATGCGGCCATGAGAAGCGGAAAATTCCACGGGATCACCTGTCCCGCAACGCCGAGCGGACGGCACTTGCGGCCAGGAAAGGCATATTCGAGTTTGTCGGCCCAACCGGCGTAATAGAAAAAATGGGCAACCGACAAGGGGATATCGCCATCTCTCGCCTCTTTGATCGGTTTGCCTCCATCCATGGTTTCGAGGATGGCAAACTCGCGCCCTTTTTCCTGAAGCTGGCGGGCAATTCTGAAAATATATTTTGCCCGTTCGGCCGGTGCCAATTTCGACCAGTATTTTTCGTAGGCGTTTCGCGCGGCGCGGACGGCGGCATCGACATCGGCTTCATTGGCCTCGGCCACTTCGGTCAACACTTCTTCTGTCGCCGGATTGATCGATTTGAAATAATTTCCCGATTTCGGTTTTACGAATTTGCCGCCGATGAAGAGTTCGTAACGGGGTTTAATTTTGACAAAATCAGTGGCCTCCGGCGCGGGGGCATAATCCCACTTTTTGCCAAAGTTCAATTGCTTCGGCTCCACGACTTCCAAACGGGTCACCTTTTTTTCAAGTGTTGTCATAATCACTCCTAGTCGATTGTAAAATAATCGAGTGATTGGTATCGCCCCGTCGATTCTTTTACTAATTGCATTAACAAATCGTTTGTCAATGTGCTGGCGCCAAAACGAAACCATTTATTGGAGAGCCATGCATCTCCGAGCGTCTCTTTTACCAACACGAGATATTGCAAGGCCTGTTTACTCGTCCGGATGCCGCCGGCCGGTTTCATCCCGACCATCCGTCCGGTCTCATACCAATAATCGCGAATCGTCTCGAGCATGACTAGCGTCACCGGCAGCGTTGCATTCACGGCCGCTTTTCCGGTTGAGGTTTTGATAAAATCGGCGCCGGCAGTCATGGCGAGCCAGCTTGCCATACGCACATTATCATAGGTCTCCAATTCGCCGGTTTCCAAAATCACTTTGAGATGGGCCGGGCCGCAGGCCTCTTTGATTTTTACAATTTCGTCGAAAACTTTTTTATGTTCGCCTGACAAAAAAGCCCCACGGTCGATCACCATATCGACTTCGTGGGCCCCCATATCGACTACCCTTTTTGTCTCTTCTATTTTGATCGGAAGAGGGGTGAGACCGCTTGGAAAACCGGTTGCCACCGACGCCACCTTAATATTTGTTCCCGCAAGCGCTTTTTTGGCAATGGAGACCATGTTGGGATAAACGCAAACCGCCGCTACGGATGGAATATCGTCGTTTACCCTGAGCTCTGTCGAAGGGTCCAACGGCCTTATCGCCTTTTGGCACATTGCTTCAACCTTGCCGGCCGAATCTTTCCCCTCTAAAGTGGTCAAATCGATCATACTGATCGCGAGCTTTATTCCGGCCTTTTTGGTCTCTTTTTTGATGGAGCGTTTGGAGAGTGATGCGGCCCTCTCTTCGATGCCGACTTGGTCCACTCTCGATTTGATTTTTAAATCGCCTGTGGTAAACATCGGGCGACTGAATAGCTTTTTTGGGGGCGTTTGTGAAGTGATTTTTTAGCTTATTCAGCTCCCACCATTTTTTTCAGCTCGCCCGACTCAAAGAGCTCCCGCGTGATGTCGCAACCGCCGACAAATTTGCCGTTGATGTAGAGCTGCGGGATGGTGGGCCAGTTGGAAAATTGTTTGATCCCTTCGCGAACTTCCGTATCTTCCAAAACGTTTACCGCGTGGAACGGGGCGCCAACGGCATTTAAAATTTGGACCACCGTTGCCGAAAAACCGCATTGCGGCATTTGCGGTGTCCCCTTCATATAAAGAACCACTTTATGATTTTTGATTTCGTTTTCAATTTTGTCTTTGCTGGTGCTCATGTCGGATCTCCTTCGGTTTTTGGACTTATAATCCCCTTTGAGAATTTAAGCAACTGTTGACAGAAGGAGGACTCCATTCTAAAAGCAAGCCCCTATGGATTGGGGTATTCAAAACCGGCTCAGCCGCATTATCCAGCCGAAAACGGGTCGCACAGTGATGTTGGCAGTCGATCACGGTTATTTTTTGGGCCCCACCTCCGGCCTCGAAAATCCCCGTAAAACCATTACTCCTCTTCTCCCTTTTGCAGATAGCTTAATGCTGACACGAGGGGTGCTTAGGACTTCTGTCAATCCTCAAAATAATGTCCCCATTATTCTCCGTGTTTCGGGGGGGACGAGCATCCTGAAAGAGCTCTCCAACGAAGCCATTACAACAACAATACAGGAGGCGATTTGTCTGAATGTCGCCGCGGTGACTTGTTCTATTTTTGTCGGTGGAGAGTTTGAAAAAGAGAGTCTCATGAACCTTGCCGACCTTGTCAATGAAGCGGCTCCTTTTAATATCCCTGTGTTGGCTGTGACGGCTGTCGGTAAGGAGATGACGAGAGACAGTCGGTATCTCGGATTAAGTTGTCGGATCGCAGCAGAGCTTGGCGCTCATTTTGTAAAGACCTATTATTGTGAAGGGTTTGAAAAAGTGGTGGAAAGTTGTTTTGTCCCGGTTGTTGTGGCCGGTGGCAAAAAGACTCCGGAACGGGATGCCTTGCAGTTAAGCTACAATGCGGTCACCCATGGGGCCGTTGGTGTCGATATGGGACGCAATATTTTTCAGTCTGAAAAGCCGGTGTCGATGATTCAAGCGGTCCGGGCCGTTGTGCATCAGGGGGCGACGGTGGATCAGGCCTTTGACCTCTTCCAGACACTTTCATGAAAACAGCCGTCTATTATAATAATAAAGATATTCGGATCGAAGAAAGGCCTGTGCCGAAAATCGGTGAGGGAGAAATTCTGATCCGTAATTATGCAGCCGGAATTTGCGGCAGCGATGTTGCCGAATGGTATCGTTTGGGGAAGATGGGACGGGTTTTGGGTCATGAAATTGCCGGTGAAATTGTGGCGGTCGGTTCCGGCGTACAACACCTCAAGGAGGGGATGCGTGTTTCGGCATCGCACCATGTCCCCTGTTACCAATGTCATTATTGTCGCATGGGCAATCATACACTCTGTGATACTTTACGGACCACCAATTTTGATCCGGGCGGTTTTGCCGAATGGATTCGTTTGCCGGCGCTGAATGTCTGTTACGGTGTTTACCCGTTGGGAGAGGATGTGTCTTATGAAGAAGGGACATTTGTTGAGCCGTTGGCTTGTACCCTGCGTGCACAAAGAAAGGCGGGCTTGAGGAGTGAACAGACCCTGCTGGTGATCGGCAGCGGGATTGCCGGTCTGTTGCATATTCATTTGGCCCAACTTTATGGCGTTCATCGGATTATAGCGGCCGATGTTCAGGAATACCGACTGGCCGCGGCCAAAAAATTTGGCGCCGATTTTGCATTTGCGTCAATAGATCCTAATTTTTTGGAACAGATCAAAGAGGCTAACGGAGGACGTTTAGCCGATGTGGTGATTGTCTGTGCCGGAAAGAAGGCGGCCGCGGAGCAGGCATTAAAATGTGTGGAAAGGGGGGGGACCGTTCTCTTCTTCGCCCTCAACAGCCCTGACCAGGAAATTGGCCTCTCTTTGCATGAGGTGTTTTGGCAAAAAGGGGCCACATTGATGAATTCTTATGCTGCAAGTCCTAAAGACCATCGCGAATCGATGGCCATCATTCGGGGAGGCAAACTCCGCCTTTCAGAGATGATTTCCCATCGTTTGGGTTTCGATGAAATTGGCAAAGGTTTTGAGCTGGTGGCACAGGCCCAAAATTCCCTGAAAGTTTTGATCGATTTAAAGCGTTAAGGGATCACAGCCATTTTCATCGGGTTATCCAGATTCCCTTTTTGGAAAATCTGATGGAGATCGTTAAGTCGCACTTCACCGCGGATTAATTCGGCAACATTAATTTTTCGGCTGGCAATGAGCTGCAATGCGCGGGAAAAATGGGCCGGTGTGTGATGAAAAATGCCGGAACAGGTGATTTCATCATAATGAAGTCGATGGGTATCTAAGGAGACGTTACTGCCGCTAACACAGCCCCCGTAAAACCAGACCCTCCCTCCTTTACGCACAAGTTCTACAGCCAATTGCCACGTCTCCGGTTTTCCGATCGCATCGACAACCGTATCGGGACCGTATCTGGAAGTCAGGTTTTTTATTTTATCTTTAAATTCCGGATCCAAAATGCTTACCGTGTGTTTTGCCCCGAGTTTTTTGGCCACTTCAAGTTTTTCTTTTCCCCTGCCGACAACAATCGGTTGGGTTCCATAAAGATTCGCCAATTGTACAAACAGAAGGCCGCAGGTGCCGGCCCCCAAAATGCAGAGTGTTTCATACGGTTTAACCCCAATGCGATCCATGCAATGGAGGACGCAGGCCAAGGGTTCCGTCAGCGCCGCTTCCTTAAATGAGAGATGAGACGGAATTTTGTAGAGATTTTTTCGGACAATTTGGGCCGGAATGCGAATATATTCGGCATAGGCCCCATTCAAAAATTCCAAATTTTCACAGAGATTCCATTGTTCCTTTTCACAAAAAAAACAGGTGCCGCAGGGGGCGGAGTTGGCAGCCACCACCTGATCGCCTGTCTTGAACCGGGTCACATGGGCACCGGCTTCAACAATGGTTCCTGCCAATTCATGTCCGAACGGAGAGGGGATATCTTTTACAAGCAGGGCATGGCCTTTTCGGAATAATTTGAAATCGGTACCGCACGTCAGCGCCACCCCGATTTTAACGAGAACCTCATCAGGTCCGATTTGGGGGACATCGACCTCTTCAATCTCGAGTCTTTCGGGACCGTACCAGAATGCAGCTTGCATTTTCATAGGCACAAACCTAGTAAAATCTTTGAAAAATTTTGTCAATAAAAAGCTGAGGGGAGGTCTCTGTCCCCCCCTCTTTTATTCCCGATTTTATGCCAGATTCTTTATTTCATATCAATGACAATGGCTTTGGCGTCTATATTTTTCAGAAAATCGGTGTTGGTCGGATATTTGGGGAGAGTTTCTGCAAGTTTTTTTAATGCCTCCACTGTATTGAAGCCGGCCAGAAAGGGCCTGACCTGATGGATGGCCTTGTATTCATTTTCGGTAAACAGTTTTTCCTCTTTTCGAGTCCCCGACTGGGAGATATCGATGGCGGGGAAAAGTCTCATTTCGGCTAATTTGCGCGAAAGAACCAGTTCCATGTTGCCGGTCCCTTTAAATTCCTGAAAAATATAATCATCCATCCGGCTCCCCGTGTCGATGAGGGCGGTTGCGATGATCGTCAAAGAGCCCCCTTCCTCCAGCTTGCGTGCGGCGCCGAAAAACCGGCGCGGTACTTCAAGGGCGTTGGCATCCATTCCCCCGGTCAAGGTTTTGCCGCTGTGGGCATCGCGATTGTGGACGCGGGCCAGCCGCGTAAGGGAATCGACCAAAATCAAAACGTCTTTTCCTGAATTAACTTCTCCGATGGCTTTTTCCAGAAGGGCGTTGGCGGTTTGGATATGATGTTCCGTATCGTAGTCGGAAGAAGAGGCAACCACCTCGCCCGGGACGGTTCTTTTAAAGTCGGTCACCTCTTCGGGGCGTTCTTCAATGAGCAGACAATACGTTTTGACTTCAGGGTGATTGGTGGCGAGTGCTTTGCAAATTTCTTTGAGAAATGTGGTCTTTCCCGTTTTGGGCGGCGCAACAATGAGACCCCGTTGTCCTTTGCCGATAGGGGAGACGAGATCAAAAATGCGCATGCTCAAAGGGCCACCGACGGTTTCGAGCCGTAGCCGTTCGTGAGGATCGACGGAAGTTTTTTGCAGAAAGAGGACAAGGGCCTCCGATTTTCCTCTTTGCGGGGCGTAATGGCCTCTGGGGCGGTGATGATGAAAAGGTTTTCTCAAGTTAGTGACCGGAGGTGCAGCCATTACGTGGTGTGCAGATAAAGTTGCTTCCTATCTCCGTCAGATCAAACGAGTTTTGGTAATTGATTAAAACAACGTTAAGGTTGTTGTTATTCCATTCTGTATTGTTGCTTTGAAAGGAATCGTCAGAAGCACCATTAAAATTGACGGTACTCTCTTGACCCGTGTTATTGCTGACTTCCGAATTCTTTACAACCACTCGATTCATCCCACGAAAACTACAGACGGTAATAGCTCCCGCACGCCAATATTCATTTCCTTTAATTTGGGTATCGGTGATGGTGGCGTCGACTCCGGCCAGTAACATCCCTCCGCCGCCAATGCAGAGACCGTCTCTATATTCGCCCAGGCTAGATTTATTGTCGGTGATGTCGCTGGAAGATAAAGTCACAACAGAGTCATGATCTGCTCCATTTCCCGCAACATACAAACCGGGGATTCCATTGTTTGCAATATGGACATGTTCGATTTGAGCCCCTCGTCCTCCAAAAATGCCCAGTCCCGCAGAATTGTTTTCAATGTCAGAGTGAGAAATTAAAGTATGGTTTGCGTTTGTAATAAATACCCCCGGAAAACCATTGTGCCCATTTTCAGCCATTCTTGAATAACGAATATCGGCCAAGTCTACATTGTTAACAATGATGCCACAACCGGCATTTTCGGCAATGCTGCAATGATCGAGTTCTAAAAAATGTTCGGGTGGAGACTCGTCTGCGGAACCGGTCATGTAGATGCCGCATCCTAAGCCTTGCGAATGGGCGGGTGTTCCACCGGTGATCGTCAAATTTTTTAGAGTCACATCAGAATTTTCTATCGTGACAACATTGGGGCCGGGACTGGGGCTTCGGATGATAACACCCTCTCTCGATTCTCCTTCGAGAACAATCTGTTTGTCGGTGATTTGTAAAAATTGATTGTAAGTGCCATTGCAAATAAAAATCCGAGTTCCCGCATTGATCGCTTCGGTAATGGTTGAAAAACGGGACTCGGGGCATCCGACAGAATCTTCGGGGGAGGGACAGGCCTCGTCAGTAGTGCCGTCGCAGTTGTCATCAAGGCGATTGTGACATAGCTCCGAGGCACCCGGAAAAACCGAGGCGCGAGCGTCATCACAATCACCATGCGCAATCGTTATTCCATCTCCGTCTTGATCCCCGTCGTTCATACCGTTGCAGTTTTCATCGACATTATTACCGGGGATTTCATCGTCGCTGGGATTGCATATGGGAATGGTATCAACAGGATCGTCAGTACCATTGTCCGCGTCATTCCATGTCGTGTTGTCGGTAGGCTGTTGTTGTTCCGTATCGTCATCATTCGATGGAGGGATGCGGCGTCTTTCATGGCTAGAGGGTTCTTCAGCATCAGAATTGTCGTCACAATTATACGGATTAACGCCTGCAAATAATGCGGCAAAGGGTGCGAAAGAGAAAAATTGTAACGTCTTTTGAAAGGCCTCTCCCTCAACATATTCATCCGCATCGGGTGTGAGAGAAATTGTCTTTTCAGGATTAGCGAGAGCCCGATTTGTGACGGTTTGCACTGCTTTGGAATCTATTGGTTTCACCATACCCGTTTCTTACTGACCCCGCGGGAGCTGGTCAATAGAAAATTATAGGAGGGTTTGGAGTGGGATGATTTTAGAATGGAGTGCAAGGAGAGAGTCTGATAATGCTCCTCTCCGTTTATGTCTATTATTCAGGCTATTGTGCTGGCGGTGGTTGAGGGGGTGACCGAATTTCTTCCGGTTTCCTCGACGGGGCACATGATCATCGGCTCTTCGGCCATGGGGATCGCCGAGCAAGAATTTACAAAATTTTTTACCGTTTGCATCCAATTCGGGGCAATTCTCTCAGTGGTGGTTCTCTATCGAAAGCGGTTTGTCCAGTCTTTTAGTTTTTATTTAAAACTCCTCGTTGGATTTTTGCCGGCGGCTGTTTTGGGAAAATTATTTGGCAATCCGATCGATCTCCTTTTGGAAAATGTTGTCGTGGTGGCGGTTTCTCTTTTGGCCGGCGGGGCGGTGCTTCTTTTCGTCGACAAATGGTTTCGAAAAACCGAAGTGACAGGGGAGACGGTTGTCGGCTTTCCGGCGGCATTCCAGATCGGACTTTTTCAGACGATCGCAATGATCCCCGGCGTTTCGCGCTCGGCGGCGACGATTATCGGCGGGTTGGCGCAAAAATTAACCCGTCAAACAGCGGCGGAGTTTTCTTTTTTTCTGGCGGTGCCGACGATGTTTGCGGCCACCTGTTACAAATTGTATCAATTTCTCCGGCATGGAAACGGTTTAGGTTCTCATGAGATCAGTCTGCTTGTCATTGGCAACGTCGTCGCTTTTTTCGTGGCCATGATTTCCATCAAGTCTTTCATCGGCTATTTGAGCCGCCACGGTTTTCGGCTGTTTGGATTTTATCGGATTGCGGTTGGCCTGATTCTTTTGTTTCTCCATTTCTTCGGCTTTGAATTGCCTGTTTTTTGATTTATTCTGAAGGGGTTTTTCGCAATTGTTTTTTAGCGGCCTGATGTTTTTTGTTGGCCAGCATTTTTTCTTTCGCCCGTTTGGAGCGGCGCCGTTTTTGCCGTCGGATTTTTTCAATTTGCTGCTCTTTGGCGCTTTTTTCGCCTTCGATCTGCCGGGCGATTTTTTCCACCAAAATTCTTCGGGCATAAAAACGATTGAGGGCCTGTGAGCGGGAAGCTTGGCATCGGACCTCAATGCCGGTGGGACTGTGGAGCAACTGGACGCAAGACGAGGTCTTGTTGATTTTTTGGCCGCCCGCACCCGAACCGCGGATGAAATTTTCGATCAAATCCGATTCTTTGATCTGATAGCGATCCATCATCGCCAAGAGGGCATTTTGTTTCGCCGGTGAAACCGGAAATTGAGGCATATTGTTTTTGTATCACGGGCGCCGGCACGTTGACAGACTTTTTTCCAGATGCTAGCGGGCGGAGTCCTCATGGTTAAAGGTAAAATCGAAATTATTGTGAAATTGAACGCCAGAGAAAATAAGGTCGAGGCGCTGAAAAATAAATTGTCAGACATTTTTTATCCACGAAAGAATTGTTTCGCGCAACCAAGGGCGACAAGTGCTAAATTGATGATCGGCATCTTCTTTTCTAATCCATGTCATGGTGTCCAAAGATTTCCCGAAAGCCACGTAGTGTTTGGGTGGAAATGCCTCATCTTGATTGCCCGTAATGAGAAGAAGATTGCGCTTGTTTAATTGCTGGGTGATGGCCGTTGCCGGAGTCAATCGTAGCCATTGCGTTTGCAGTTGAGCGGCTGTTACTCCGTGAAGCATGCTCGCAAATTGAGAAAATATTTTTTCGGAGAGGACGGCTTCTTTAGGATCGATCAGGGGACATAAAGAAACAAGATATTTAAACCTTTGATCGGCCGCCCCATGAATCAAAGTGTTATAACCTCCAATACTACTACCAATGAGCATCAGCCGATTTTTGTCTACGGAGGGTTGTTGCAACACCCAGTTGAGTGCCACTTGAATATCTTCGCCATGCTCCAAAAGATTGTAATTTCCCCCTGAACCCCAACTCCCTCGATAGTGAAAATAAAGGGTGTTCCATCCGGCTTCACGGAGTGCATAAACAAGGTCCATATTTTTTTCCACACCGGGCACACCATGAAGAAGGATCGCGGTTGGCCTTAAACCATTTCCATCTCCCCTATAAAAACCACCCAACAATTTTGATTCTTTAACTGTGATGACAAAACTGTCCAACCCTGATTTGAATTGCGGCATAGGGCATGCTTATTACAAAGCTCTTGAATTATCAAGGCATTATAGTAGGTTCCGGCCGTGCATACAACTCAGGAAAACCGAATTTCTCTGATGCCAATGGATTTGGAATTATATGGAAACCTCGTCGATCTTAAATCCAGCGCCGAAAAATATTATCCTGATCTCCAAAAAATCTTAAGCAATCCAAAAACGATGAACCACCTAAAGTACATGGCCCATTTGAATGAGGGCGGATGGACGATCGATCAAGTGCAGGAGCGTGAGAAAAAATGGAAAGAGGGGCAACGCAAAGGAACCGATCTGCATTTTTTGGTTCATCTCAAAGAGTCCGGTGCCGTCGCCGGAACTTGCGGTTTTAAGCACATCGATCTGATGCACAAAACCGCTGAGTTTGGCCTCATTGTTCATTACCCTTTTTGGGGAAAAGGTGCGGCCGCGGAATGTCACCTCCTTGCCTTGGAATATGGATTTTCAAAACTCGACCTTCACAAAATTCGCTTTGAAACGTTCGTCACAAATGTTCGTATGCGACGCTTCTACGAAAACATCGGCATCCAATTGGAGAGCATTGCCAAGGAAGCCTTGTTTGAAGACGGGCATTTCGTTGATAATGCCGTGTATGTGCTTTTTGATCGAGACTGGCCATGTATAAAAGAAAAGTTACAAGAAAAATTTCGTGGTCAGTTCCAACAAGGGAATCCTCCGGCAACGTTGTAAACAAATAATCTCTACTCCGTCTGATTCTTTTTCAAATTTTCATGGCTAATTTGATTGGCGCTCCCACCATCCCTGTCAATATGGTGCAGACACAGTTTGTTCTCTGATTATTTTAGAATTGGAGTTTTTGTCTCGATTATCGTACAAGTTGTTCGGCCAGTTCACATAATCGAACACCATTACACTCTTAAACTCATTAAACTTGGCACAACAATTGCTAACATTAGCTAACCAAGTTGCATAAAAAGCAAAAGGAGAAAAAAATGAAAATCCAATCACTGTTTCTTTTGTTCCTCTTGCTGTTGCCATCTGCTTGTACCAAACAAGGCCCTATTGCTCAACGTAGAGAAGGCAATCAACCTGTCACGTTAGGTTATTTACAATTGAAGAAGGCTTATGCAGATGCCGCGGAGAATGAAGGGGGAATAAAAGCCATCAAAAAAGTGTTGGACCATAAACATTCTAATACCGGAAAAACCTATCCCTGTTGGAACGCACTGGCTCCATTTCGTGGAAAAGATCTCCCTGTGTCGCTCAAATTAATGGATTCCGGTGATTCTAAGTCCGAAATATTTTTGAATATGGCGCAACTCTCGGCGACACAATTTGATGACCTCGGCAAAGATGGATTTTTTTCTACCTTAAGACCTTCGGACCAAAAAGGTTTTGTGACTTGGAAAATCGAAAAAAAATATAAAAAATTATCTCAAAACGTCTTGCCCAAATCGGCCATCGGATTTGTAGATATTTCCGGCTCTATGGCCGCGAAAAAGAAGTTGAAAACATTGCGTGGCATTCATGAGTCTAATGTGCAATTTAAAAAACTTTATGTATTTTCAGATAAAGCATCGTTGAAAACAGTCAACTTAGAGCAATTGAATGCTATTGCCCCTGCCGGCAAAACAGCTCTCTACGATAACTTGGCGAAGGTGGTACAGGAAAATCCGAATGAAAATATTTTTGTACTGACAGATGGGCGAGACAATATGAGCAAAATGAAATTACCTGAATTATTAACTCAACTTCAATCTTCTAAAAATCGCATTGATGTGGTGTTAACCGGTGGCAATGCCGACCAAAAATTTACTCAAGTCGCTGTAGAAACAACGGGTCAGATTTTGCAAGATATCCATGAAACCGGAGAGGTGTTGGAACCCTATTTGGATATGGAAGTGGAGAAAAAAGAACCTTAAAAATCGCTTGATTTCACAGTGAAACAATACAATAAAGATTGAGATGTCTGAATTGAATATATCACAAGAATTGCTATCCGAAAAATCGCACCCCGAGGTCCGTAAGCTCTGGTGGATCAGTCTGGTCGTCCAATCAGCCGTCGGTTTTACAAATGGCCTCTATCTTTTCACTTACGGCCCCTATTTTTATGAAAAACTTGGCGGCACTATTAATCCTTCTACCGCCATGTTGCTGACAACTATTTTATTGGGTGTGCGGCAGGGTTTGGTGGCTTTATTTGAAGTCCCGACAGGGGCCTTGGCGGATGCCATCGGTCGTGCCCACGTTGTTATTTTAAGTCTGGTTTTTAGGGTTTTCTTTTTCCTTTTTCTCGCAGTCATTTGGTTATGCAGCACACCATCGGTCGCTTTTGCGTGGGGTTTGCTGGCCAGTATTGCCTTTGCCCTAAACTATACCCTTTTTAACGGGGCCTTTTCTGCGTGGTGTGTTGAGACATTACGAGAGAAAGCCCCCCACGTCAGTTATGGATGGCTCTCCTCCCGTTTTTACAGCTACCAGTTTTTTGCCTATATTTTAGGGGGCGTTTTGGCTGTTTATTTATATCTGTTGAAGATGCCTTTTGTCGGTTTTTTGATCGCGGCTTTTGTCTCTTTTTGCATGATGGGCTACAGCATGACCCGGATGAAAGAGGTCCGTTCTCTCCATTTTTTAAACAGACAGCAGGTTCAGCTTTCAACCATTGTACGACGCGTCGGCGAAATTATAGGAAAAAGCGCCCAAATCTGCTCCAGATACCCTGTACTTTTTTGGATCGTTTTAACTTTTGGCAGTTATATGTTTTTATTGAGTATTGTCCTGTATCTTTGGCCAGTTTATTTTGAGACCAAGGCAGGGAGCCATGCCCATTTTGGGCGTGATTGGATTCTAATCGTTGTTGGTGCCCAATCATTGACATTTTTAGCGTCCAGACTTCTTGTAAAATTAAATCAAAGATGGTCGAAAGAAGGGGGAGTCAACGCCCATCTGGTCGGGTTTCGGAGAATTTTCATAGCGGCTTGTCTCGCCTCGGCCTTGGTCATTATCGGTTTGAGCGTTGAAACGTTAACGCGCAGCAACGGCCTTTATCTGTTTCCGATAGCGGTATTTGTTGTGATGTTTGCCTTTGGCGTTGTTGCCCCCTGTTTTGAAACATTGATCAATGCCTACATTCCGGTTGCAGAGGCACAACAGCGCACGACCATCATGTCGGCGGGGAGTATGTTTCGGAGCATCATGATTTTGGTATTGGCGATTCCATCCGGGGGCACCAGCGGCGCCACCACCACCATCAACTGGGCAATTCCGGCTACCATGCTTCTGATATCAGCCGTGGTGGCCAATCATTTTATAAAAAGAGAACAACGGGCCAAAGAGCGAATGGAGATTGCTGTGCCCGTAACAGAAACGTCAAAAACATGAATTTAAAAGAACGATTGCTTTTTCTTTTTATCCCCTTCACCGTTTTACCTTTGGCGTTTTTTGTTATCCTGGCCTTTTTTATTTTTGGAAAAATCGGCGATCCACTTTTGGCCAAGCCGTATTTGGGCTGGGCCCTTTTCCTTATTTTTATTGTTTTGACTGCTGTCATCGCAATGGCTGTCGGTATTGCCAAATCAATTGCGGACCCTCTGAAAAATCTTACGGAAAACACGGAGCGTATCGCAAACGGTGATTTGGAAGCTGTTACTTGTGTTGAAACCGATACCGAAGAGGTCAACCAGCTTTCACAGGCCATTGAAAAAATGAAAATTGAATTGAAACGCCAGCAGGAGATCATCCGGCAGGATGCGGCGGATGCGGCCATCGGCAAAATCGCGTCGCATGTGGCGCATGATCTGGCTTCGCCCCTTTCTTCTTTGCAGGTGGCCACCGAATATTTTCAAGATTTGCAGGGAAACGATTCCGGCATTTCACAGCACACCAATCTTTTGGAACTGGCCGCAAAGCGGTTGAGGGCCATCTCCAAAGAATTGCTTGATTATCGAAAAGGAAAAGGGCCCAGAAAAACAATTTTTTCCATTCATTCCGTGCTGGATGAGTTGGTCGGAGAATATGAGTCTCAAAATAGGTACAATGGCATTCAATTCATCAAACAATATCATCCCGAGGCCGTTTTTGTATTCGGTGACAAGGCCAAAGTGCAACGGGCCTTTGGTAATCTGATCAAAAATGCCGTTGAGGCAATGGACAAATGTGGCGAATTGACGCTGACGACAAAATTAGCGGAAGAGAATATTGCGGTGGAAATACAAGACAACGGTTCGGGCATGGAGCCGGGCATTTTAAAAAAGGTTTTATCAGAGGGCCTAACGCACGGAAAAGAAAATGGGAATGGCATCGGCGTGGCGGTGGTGCGCCGTACGGTTGCGGAACACGGCGGCAGCATCAGCGCTGTTTCTGAAATCGGCGTTGGCACCACTTTTTGCGTTGCATTGCCGATTGCCCGTTCACAGCAGATCAATATGGCTGAAAAAGATGAAGATGTGGTGGCGCGCTTTACGCTGCAGATGAAGAGAAGAGAGCCTATCCTGGTTTTGGATGATGATGTGGGTATGTTGGAGCAATGGCGTATCAAACTGGAACAACATCATGTGACCGCCTTGGCATGCACGTCTTATGAGAATTTTATGGAACAAAAAGTCGCGCAGGGACTCACCCGCAGCGCCATTGTCGACTATCATTTTGAAAACAGCGAGATGAACGGGATCGACATCATCAAAAAGTTAAAGGCTCGCGGGTTTGAGAATTTATATTTATGCACGGCGGAATATTGGAAGCCCTCATTGAAGAAAGAGGCTCAGGAGTTGGGTGTCAGCATTTGTCCGAAGCCATTGCCTAAAATCGTGATTTTTTCCCAACCGCTCGTCCTGAGCCCGTCGAAGGACACCACGGGCACCCTTCGACCCTTCGACAAGCTCAGGACTCAGGGTGAGCGGAATTCCGGCTACACCGTCCTCGTCATCGATGATGATCAAGTTATTCGGATGGGATGGGATTTGATGTGCAAGAAGTTGCAGGTGGAAACGCTCTATACTTTTCCGAATTGGGAAGCGCTTCAAGAGGCAAAAGTCGATTGGAAGGCGATCGATTTAGCCTTTGTCGACAAGAATATCGAGAATTCGGCATTTGATGGGGCGCAGGTGGTCGACTTTTTGAAAGCCAAAAGAGTCGCTAAAGTGGTTCTCGCCTCCGGTGAAAGCGAATCCGAATTGCGCGGCGATCCCAAATTCGCCAACGCCGATTTTATCGTGAATCAAAAAATCCCAAAATCGTTCAAGGAGTTTTTTTCTTAAAACTTTTTCAAATTTTCATGGACAATTTGAAAAAGTCAACAGAGCATATTGTACCATATGCTCGTAA
>JAHFSU010000052.1 GCA_023265595.1 Deltaproteobacteria bacterium
ATTTTCTCAAACGGAACCGAACACACGAGTTATTCTCCCAAATTTTAAGCCGCCCGAAAAAAAGCTGGCGCTTTAATCAATCACCATTATTTTTGGCTTTTTACAGGGCAAGAAAAATTACCAATGCACACCGTGGGGCAACCCAACATACAATCTCTTCGGCTGGCAAAAGCCCTGCTATCTTATGTCTGAAGGCTATGCCTCCACCTTCAAAGAATTGATGATGGATACCGATTGGGATAAATATGGCACCGGCCGGCACGAGAAATGTGCCGACTGCATGGTCCACTGCGGCTACGAAGCCTCTGCGGTGGACGACACCTTCAGCTCCATCCGCGGCCTTTTCGACACGGTCCGTTTCATGCTAAAACCGGCCTGACCCCTCACGAGAAGCCGCCTGCCCGTCGGCTGTATGGAGGGGAACCCTCGTGAAATAATATGAAACAAAATTGTTCCCAAAAATTTTTCGAAGAAGCGTTGAACCTTTTCCCCGGCGGGGTCAATTCACCGGTCCGCGCGTTTGGCGCGGTCGGCGGCACACCGCCGTTTATTGCAAAAGCCCAAGGTCCCAAAATTTGGGATGTCGATGGGAATGAATACATCGACTACGTCGGCTCATGGGGCCCCGCCATTTTGGGTCATGCCCATCCGAAAGTCGTTGCAGCGGTTCAAGCGGCGGCGGCCAACGGTTTTTCATTCGGGGCGCCGACGGAATTAGAATCGCGACTTGCCCTCATGGTTCGCGAAATTTTCCCGTCGATGGAAAAATTACGCTTTGTCAGCTCCGGCACCGAAGCCGCGATGAGTGCCGTCCGTTTGGCGCGCGGTACAACCGGAAGAGACAAAATCATCAAATTCGAAGGAGGCTATCACGGCCACGCCGATTTTCTTTTGGTCAAGGCCGGTTCGGGCGGGGCCACTTTCGGCATCCCATCCAGCGCCGGCGTCCCCAAAGATTTTGCAAAACTGACCCTCACCGCCGCCTACAATAATCTCGATTCGGTGAAAAAAATTTTTGACGCCAACAAAAATGAAATCGCCTGCGTCATTGTAGAACCGGTTGCCGGCAATGTCGGTTGCATCCCGCCGCAAACCGGTTTTTTGCAAGGCCTCCAAAATCTTTGCAAGGCCAACGGGGCGTTGTTGATTTTCGATGAGGTGATGACCGGCTTTCGTGTCGCTCTGGGGGGCGCTCAAGAATTATACGATATCAAACCCGACATTACCTGCTTGGGCAAAATTATCGGGGGCGGTCTGCCGGTCGGGGCTTATGGCGGCAGAAAAGAGTTGATGGATAACATGGCGCCGCTCGGAAAAATTTATCAGGCGGGGACTCTGTCCGGAAATCCTTTGGCCATGACCGCGGGGATCGAGACATTAAAAATTCTCTCACAAAAAAAAGTCTACGAAAAATTAAACGAGATTTCGGCCCGCCTCACTTCGGGGATTCAAGAAATGATCAAAACAAAAAAGATCGGGGCAAAAATAGAGGGTGTCGGTTCGATGTGGACCCTCTTTTTTGACCGGTTGGACGATTTCAAAAAATTCTTCCACGCCGCTTTGGAGAAGGGGATTTACCTCCCTCCGAGCCAATTTGAGACCTGTTTTGTCAGTTTGGCCCATACAAATATTGAAGTTGATAACACTTTAGATGTTTTCGAGTCAATTTTATGAATAATTCGCCTCAAAAAGACCCTTTTTGGATTATTTTTGGACTTTATGGGGCAGTTGGCATCCAACTTGCCTTATCCGTCGTTGCAGGGTGGTTTATCGGTAATTATTTTGATGGGAGACTTAAAACCGCCCCGTGGCTCGCGCTACTCGGCTTAGTCGCCGGCTTTATCGGCGGCCTTTACAACCTGATCCGGATACTAAAATGGCGTCAAAAAAACTAGGGGACGTTCCATCAAAATTTTGACGCTTTTAGACGGTTTTGCTTAAAAGCGTCAAAAATCCGATGGAACGTCCCCTGAAAGGGCTTTAACATTCTCTAACATTCTCTACCTAACATTCTCTACCTGGTAGGGAAACACCTTTTTCTACCAGGTAGAAAAGGGCTTGCTGCTACCAGGTAGCAGGCAGGAAAGGGCTTGACGAAATGGGACAAACATTGCATTGGAGTGCGTCGTTTGGGGCCGGCCTTCTCTTGGGAATCCTCAATTGGTTTTTCTGGAAAGGCCAAACAAAGCGCCTGCTGAGCCAAACCGAAATCCGTTGGGGATTGTTGCTGTTTTTAAGCCTCCTCAAATTGGGGGCGATCGGTTTTCTGTTGTGGTTTTTGTTGGCACAAAAAATAGTTGATCCGGTTTTCTTCTTAACCGGTTTCACCATTGTGGTGATCGCCATTTTACTCAAAGGTTTTGTTAAAAAATGAATTTTCTAAAATATACCCAATTTATTAACGAAGATACCATCCACATCATTTTAGCCGCCGCCGTTGCCATTTTTTTGATCGCCCTTGCACTCCTCGCCAACCGGCGTCTTAAAAAGACAGAGCAGTGTCTCATCCCGTCGGAAAAGGGATCGCCCGCAACTTTTTTTGAATTGATTGTCGAATCGCTCCTGAATCTGATGGAAGGAGTTTTGGGAGACAGGGCGCAAAAATATTTTCCGCTGATCGGCTCACTCTTCATTTATATTTTCACCTGCAATGTCATCGGGCTCATCCCCGGCTTGGTCCCACCGACCGAAAACATCAATACCAACGCCGCTTGCGCGATTGTCGTCTTTTTAGCTTACAACTATCTTGGAATTAAGGAACAGGGCTTCCTCCCCTATCTCAAACATTTTATGGGGCCGGTGATCTGGCTGGGGCCGTTGATGTTCGTCATCGAGCTGATCAGCCATATCGTAAGACCGGTCAGCTTGAGTGTCCGTCTTTTTGGCAACATGACCGGAGATCACATGGTGCTCGGTGTTTTCTCACAGCTCACCCCCATTATCGTGCCGATCATTTTTATGGCCTTGGGACTTTTTATTTCGTTCATTCAGGCTTTTGTTTTTTCATTGTTGTCGATTGTCTACATCGGTCTCGCGACCGAGGAAGTTCATCATTAATTTCAACCCTCCCTCTCCCCCAGTGGGAGAGGGTTGGGGAGAGGGAAAAAGGAGGAAGTTATGTTGAAGAAAGTTATCGTTGCCGTTGTCGCCGTACTCTTGAGTCCCGCCGTCTTGATGGCGGCAGAAGGGGCCGCCGCCCTTCCAAATGGAGAGGGAGTCTACACCTTTTTAAAGGCGGGCTTAGCCATCGCTACCGGTCTTGGTATCGGCATTGCCGCATTGGGCGGCGCTTTGGGGCAGGGCCGCGCCGCCGCCGCCGCACTTGAAGGGATCGCCAGAAATCCCGAAGCGGCCGGAAAAGTGATGACGCCGATGATCATCGCCTTAGCCTTGATTGAATCGCTCGTCATTTACAGTTTGGTGATTTCGTTCATGCTGCTCGGAAAAATTTAGTTTATTGTCATTGCGAACCCGAAGGGTGAAGCAATCTAGTTTGCTAACGGGAGCATATGTTAACAGGTAACATATGCTTCATATGCCTGTGCACCGGGGAATGAATTATTGACCGATCTATTTTTGGAATGATTTTTTATGCGCCCGTAGCTCAGCGGATCAGAGCACCTGACTACGGATCAGGGGGTCGGGAGTTCGAATCTCTCCGGGCGCGCAAAAATTTTGACCCTGCGTTCCAAAATTTCGTATATCGTATATCGGGAAGGCAGATACTCCCGATTTAGGAAACCAAAATTTTTCCCGATACACGATATACGATACACGGAAGTCCTTATGTTTGATTTCGAACACCTCGACATCATCGCCAAAATACTCACAAATTTGGTGAAGTCGGTTGAGGATCTGAGAAATGCCAGTCAAGGCAGGCAAACAACGTCCAGCGGACGTTGGCAAACTGCCGCGACAGCTATAATGCCGAGAAATAATTTTCATGCTCGATTTAGACCACATTCTTTACGCCGTTCCTGATTTATCAAAAGGGATTGAGGATTTTGAGAAATTAACGGGTGTGCGGCCTACCCATGGTGGGCGGCATCCGATCCTTGGAACCCATAATGCCCTTGTCTCTTTGGGTGAAGACAGCTATTTGGAACTCATTGCCCCCGATCCCAACACAAAAGCATCATCAAAAGATATTATTTTTGGGATTGGAAAAATCAATGCTCCCAAAATCGTGACGTGGGCTGTTCGGTCAAACAATATCCGTGAACTAGGTAAGACGTTTCAAATTGAGAAGATTCAAAATGGTGGCAGGACTAAAGAAGATGGGACATTTTTAAAATGGAAAACGGCTGAAATTACGGAGTTTGATGATCACACTGGAATCATCCCCTTTGTCATCCAATGGATCAGTACAGCGCATCCTGCAAAAACTTCTCCCAAAGGAATCATTGAAATCAGATAATTCAAAAGAAATGAAAATGAATCTTCCCAAAAAAATAATTTCAGGCGGTCAAACGGGTGTGGACAGGGCTGCTTTGGATGTTGCGCGGGAATTAAAAATTCCCTGCGGCGGCTGGTGTCCCAAAGGCAGAAAAGCCGAGGATGGCGTTATTGATGCCATATACCCTTTGCAGGAAACTCCTTCAGAAAATTATTCGCAACGCACCGAATGGAACGTCCGCGATGCGGATGGCTTGTTGATCCTAAACACAGGAGACCTTGCGGGAGGAACGGCTCTTGCGGTTGCCTACGCCAAAAAATATTCCAAACCTTATTTCTTAATCGATTTAACAGAAACGCTGAATAAAAAAACTTTTCAGCAATGGTTGCAGAAAAACAACATCGCAATTTTAAGCGTAGGCGGCCCGCGGGAAAGTCATAAACCCGGCTTTATTTATGCAAAAGCGAAAATGATTTTTAAAAATTTATTGGAACGTTAACTCAACATACGCACTGCGGTGCTGCACGCAAAATCTTAGCGCAAAAAATAGGGAAATAATTTTGATTCATTGTCGCCGGTCAAGACATATGGTACCTGCTACCATATGTCACTTACTTACACCGATGAACGCCGTCGAAATTAACCATCTTAAGAAATCGTATCCCAATGTGGCCGCGTTGAAGGGGGTCGATGTCGCCATTCCCCAAGGCGAATTTTTTGGACTCTTGGGTCCCAACGGGGCCGGCAAAACAACATTGATCAGCTCGATTGTCGGCTTAGTCAAACCCAACTCGGGAGAAATTCGGGTGATGGGATTTGAACTCCGCAAAAATCCGCGCGAGGCCAAACAGCAAATCGGCCTCTCCCCTCAAGAAATCAACATCCACAACTACACCCCCATCCGGAAAATTCTCGAATTTCAAGGGGGATTTTACGGGCTATCCAAAAAAGAATCACTCAAAAGAGGTGAAGAACTGCTCAAACATTTCAGTCTCTGGGAAAAACGGAATGTGGGTCGATACCAGCTCTCCGGCGGGATGCAGCGCCGCTTGATGATTGCGCGCGCCCTCATGGGAAAACCCAAAATCCTGATTCTGGATGAACCGACCGCCGGTATCGATGTCGAGCTCCGCCATGAGCTCTGGTCTTTTTTAAAAGAGCTCAATCGCAATGGAACCACAATCCTGCTCACCACCCATTACATCGAAGAAGCCGAACTCTTGTGCGATCGGGTGGCCATCATCAACCACGGCCGCATCGTTGCCCAAGGCCCTCCCAAAGAATTGATCGCCAAGCATCAATTAAAAAAAGAGTCTCGGCGCGACGGCCCTTTCCAATTTGTCCGGCCCGGCTCTCTCGAAGAGGTCTTCATCAAATTGACCGGCCATACGATTGAAGAAGAGGCTAAAGAAGAAACGGCGGAGGAGACGCGCGCATGAAACCATTGATCCCATTTTTCACATTGGTGCGGCAGGAGGTCTACCGTTTTTGGCGGCTGATCAAACAGACGATTTTTCCTCCGATTGTAACGACCCTCCTCTATATTCTGATTTTTGGATTTTCGCTCGGGAGTCGCATTCAGGAAATCCATGGTTTTCCCTACATTCTCTTCATCATTCCGGGCCTCGCGGCGATGGGGGTCATCAACGGCTCTTTTTCGAATGCCTGTTCTTCACTCTACATGGCCAAATTTGACCGGAGCCTTGAAAATCTTTTGGCAACCCCTTTAAGACCGGTCGAAATGGTTTTGGCGTACATCTTTAGCGGATTGATGAGAGGCGTTTTGATCGGAACGTTGATTTTGATCGTCGCCCTCTCTTTTTTTAAAATACCGCCGCAACATTTTTTTGTCCTCCTCTATTTTTTTATTTTTCAATCGGTGATTTTTAGCTGCTGGGGAATCATCGCCGGCATGCGCGCCAAAACGTGGGATTCTTTGGCCACCATCGAAAATTTTATCATCACACCGCTCGTTTATTTGGGCGGCGTTTTTTATTCAATCGATCTCTTGCCGCAACCTTGGCGGATGGTTTCGATGTTTAATCCCCTTTTTTACATCATGGATGGAACGCGCTACGGCATTTTGGGGGTGCATGATGCCCCGCTTCTTTATTCCTTCTCTTTTACGGCCATCGTAGCGCTGATTTTGTTTGGCGTTTGTGTTTATTTATTTCAGATCGGCTACCGGATGGTTCGATGAGCGTCTATCCTGTCGAGGCGAAGGCGATCGTTCTTTTGCTGACGGCCGATCCGCATCTTGCCCCTCCTGTCCTTGCCGCCTTCGAAAAAATTTTGGGCCCCATTGAGATTCAAAGCGCTTGGCACCCTTTTGAAAGCCATTATTATGATGAAGAGTTGGGCTCCAATCCCAAGCGATGCCTCGTCGGCTTCAAAAATATTTTTGAACCGTGGCGGCTTCCGGAATTAAAAAAATTGGCCAGAAAATTGGAAAAAAAGCTGCAGCGAAAAATCAACATCGATCCCGGAACGGTCGATCTCTTCAAGGTGGTTCTTGTCTCCGGAAAAGGAGGGGGACAAAAAGTGGTTCTCACAAAAGATTGCCACGCTTATACATTGCTCCGATATGAAAAGGAAAAATGGATTCCGTTTGAATGGACCTATCCCGATTTCAAGTCTCCCATCTATCACGCCGATCTGCTGAAAATCAGAAAATCGCTCAAAAGTTCTTTTCATGAAAAGCGACCCGCCCATTGAGCCAATCACGAATGTCGGCCTCTAAAGAGAGATGGGAACGTCCCGGATAGTAGGCCTTGCGGATCGTCTCCACAATGAGATCGTATTGGTAGTCACAAATCTTGAGGTCGTCTTCGGTTAGTTTATCCCAGCGGTTTAGAATTTCGGGTTTTACAAACTTCCAGACCCGTTCGAGCCGGTTCGGTTGCATGAGAGGCGATATAACAAAAAGAGGAAAATTGGGAAGATAAAATAGTAGCAGTGGAAGGGGACCGTCCCCATACGGGGACGGTCCCCTTCCACTAGCGAACACCCCCCACCCCCTGTACTCGATGGCTCCGATTGTTCCCCGCTCGTCGAGGTAACACCGCAACTCTTCGTGTTATCCAAAAGGGTCACCGCCTTCATGGTCGCCAAAGCATTCACTTTGCCAGCGCCCCAATTGTTATTGGGGAGCCCTGTCGTTCCGGTAAAACTGTCTGTTGTTACATTATTAGAATCAGTCAGGAGGGTTTTGACATCTGTTGATGTCAGACATTTATTCCGCTGAAACATCAAAGCAATAATCCCCGCCACATTGGGGGCCGCCATCGATGTCCCTTCCAGTTTGAAATGATTCGAATCGACAATCCGGCCGGAGGCCACCGCATTATTCGCAGAAAGAGAAGAGACAACCGCCTCTCCCGGTGCCGTAATATGGGGTGTCGTTCTCCCGTCCGCTGTGGGACCCTTGCTGGAATAGAGGGAGAGGTCATTGAGCGTTCCGCCGGTCGCTCCCAGAGAAGTAAACGCAGTTCCCGATGTTGCCGTTTGCTGATACGTGGTCCCGGTCGTGTCGGTCCATGGGGCCCGATCCATAAAAGAGCCAACAGCAATGACGGCCCCTTTGGCCGTTGCGGGGATGGTCGTTGTCTTGTCGCTATTGCCGGCCACATAAACATAATTGCCGAATGCGCTCGTGGAACCGGCCGTATCTTTTGCAAAACTTTGCGTTGCATTGGCATCGGGCCAAAGCCACATGTCGCCGGTGCAAGTGCCGGTAAAAATAATATCAAACCAAAATCCCTGAATTTGCGCCGCAGTAAGAGAACTCCCAAACGTCACTGTCCCCACCGCATGCTGCTTTCCGTTGTTGGCATTGGTGCTATCGGTAAAATTGATCTCCATCGTCACACTGCTGGCGGTGGCCGTTCCGGTGTTCCCTTTGCTGACGGCATTGAGTGTAATCAACTCGGTTGTCCTTGTAGAATTCAAACCCTTCATCGCAATCGTACAACTGGCCGTTGAAGTAAGCCAGATGTCGATGGTCGACTGTCTCCCTTGACTAATGAGCGTACTGCCACTGCGAACATTAAACTCATATCCGTTGGCCTGACTGGAACCGACGTCGATCGTCCCGTGTAAACCGTTGTAGGTTGCGGCGCCGGTGTCGGTCGTCATGAAACGCTCATTTCCTTGGGCATTGGTCCAAGCCCTCCCCGGGACATTCGTGACAAGATTACTCAACGAAGTCTCCATGAGCGAAGTCCCGTCGTGCGCGCCGATCGAAGTCCCCAAAGACAAATTGACCACCGCCGGTTGTCCCAAAGAACTCGCCTTGGCAAAAACATATTTTACATCGTCAACAATCGTTGTGGCCAAATTGCCGGCGCTGTTCGCATCGGTCTCCACATTGTAGACAAAAATAATATCGGCGGCCGGCGCCGAACCTTTGTAGGTGGTATTATCCCCCGCGGCGGAACCGGTCACATGAGTGGAATGGCTCGTCGTGTCGCCGCCCGCCGTTGCAGTGCAAGTGCCGGCGTTCATCTGCGCATTGGTGCACTCAATGCCGCCGGAGCCTGAAATTTCTTTAACACCGCTTCCCGATTTCGATTTGTCCCAAAAAAAGAGGGCCCTGACTTTTCCGCCGCCGTCTCTAAAATCGTCGTGACCCCAGTCGGGGGCGGTATCATCGACAATGCCGACAATCACGCCGGAGCCGTCGTATTTTTTGTCCAAGTCGGTCCCCGCTTGAACCGAATCGGTTTTTGTTGAGGCCCTCGCAAAATCATTTTTGCGGCTCATCGGCTTGCCGGCCTCGATGTAGCGGACCTCTTCCCAGCCGGCCACCGTTTCAATAGCGTCCAAAGGGATAGAGGCGGTCATGATATTTTCGATGATAGAGCGGGCCTGTCCGCCGATCGATTTCAGGCGTTTTGCAATCTCTTCAGCCTTGTTCGGATTATAAACTTGAACAAAACAGTCGACGACTTTTTGTCCCTCTTTGTTTACCGAAAGGGATTTAGAGGCCAATCCCGCAGGCGTTGCGTATTCGGCCTCTTTGGCAAACATTTTGATGAAGGGATCTACTTTATTGATTTGGGCGTGCGCAGCCGTCATTGCGAAGAGCGTTAACATCGTCATTGCGACCCCGAGCTTGTTGAGGGGGAAGCAAACCAGAGATTGCTTCGTCGGCCTTCGGCCTCCTCGCAATGACAACGCCGCACGTTTTTTCAACATGCGGCAACTATATAAAACTCAATCTCAAAAAACCAGTCGATTTTATTTTCTCGCCCTTGAAGCATATTCCCTCTCCCCTTGTGGGAGAGGGTTGCCTGC
>JAHFSU010000025.1 GCA_023265595.1 Deltaproteobacteria bacterium
AGGGGCAAAAATGAATCCCGACGGGTTGGCCAAAAATCCGGAGACCGGTTATCAAGCCCTTTTTAGAAGCGGCTCGCATCAGAGCTGCACACGCGGATGGCTGAAGCCGACGTGGATGACCGATTCGCTCGTGAGAAAAGATCTGATCGGTCAAAAAATTGGTGCCGGCTTTGCCCCCGATGTCCACTGCCCCACCGGCGCCCCGCGCGAAGCCTTCGTCAAAATCACCAAGGCCGAAGACGGGGGAATGAACGGAGAGAGACTTTGGAGGCGTGCGGCCCAAAAATTACGCCCCACTTATGAAAGCGCGGAGATGAAAGATTTTTTGAAAGGAAATTTTGTGAAAGTAAAAGGATAATTCATTATGACTCAAGTAAAAAATTGGCAGCTCAATCGTGACATGGAATATCCCTATGAAGAAAAAAGGCCGAATCGGCAGGTGGCCTATATTTTTGATACCAATAAATGTATCGCTTGCCAAACCTGTACCGTCGCCTGCAAAACAACATGGACCTCCGGCAAAGGACAGGAAAATATGTTTTGGAACAATGTGGAGACCAAACCTTACGGATTTTATCCTACGGCTTGGGATGTCAAACTGCTCGATGCCCTGAAGGGACAAGAGTGGAACAAGGAAACCTACGAAGGGAAAACGGTTTTTGAAGCGGCACCGGCGGGGGAAAAAGTTTTGGGGCATCTCCCTTCTTATCAGGACTATGCCAATCCCAACTTGGGCGAAGATGAAATCGCCGGCATTGTCGACAAGGGGGCCTTCTTCACCGGCGTTCATAATGTCTGGATGTTTTATCTTGCGCGCATCTGCAACCACTGTACTTACCCGGCCTGTCTGGCGGCTTGCCCCAGAAAAGCAATCTATAAAAGAGAAGAAGACGGAGTGGTCCTGATCGATCAAACCCGCTGTCGCGGCTACAAAGAATGTGTTCAGGCCTGTCCCTACAAAAAAACTTTTTTTAACATGGTGACCCGAACTTCAGAAAAATGTATCGGCTGTTATCCTTTGCTGGAGAGGGGGGAGCAACCCCGCTGCGTTCAAACCTGCATCGGCAAAATCCGTCTGCAAGGCTGGCTTTCCAAGCCAAACGAAGCCAAAGAGGACAACCCCCTTGATTACATTGTCCACTTCAAAAAAGTTGCTCTTCCCCTCTACCCGCAATTTGGTACGGAACCGAATGTCTACTATATTCCCCCCATTCACGTTCCGAGAGAATTTTTGCTCCAGATGTTCGGGCCTCATGCGGAGGAGGCCGTTAAAATATATCGTGCCGTGAAAAGCGATCCGAAACTTTTAGCGGCCTTTCTTCTTTTCGGCAATACACCCAAAATCATCACCCGTTTTGATTTTACAGAGAAAGAGACGATCGGGTTTAATGAAAAAGGAGAAGAGATAGTTCGGGTCCCGCTCACGGAACCTTTTTTCGAAAGGGAATATTTTGATGCCAAACTTAATGTCTATCGGCACAACACCGCTTAGGAAAAAGAATATGAAACGCATTTTAATCATGTCGGGAATTCTGCTCTGGTCGGCATTAGCGGCGGCAGAGGAAATTAAAGTCCCCTACGTCAAACTGGAAAACGACTTCTTTGCAAAACCGGATCCAAAGGCGCAGGAGTGGAATACTATCGAAACCACGAATATCTCCATGCTGCCGCAAAATATTACTATGCCATCCTTGAAAGAGGCGACGATTAAAAATTTGTCGATCCAAACGCTCCACAACAACAAATGGATAGCCATCAAGTTAGTTTGGAAAGACCCCACGAAAAATGTTCATGTCGAGTCGAGCGAAGCCAGCGACGCTTGTGCCGTACAATTCCCATTTGGCGAGGCCGCCAAAACGTCACCCTTTATGGGAAACAAAGGGGCAATGGTTGCCATCCTTCACTGGAAAGGAATTTGGCAAAACGACATCGAAAAAGGATATCAACAGGTGAAAGATTTACACCCCAACACATGGGTCGATACCTATCGGTTTGGCATTCAGGCGGCCATCGACAAAAAAAATCCGATTGCACAGCCTGACCGAAAAACACCGGTAGAAGAACTCTTCGCCGAAGGCTTCGGCACTTTGACGACACAGCCAAAACAAAATGCGACCGGCTCCGGAGTTTGGGAAAATGGAGAATGGAACGTTGTCTTGGCAAGACCCCTAAAATCGGGGGATAAAAACGATCCGCCGTTGAAGGCCGGCTCACAAACCTCTTTGGCCTTTGCATTATGGGACGGCGCGGCACAAAATGTGGGGTCCAGAAAAAATTATGCCCCGTGGGTACCGCTGATCTTGGAGAAAAACCGATGAACGCAATACAAAAATCTTTTTTCAGAGCCGATGTCTATCGCATATTAGCATTGGGATTCGACATCCCGACGCAGGAACATCAAAATGAAATGCGCGCCATCATCGAAGATCTTTTGGAAAATGTAGAGCTGCCGGAATTAAAAGTCTTCCTCAAAATTTTAAAGACAAAACCGGAAAAATTGGAGGAGGAATATACAAAACTTTTTGTGACAAAAGTGGAGTGCCCTTTTTATGAAGGGAGCTATCACCTAGCCGAAAGAGGTCCTGTCTTGGGAGACATCACCGCTTTTTACAATGCCTTTCACATTAAGGCGATGCCGATGGAGGGGCCGCCCGACGCCATCAAAATGGAGCTCGGCTTTTTAAGTTTCATGGCCCTCAAAGAGGCCAATGCCATTCAAAACAAATCGCCGCAGGATATTCAGATAACAGAGGCGGCGGAAGCCAAATTTATTGAGGATCATCTCGGCAGATGGGGAGAGATGTTTGCAGAGCGTTTGCAGGAAAGTACGGACTCTCCCTTTTATATTATTTTGGCAAAATTTTTGAAAAATTGGATTAAAATGGAGTGCAAACATTGGGACATCAAACCGGTAAGGCTCCCCTCTCTTTTGCCGCAAACAGAGACAAATCCCGTTCAATGCTCGTTTTGAATCTTAGACATTAAAGGAACTGCCACAACCGCAGCTGGTTTTGGCATTTGGGTTTTCAACCGAAAAACCGGCGCCGGTGAGCCCTTCGACAAAATCGATGGTGGCCCCTTTAATGAGCATCAGACTCTGCGGATCGATCAGGCAAGAGACGCCGCTCGCCTGAATTTCATTATCGCCATCCCGTTTTTCGTCGAACATGAAACCGTAGGAAAAACCGGAGCAGCCGCCGCCTTGCACATAGACACGAAACTGCTTCCCCTTCGCTTCAGGCATTTTTTCGGTATATTCCTTGATTTTAGTTACCGCTTTTTCAGACAAAGTGACTAATTCTACATTTTCCATAAATTCTCCTCTTCCTAGTTTACTTTAATTTAAGATGTATTTCAAATGGTCAAGCGACTCTCTGGCCAAAACATATTCCGGATTTTCTTCGACGGCCTGTTGGTAGCACTGGCGGGCCCTTAAAATCATCCCTTTTTGTTCATAAATACGGCCTAAATTATAACGAGAAAACCAGCGGGTATCGTAACGAGGGGCCTCGGCCGCCTTTTCCAAATAGGGGATCGCCTCATCCCATTTTCCAATTTCGATAAGATAGGCACCGATATCATTATAAGGATTGCCAAATTCGGGGTCTAACTCGATTGCCTTTTTGCAAATGTCGATAGCCTCTTGAAACTTGCCCAAAAAAGACATGGCCCAACCCAGAAAAGTGAGGGCCTCTGGCGTTGGAAAGGTCTCAATCGATTTTTGATAGAGGGCAATCGCTTCTCCAATATCTCCGTGGGTTTGGGCCTCATAGGCCTGCCGGAAATATTGCACCGACATTTTTTTTCTTTCAGATGGGTCCATAATTAGGTGGTTAGTGCCTCTTAACATAACGTCATCCCCCGAGATCGTCAAGGGGTCTGCTTGAAAATTTCTACCCCGTTGAAGCATTGCGACGTACAATTTTAATATTTCTCAATAATCCCTCACGTTTGGCCCTCTTTAACGGAGAATGTTTGAAACCGGTCGGATATTCTTTTTCGACTCTCTCTTCAAACTTTTTCAAGGAGGGGTTGAAAAAGCCATCTCTCGGCTGAAAAGCTTCCAGAGCGGTTGCCGGCGCCTTGCGGTTCCAAGGGCAAACATCTTGGCAAATATCACAGCCAAAGAGATGGCTTCCCATTTTGTCTGCCAATTCCGGCGCAATTTCCCCTCGATGTTCGATCGTTAAATAAGAGATACATTTTCTGGCATCGATTTTATACGGCTCTGTGATCGCCTGAGTTGGACAGGCATCGATGCAAGCGGTACATTTACCACAATGATCCGGGACAATCGGGTCTTCTTTTAGTTCTAAATTTGTAAAAATAACCCCTAAAAAAAGCCAAGAACCCAATTTTTTATCAATAATGCAGGTGTTTTTCCCCATCCATCCCATTCCAGAATTTTTGGCAAAGACCCTCTCCATCACAGGCCCCGTGTCGACATAAACCTTGCATATAGTGCCAGGCACCAGGTGATGAATTTTTTCGACGAAGTGTTGTAGCATGGGGCTCATCACCTCATGATAATCGTCACCCCATGCGTAGCGGGCGATCCAACCCCGACCGGAATCTTTGCAATCGACGGAATAAGGATGATCTGTATTGTAATTTAAAGCACAGGTGATGACCGACTTCGCCTCCGGCATCACCTCCTTGGGATTCATTCTTTTGGAGGCGCCTCGTTCCATATAATCCATAGAACCATGCAAACCGTGGGCTAGCCAGCTTTTAAGAGCTTCGTGTTCCGGAAAGCAAGAGGCCTTGGAGATGGCAACTTTGTCGAAGCCAAGCCCCAAACCTATCTGCTTAATTTGATTTGCTAATGACACCCGCCGGAGGTACAACCACCCTTTGACGTCGTCAAGCTTGTCGATTTTAATCGACTCCCTCTTGACACCTGACGGGAGTTGTGATCAAAGGGCGCTCGCCTTTAGTGTTGTTCAAAATAAGCATCCACAAGCTGTTGGGCCTTAAACCCTAAACAAGTTCGTGGTTTTAAAAGATAAGGATTTTATGACTCCCTCTGCCATAGGTTTTTCTATACCCCCAGTTATTTTGGCTGCATTGCCAAACGCACTTCCTAGCGTTGTTGCACCGACACTACAACGGCCCTTTCAAACAGCTCCTATCACTTTTCTTTCCAGACAGGATCGACGGAATATTCAACACGGACTTTTTAAAGAATTTGAGACTGCTCTTCGCGATGCGGCTCACAATAGAGAAGCTCGAATAACACTCGGCCGATTTTTGCAAAATCGCCATTTTTTAAGATTATTTTTAAGAAAAAGTCATATTCCCCTTTTGTTGGTGGCGGCAGAAACTACCCCCGTTTTGTTAAATATGGCTATTGATCATCGCCCTTCCCTCTTTACATTGGAGCATCTTGCACAAATCCGCGCCATCTCTCCTTGGGCGGCTATGCGTTTGATTGCAAAGAGATCGGATTGGCAAATGCAGGAAGGGCCGACGACCACAGCAAAGAGTCCTTATGAAAGGGCCCACGAAAGGCATGAAAGAGATGTCAGGACTGCTCAGGAGAGACGTCGCAAAGAATTGGATCTGGCCGGTGCGTTGATTTCTATCGGCATGGACCATCTTGCTTCCGGTTTACTAGAAGGAACGGCCTAAAATCTTCTCCCATTTTTCCACGCGGACCTTAACCTCTTCGTTTTTCATCCGAGGCGTAAAATGTTTCTCTTCCCGCCAGCTTTTCTTGATATCGTTTAAATCTTTCCAGACACCGGTTGCCAAACCGGCGAGAAAGGCCGCCCCCAAAACCGTTGTCTCCACCATTCGCGGCCTTGAAATGGGGACTTGTAAAATGTCGGATTGAAATTGCATGAGGAGATTATTCTTGCAGGCCCCTCCATCGACTTTTAAAACCGTGAGCGATTTTCCGACATCGTGAATCATCGCCTCCAGAATATCGTATTGAGAAAAGGCGATTCCTTCGAGAGCGGCACGTGCAATATGCGCCGCGGTCGTCCCGCGCGTAATGCCAGTGATGGTGCCGCGCGCATTCGGATTCCAATGGGGGGCGCCAAGACCGGTCAAGGCCGGGACAAAAACGACGCCGCCGGAATCAGGAACTTGCGAGGCGAGCGCTTCCACATCCGAAGCCTGTTTTATGATTTTCAAACCATCCCGCAGCCATTGCACCGCGGCGCCCGCAATGAAGGCAGATCCCTCAAAGGCATAAGCAATTTGATTACCGATCTTGTAGGCAAGTGTAGTAATCAAACCGTGTTTGGATAACTGCGGCGCTTCTCCAATATGCATCAAAATAAACGAGCCGGTCCCATAAGTACATTTTGCTTCTCCCTCTTCAAAACAGGCTTGGCCGATCAATGCCGCCTGCTGATCCCCCGCCATGCCGGCAATCGGAATCCCATCGGGCAATCCGGCGACATTTTTTGTGGTCCCGTAAATTTCAGAACAAGAACAAATTTTTGGCAAAATATTTTTTGGAATATGAAAAAGATCACACAACTCATCGTCCCATTCGCATTTTTGCAAATCCATCAAAAGGGTGCGGCTCGCATTGGTGGCGTCGGTTGCATGAACAACGCCGCCGGTTAAACGCCACAACAAAAAAGAGTCGACGGTGCCGAAAGCCAAATCACCTTTGTGATGTTCCAAAAGCCATCCGATTTTTGTCGCCGAAAAATAGGGGTCTAAAACAAGACCGGTTTTTTTCCGGATCTCTTTTTCAAGCCCGTCTTTTTTGAGCTGCTCGCAACGCTCTGTTGTACGCCTATCCTGCCAGACAATCGCGTTGTAAATGGGTTTGCCGGTTTTTTTGTCCCACAAAACAGTTGTTTCTCTCTGATTGGTAATTCCGATGCCGACAATATTTTTCGGATCTGTTTTTGCCTTGGCGAGGCAATCACGAATGGCCGCCAGCGTGGACATCCAAATTTCTTCGGGATCATGCTCCACCCATCCCGATTTGGGGTAAATCTGCCGAAACTCATGCTGCCCTTGGCCCTTCACATTCAAATCGTGGTCGATCAAAAAAGCGCGGCTGCTGGTCGTTCCTTGGTCGATGGATAAAATAGTGTTGCTCATCTCAGTGTTTTTTAATATGAAACAAAACATGAAATTTGAAAAGCATGTTTTCATCTGCATCAACCGGCGCGAAGGTGGCAAGGAATGTTGCGCCGCCAAAGGCTCCGAAGAATTGGCGGGTGTTATGAAGGAAGAAATCAAAAAACGGGGACTCAATAAAAAAATCAGAATCAACAAGGCTGGGTGTCTCGACCAGTGCAGTAAAGGTATTTCGATGGTGGTTTATCCGGAGGGGGTTTGGTACGGACAGGTCACGAAGGAAGATATTCCTGAAATCATTGAAAGTCATCTAATCGGCAACAAACCGGTGGAGAGACTTCGCACTACTTAATAGGGAAGCCGCCGTAAACCCCGACCTTTAGGTCGGGGTTTACGGCGGCGGCATTATAGCTGTCGCGGCAGTTTGCCAACGTCCGCTGGACGTTGTTTGCCTACCTTAACTATAAGGTTTGTCCGGGATCGCACGAATAATTGGAATGGACGCCCCCTTTTTTTCTTCAAACCATTTTATAAAAGGGATTCCCAAAGCAGCGATTCCGGCGCTGACCAAAAACATCGTTTCAAAATGAACAAAATCTTTTAGATATCCAAAAAGCCAAAATCCAACCGTGCTCCCCAAGCCAAAACTGACGCTGGTATAAACCGCCTGCCCCGTTGAGCGCATGGAAGCCGGCGTATGCTGATACATATAGGCCACCGCAGCGATATGAAATGCGCCGAAGGTAAAGGCATGCAAAGTTTGCGCAAATAAAATGGCGGGAAGCCACGCGGTTGCCGCCAAAATAAGCCAGCGGATAACGGTCAAACTATCCCCAACACCGACGATTGTTTTCAGACTAAACCGTTTTGCAAAAAAACCAAAATGGGCCATGACCAATACTTCGCAAAAAACCGCCAAGGCCCAAGACAAACCGATTGTGGTAGAAGAATATCCTTTTTCGTTCATCCAGATGGTAAAAAATCCGTAATAGGCACCAAAAGATACGGTGCGCAAAAAACAGATCATTAAAAAGGAGAGGATTTTTTTGTCGAGAAAAATTTTGAGATTTTGTTCCTTTTTTGCAAGGACAATCCCCGTTTGGGGAAAATAAAAGACAGTCATCATCTGTAAAATCAACATGCCCAGCATCCCCCAAATGACAATGTGGACGGAAAAATGATCAATGAGCCAGCCGAAAAAAAAGGAGGAGAAAATAAAACCGATGGAACCCCAGTAGCGGATCTGGCCATATTCTTTTTTGTGAGTTTCGCAATATTCCATGCTGATCGCCTCAACCATCGGCAAAATACCCATGCGAAAAAATGAAAAGAGAAACATGATGGCGACAAAGCCCCAAACCCCCCAGATTTTGAAAAAGGGGAGGTAGCTCAAGACACAAAAGAGAGCCCCCACTTGTATAAAAAGGAGTCGCCTTCCCAACCGATCGGCAAGGCTCGACCAAAAAATGGGGGTCAGAAGTTTGGCCAAAGGCCACGCCGCCATGACAAGACCGATGTCGATCGGCTTGAACCCCAATGCTTTGAGATAAAGGGGGAAATAGGGGATCAAAATGCCGATGATCGAAAAATAGAAGAAATAAAAAAGCCTTAAGCTAAAATATTGAAGTCGGTTCATAATAATGATAGAGCCACGGCCGATGCAAAACGAAGCCTACCACAACGCCACACAAAATACAGCCCTCATCGATTTGAAGGATCGTGCTTATATCGATGTCAAAGGAGCCGATGCCCGAAAATTTTTAAACGGAATCCTTACAAACAATATTCAGGCCCTTCAGGGGGCAACCGGCTGTTATTCCTGCCTCTGCACACCCAAGGGAAAAATGACTGCCGATCTTTATTGTTACACCTGCGAAGATTATTTCGGGATTGATTGTGCCGTGGTTTTGAAAACAACCGTTTTGGAGACACTCAAAAAATATATTATTTTTCAAAAGGTGGAAGTTGTAGATCAAAGCGAAAAATGGGGGGCTGTTGGTGTTATCGGCCCCAAGGCAGTCGAATTTTTGGCACCGAAATTTTTAAAACTTCCCCAAAAAGAATTTGGATATGAATTTGTCGAATGGCATCATTTTAAAATCTGGGTTCTCCGTAAAACGATGTGGGGCTTGCCCGCCTATGAATTGTGGGTGTCTCGAAAAGATCTTGGTGAGTTAAAAGTTAAATTAAATCTGCCGGAACTCGACTCAGAGACAAAAGAAATTTTGCGGATCGAATCGGCCACCCCGCTTTTTGGCGTCGACATGGATGAAAACACGATCCCCCAAGAGGCCAATCTTTATTCCGCGTTGAACTTCAACAAAGGCTGCTATGTTGGCCAAGAAATTATTGCCCGATTGGAACACCGCGGGCATGTCGGCAAAAAATTGGTGCAGTTAAAATTGTCTGGCACAACACTCCCAAAAAAAGGCGAAAAAATATTTTCAACCGAAGGCCAAGAGATCGGACAGGTCACCTCTTCGTGTCTGTCTCCCAAATTCCAATCAGCATTGGCGCTGGGGTATATTCGCTATGCTTCGCTGGATTTAACAGAAGTCAACATTGTCAATCAAATCGGCACTCTAATCAGTAAGTAGCGCTACTTATTGAGGAGCATATGTTACCTGTTAACATATGCTCTTGGAAGGCAACTTTTTTGGGAATCTACCGATAATTATAGTAGAAGGAAAAAAGCTATGGCCAACTCATTTTCCATAAACAAAGAGGCTCAAACCCTTTACGCGCTGGCCTGCCTGCATGAGGATGGCGACAACGGTCTTGCCATCACCGAGGCCGATTTGGCGGAGCCAAAGGCGGCGAGGATTTTAGAAACACTTCCACTCAACACCACATTCACCAGCGCCACTCCCGCCGAAAAAGCCAAGTATCTAACCGGCCACTATCAAGAGCTGCAGATAGAGAGCAAAATTTTTCACGATAAGCCCCCTGTTATTTCCCAAATCGCCGCGCTGGAGAGCTCCGACAAAATGCTCCGCGCCGCTTTAGAAAAACGTTTTCCACAAACCCAAGGAAAAAAAGAGCTCCCCTTTGATCCTCATGAACCTTGTTGGAGAGAGATGATTCAAGGCGATACACTTCACATCAACGACAAAGTTTATACAGAACTTTTGTCGAGCTATGACGGCAAAACGGAGCAGGGCTATCTGCTTTTGGCAAATCGCAAAACAAAGGTCATTGAAAAAGTGATCCGTCCAAAACATTTCGAAGCACCAACCACCTTTCACTTTGATACCGGCTGGGTCGAATATGTCGCGAGTTATCTCAAAAAAACAGGGTCTCCGTATGTTATCGTCGGCACTTATCATTCCCATCCAGAGCCTCCTCAACCTTTGCCACAAAATGTACACTTCGCCGCCGAGTTACCGAGCAGTCCTATGGATGGAAAATTTTTACCTTTGGCTAATTTTCAATTGATTGGACACAACAAACAAGTCAAGGCTTATGATATTCAGGGCGCTAAAAAGTTTTATCCCCTGCAAAACGTTCTCTCCAACACCTCTCCAATTTTAACCGACCTATCGACAGACAATTTTGAACCAGACAAACGGGGCGAAATAGAGATGCGACTCACACCCGAAGAAGTGAAATCGATGATCAATGCCGCGCCCAAAGGAAATAAAATTCGTCAGCATGCTGCAGGGAAAAAAGAACCAAAATTAAAAGTGACCTATTTTTATGACGGTTCCTACGAAGTCACTCTGCACTTTGCCGAAGAACCAACCCCATTTTTTCATTTAATCCACCAGATGCACACGACGGGGCGTGGGGATTGGGCAGATGAGAGAGGCTATTCCGGACAACTGACGGCCATGTGGGATGAAGAATCAACACCAATCCAATTGTTTGAACCAAACGAGATTTCGGATGCTATTCAGAGTATTCAAAAAATCCTAGTCAATCGCTGACAACACCTCTTCTTCATGTCCATCCACCTTGACAAGACCTCCGCTTTAGGCGGGGGGCAAGGGTATGTCAAGGCCCAGCTTTGCTGGTAAAAATATCCAACGGGACAACAGAGATATTTTTAGCCAGAGCATATTCCTTGTCGCCGGGATAAATCACCCACAGATGCTTCAAAGATAATTCCACCATGGCAGAGCGCATGGAAGGAGTGAGTCCGGGTGCTTCATTATATTTAATCTCTATCCCCCACCAATCTCCTCCCCGCTGATACAAAAGATCGAGACTGGCACCGGTATGCACGCCCCAGAAAAAAATCTCCTCTGCCCGCAATCCTAAATGAGACACAGCTTGCTCCAAAGCAAAGCCCTCCCAAGAGGCTCCCAGTTTCGGGTGTCTCTCCAATTCCTCCCAATTGCGAATAGAAGAAAGGGCATGAAAAATGCCGGAATCCCTGAAATAAATCTTAGGTCTCTTAATAAGACGTTTTTTAGTATTATAAAACCAAGGTTGTAGCTGGCGAATCATAAAAGTTCCGGAAAGAATATCGAGATATCTTTTCATTGTCAGATCATCAGCGCCGAAACTTCTTCCCATCTCCGAGGCATTAAAAATCTGGCCGTGATAATGAGCCAGCATCATCCAAAATCGGCGCAGCGTTTGAGAAGGAATGGTCACACCCAGGCTTGGAATATCCCTTTCCAAAAAAGTGGTGATGAAATCGCTTCGCCAAGAAAAGGAATTCTTTTCATCCTCTGCCAAATAAGAACGGGGAAATGTTCCACGCACCCAGAGCTTTTTTTGTTCCATCCCGGCGATGTCGAGAGAAAAACCGCCCAACTCAAGATAACTGATCCGTCCGGCCAATGATTCCGAACCTTGGCGAATAAGATCCCGGGAGGCACTCCCTAGTATGAGGTAATTTGTTTTTTTATTCTGGCGATCAACCAAGACTCTCAAGACAGGAAAAAGTTCCGGGCGCCTTTGAATCTCATCAATAATCACCAGCCCTTCTAAATTTCCCAAAGCGAGACTCGGATTGTCGAGGCGTTGCACATCAACCGGATCTTCCAGATCAAATAAATGAAGGTTGCTTTGGAGATATTGGTGGCTCAACTGACGGGCCAATGTTGTTTTACCGCACTGCCTCGGCCCCAAAATGGCCACAACCGGAGAAATTTTGAGTTTTTGAAGCAGAATATCTACATCATTTTGTCTAATAATTTCCATTACATGTGATAATACCATGAAATTTATTAATTACAATAATAATTTTCATGGCAGCTCTTTCCACACCTCTTCCTCATGCCCATCGACTGTGACATTACGCCAGATTTTGGCGATTTTCCCTTCGGGATTGATGAGAAATGTCGAACGCTGAATGCCTAAAAAAGTTTTGCCAAACATGCTTTTTTTCTTGAAGGCGCCATATTTTTCGATCGTCTCGCCGGTCGTATCGGCCAAGAGTAAAAAGTTGAGATTATATTTGCCGATGAATTTTTCGTGGGAGCCGACCGAGTCTTTGCTCACCCCAAGCACCACCGCATTTTTCTTGGCAAACTTCGGCTTTGTATCCCGAAAACTGCACGCCTCTTTGGTGCAACCGGGGGTATCGTCTTTCGGATAAAAATAAAGGACCACCCACTTTCCCTTAAGCCCGTTGAGAGAAACGTTTTCACCGTTGTTCGCGGGCAGATTAAAATCGGGGGCGGCATCCCCCTCTCTGATTTCTGTGCTTGGCATAAAACCTCCTTTATGAAAAAGTTTACAACATAATGGCTGAAAAACTTCAAGCCTCCGATTTCCCGCAAAATCTGGAATGGTTTAACACTACCGAACCACTCTCGCTCGAAAAGCTCCGCGGCAAAATTGTTCTCCTCGATTTTTGGACCTACTGTTGCATCAACTGCATCCATGTTTTGCCCGATCTCAAAAAACTGGAGCAAAAATATAGAGAGGAACTGGTTGTCGTCGGCGTCCACTGCGCCAAGTTTCCAAACGAACGCAATGCCAAAAATATCCGCGAGGCGATTGCCCGCTATGAAATCGAACACCCGGTTGTAAACGACCATACTTTTACCGTATGGAAGGCTTACCATGTCCGCTCATGGCCTACTATGGTCCTCATCGATCCAGAAGGAAAAATGGTCGGAACGGTCTCGGGCGAAGGGAATTGGGATTTTTTGAATGAAGCGATCGGCGCTGTCGCAAAAGAATTCAAGGGGCAAAACAAAATGAAACCGGGGGTTTTGCCTCAAATCAGACCGGAGACGTCTCAGAAAAAATCGCTCCTCTCTTATCCCGGAAAAATGATTGCTGACGAATCGGGCCAAAAACTTTTTATCTCCGATTCCAATCACAATCGCATTCTCATCACCGACAACAACGGGCGCATTTTGGAAACAATCGGTTCGGGAGAAACGGGCCTAGGGGACGGCGGCACCGCGCAAGCCACCTTCAATCACCCGCAGGGAATCTGTTTGGTGAATGAAAATCTTTATGTCGCCGACACGGAAAATCACGCCATCCGAAAAGTCGATCTCGCCGCAAAAAAAGTGACAACCGTCGCCGGCACCGGAAAACAGGCCGCCCCTTTTGCCACGCCGGGCAATCCGATGACGACACACCTTAACTCGCCATGGGATCTGGCCACCTTTGAAAATAGAATTTTTATCGCGATGGCCGGCTCGCATCAAATATGGATGTTCGATTTGGATGAAAATCAGATCGGCCCTTTTGCCGGAACCGGACAGGAAAACCGAATTGACGGGCCTTTACAGACATCCTGTTTTGCCCAACCGAGCGGGCTTGCGCTCGACGGCCACAAACTCTATGTCGCCGATTCGGAGACCAGTTCGATTCGCAAAATTGATCTGGCGACGGGCGAAGTGACAACCGTTGTCGGCATCGCCCTGTTTGATTTTGGAGATGTTGACGGTTACGGCGATCAGGTCCGCTTGCAACACCCGATAGGGCTTCATGCCTACGGTGGCAAAATTTTTGTCGCCGACACTTATAACCACAAAATAAAACTGCTCGATCCCCTTTCCCGAACCTGCATGACCGTCATCGGCACCGGCAAACCGGGACGCTCGCTCGGAGGGGAACCTAAATTCTATGAACCGTCCGGTCTTTGGGTGGTCCACCCTTATCTTTATATTGCCGACACCAACAATCACCGAATTGTAAAAATGTTTTTGGAAGACCGTATCGTGAAGGAAATGGGTCTGACAAATTAACGAATCAAACTCATGAATTCCTCGCGGGTTCTGGGGTCGGCACGAAAGCGGCCGCTCATTTCGGATGTGATAACAGTCGAGCCCTGTTTTTCCACGCCGCGCATCTGCATACAAAGGTGCTGCGCCTCGATCACAACGGCTACCCCTTTCGGTTCCAAATTTTCCTGAATAATCTGGGCGATCTCAACGGTCAGCCTCTCTTGCACTTGCAAGCGGCGGGCAAACATATCGACCAACCTTGCCACCTTGCTAAGCCCAATAATTTTTCCGTTGGGAAGATAAGCGACATGGGCCTTGCCAAAAAAAGGCATCAAATGATGTTCGCAAAGACTAAAAATCTGGATATCTTTGACCAAAATCATCTCATCATATTTTTGTTCGTAGATGGCTTCATTGATAAGGGCTTTTGGGTCTTCGCGATACCCTTTGGTCAAAAATTGATACATCTCTTTCACCCGCACAGGCGTTTTTGCCAAACCCTCGCGCTCAACGTTTTCGCCTATTTCCAACAACAGCCCTCGAATTAGATTTTCCATAGACCTTGCAACTTCTATCAAAAAAGGGTTATTCTACAAACATGAAATATTCACTCATAACGGCCCTCGTTCTCTTCCATTTCATGCTCCCCGCCTACGCACAAGACCAAAAACTCCCGACCGATAAAGATACTCCTGAGGCTCCGGCGTTCGGTTCTCCGGCTTCACCCCCCGTTTACATGCAGACTCCAAAGCCGGCAACCCCCTCTTCTCCCTCACAGCCTTCCGTGCAACAACCGCCGGTCGCGTCTCCGACCGTCACTCCACCCCCTACCGTAAAGCAACCGAAGCTCCCCTCTCAAACGGTCCCCACTTATGAATAATCGGAAACTGAAAATTTCTGAAATCTTTTTTTCCATTCAAGGAGAAGGGATCTTTATCGATCGCCCTTCAATTTTCATCCGCACGGCCTTATGCAATTTGAAGTGCCACTGGTGTGACACCCCTTACACATGGGACTGGGAAAATTATGATATCAAAAAAGAAGTTGTTGAGGTTGAAGTCGATGAGGTGCTTGTAAAAATCAGACAATGGGATTGCAAAAACATTGTCCTGACCGGCGGCGAACCGATGATACAACAGAAAGAACTCATCGCATTAATGCAAAAACTAAAACCGGAAGGCTATTTTTTCGAAGTGGAAACAAACGGAACAATGGCCATCCTTCCCGAATTTGATCGGCTCATCGATCAATACAACTGTTCCCCAAAAATGAAAAATTCCGCCAATGCACAAGCAACTCGGGAAACGAAACATTTCAAAACGTATGCCCAAAATCCGAAATCGGTTTTTAAATTTGTTGTCGATCGGGAAGAAGATTTGGTAGAAATTGAAATCTTTGTAAAAAAATATAATATCCCCCCATCCTGTCTCCTCCTGATGCCTCAAGCCAGAACGAAACAAGAGCTTCAAAAAAAATTTGGGACTGTTTCCGACTGGGCCATCAAAAAAGGTTGGGGCTTCAGCACGCGGCGCCATATCGAATTGTGGGGAAACCGACGGGGGGTTTAAATATATTCGCCGCCCCAGAGTTCTTTCAAAAACCGGCGCCATGGAAGAATCCGGATCCCTCCGGAAACCGTTCGCGGCTCTTCTTCCATGGAAACCATCACGCGATTTTTGATTTTTCCATCTTCTGCAAGTGTTTGGAGCCCGCGGATGTCCCCTTCGTGGACTCTTCTGGAGGATTTGATCTCTATCGCCAAATCCTTTTCTCCCAAAATAAAATCGACCTCGACGCCGGTGCTCGTGCGCCAAAATGTAATGGGGATGTCCGGGTTGCGATAAGTTTGATAGGCGCGAAGTTCCATCAGGATATAATGTTCAAATGATTTGCCAAATTCGGGGCTTCCCGCCAGCGGCTGCCGTCTCGCCAGATAATTGGCAACACCGACATCAAAAAAATAAAATTTCTCGGTCAAAATCATCCGTCGATTTTTGGAAGATTTCCATGGAGGAATCCTAAAACCCAAATAGGTATCCTCTAAAATATCAAAATAAGTCCGTACTACTTTTGGGGACACCCCTGTTTCACGCGCGACATTGGCATAATCGAGTAATTCACTACTGGTGATCGCCGCAACACGGAGAAATTCCCGAAAGGCGGGGAGGTTTTGCGTCAGCGCCTCTGCCGCGATCTCCTCTTTGAGATAATCAGCCACATAGGCCCGCAAATCTTCTAACGGATCCGGTGAAAGAAAATGGGGAGGCAAAAGTCCTGAAAAAATAATCTTGTTCAAATCCAACACATCCACTTCCTGGATGGAAAGAGGAACCATCACCCGTCTCCACGCCCTGCCACCCAAAAGATTGGCATGACCTCTTTTTAATTTTCTGGCGCTGGAACCGGTCAACAAAAACTGACAACCTTTGTTTTCAATGAGCCAATGGACTTCATCAAGGAGGGCCGGAATTTTTTGAACTTCATCAATGACAATCAGGCCTTTGTGATTCTGAAATCGCTCTCTTAACAGGGCTGGGTGGGTGGCATAGTCTGAAAACTGGTCGGTTTTGAGAAGATCAATGACCGCCGCCTTGGGAAGATGATTGGCAATCCAATAGCTTTTACCCACCTTTCTGGGCCCCCAAAGAAAGGCCGACCGCTCTTTGGGCAAATCGATCTCCAAAAGACGCCTTATAATCTTCCCCATAAGGACAGTTTATCCGGATAAAATGCCTCAGTCAAGCTGAATATTGCCACTTGCCACCCTTATTTCCCCATCGTAAGTGTCCAACACCTATGGAAATCAAGGGAAAAGTGGCGCTGGTCACCGGCGGGGCCGTTCGAATCGGCAAGGCGATTAGCGAGGTCTTGGCCGAACACGGCGCAAAAGTGGCGGTGCATTATTGGCAGTCGAAAATGAATTCTCGTTTTCGCGGGAATGATTTTAAAGCCGACCTCTCCAAAATTTCTGAAATCAAAAAATTAGTTGCGGCGGTGGAGAAGAAATTGGGGCCGATCGATATTCTCATCAACAATGCGGCAATTTATAACAAAACTCCCCTCTTCGAAATTACCGAAGAAGATTGGAACACACATCTCGATTTGAATCTCAAAGCCCCCTTTTTTCTGGCACAAGCGGCGGCGAAAAATATGTTGCAGAAAAAAGAGGGGAAGATCATCAACATCGCCGATGCCGATATTGCCCGCGGCACAAAACATTTTCTCCCCTACATAGTTTCCAAAACCGGAGTGGTGGGGTTAACAAAATCTTTGGCTAAAGAGCTGGCTCCGCATATCCAGGTCAATGCGGTGGCACCGGGCCCCATTTTGCCCCCCGCCGGTTATTCCGAAGAGCTTAAAAAACGGATTGCGGAAAAAACATTGGCCGGCCGCTGGGGCTTGACGGAAGAGATTGCCAAGGCAGTGCTCTTTCTGCTAGAGACCGACTATGCCACCGGACAGACACTATTTATTGAAGGGGGAAGGTTGCTGACATGACCTACACCGTCACCAAAATTATTCATTTTTGTTATGGCCACCGCCTTTTAAATTATGATGGCAAGTGCAAACATCTGCATGGGCACAATGCGAAAGTGGAAATCGATGTGACGGCGGACCGGCTGGACCAACGCGGCATGGCCATCGATTTTGGTGATATCAAAACAGCCGTCAAGACATGGATTGATGAGAATTTGGATCACAAAATGCTTTTGAACAAATCAGACCCGTTGCTTTCTATTTTAAAAGAATCAAAAGAGCCCATTTTTATTTTTGAAGAAAACCCGACCGCTGAAAATATCGCCAAACTAATTTTTCAAAAGGCAAAAGAGTTGCAATTTAATGTAAAAGCGGTACGCCTTTGGGAAACACCGGAGGCCTGTGCCCGTTATGGATAAAATAATTATCAAAGGACTTAAGACAAAATGTATCATCGGCGATTATGAATGGGAGAGGAAACGGCCGCAAAAAGTGATTTTTGATTTGGAATGTGAAGCCAACCTCTTAGCCCTCGCCGAAAATGACAAAATAGAACCGGGGATGCTCGATTACAATCTCTTGGCCAGAGAGGTTTTAAAATTTGTGGGGCAAAGTTCTTATCATCTCATTGAAACACTGGCCGAAGCGGTGGCCAATCTTTGTCTGAACAAATTTCCGGTCGATGCGATAAAGGTGAGGCTCTACAAACCGGCCGCCATCAAGGCCGCCGATAGCGCGATTGTCGAAATAGAGAGACCGACGCGTCAATAAAATGGAAATCCAAAATAAAACGGTGATGGTTTTAGGGGCGGGGGGGATGGTGGGTCAGGCCCTTTGCAAAGCCTTCGTTCGTGAAAAACCGAAAACGCTCGTTCTGGCTTCTCTTTATGAACATGAAACAACTCGTCTTGCCGAAGCGCTTCAAAAAGAATTTGGAGAAGCCCTCCCCAAATTGAAATTGGCTTGGGGAAACCTGTTAGTGCGACAAAGCCAGAAAGATCTCACCAAACAAGAATTGTTGGATAATACAAAAATCCGCCACCAGATGATTGAAGACCTCTTAGAATCATTTAATCACGACGGCCTCACACAATCGGCCCTCTATCATCTGATACAACAATATCAGCCCGATATCCTTGTCGATACACTCAATTTTGCGACTGCCCTCCCCGTTTCCGACAACCTCCATGCGGCGCGGGAGGTATTGAGCGCCGCAAAAAAAGAAGATATTTCAGAACTCGCGATTGAAAAACTTCTTTTGAGCCAGGAATCGCTTCAACTGGCACGCCATGTTCAAATTCTTTTTAATGCACTGCTCGAGGCCAAAACAAAAATGTATGTCAAAGTCGGAAACACCGGTCATTATGGATTGAAACCGTCGCTCCCCTCTCGGCCGGCCCTTCTCAAAACCGCTCTGGCCGGGGCTCACAGCCTTCTTTTGCATCTGGCTTCTCAGACGGATCACGCCCCCGTCATCAAAGAAATCAAACCGAAGGCGATCATCGCATGGAAAAATATCGGCTTTGGGCCGATCACCCATCGCGGTCGCGCCGTGCTGCTGGAAGAGATCACCATGCCCGATGCCCTGCTTTTGACCGACAAACTGACGAGAAATTTGGTGCGCAAGCCGAAATATATGAAACATGCCGGAGAACCAGTTGCCCTCACCGCCCCGTTTATCGATATTGGCGAAAACGGTTCTTTTGCGATGGAGGAATTTCATTTTTTGACGGCGGCAAAAAAACTGGGGTTTGCAACGCCACAAGATGTCGCCGACGAGACCCTCGCCGAAATTTCCGGAGAGAACACCGGTTTTGACGCAATCACCGCCATCGATCACGCCGCAATGGGTCCTACGTATCGGGCCGGACTCGCGCGCGAAAAGGCTTTGCGACAACTGAAGGCCCTTGTCGAAAAATCAGGAGTGGATAGCGTTGCGTTTCAGTTGATGGGACCGCCGAGGCTTTCCAAACTTTTGTATGAAGCCCATCTTTTGAAAACCATCTATGGTAACGCCCGGATGATACTCGACACCGAGGTCGAAACACTATCCAAAAATATTGAAAAGAGGCTTAGTGAACAACCGGATCTGATTTCCAAAATTGTCTCGATCGGCATTCCGATTCTTCTGTCAAAAGGGAACCGCCTATTGCGGGGTTCCCGCATGGCGGTCCCGTTTGAAATTTCAGGCAAACCGGAAAATCATTTTGAGGCAACTGAGACCAACATCAACCGCTGGGCCTTTGAAGGGTGGGTCGATTTGCGGCCGCAAAATATGCTTCAATGGCAAAAGACTTTGCAAAAAATCCCCGCAGAACATCTTACAACATCACTCGAAATATCGACTGCCGCCGGTTTAATGTTGAATGGAGAAAATTGATGCCGATCCATGCAACCCCCTTTTTAAATCTTTTTGGTTCGGCAACCCCCTTGGTTATTGCGAATGTACTCCAACAAATCCCTTTAAACCGGATCGCTGCCGCACGACCGGAGTGGGAAGCGCTCCATTCACAAATGGCCGCGGAGGGTTGGGACAACAGCGAAACAGCAGGGAAACATCGTGAAAGGCTTCATGCGGAAACGACCCAAATTTGCAGCCTTCTCAAAAATCCTGTATGGGAAACAACCCGTCTTCAACTCTCTGTTTTAAAGTTCGCGGAATATGTGTGGAGACTGTGCGAAACGGAACGCCAAGAATTATTGGCGATCGTGGCTCACAACGCCTCCGTACAGCTTTGTTATCGGCAGCTAGCCCCTGATGATACAACGGATCCTTCAATCCCAATACCCGCCGCCCAAATAGTTCACGCAGGGCTGGTCACTCTTGTTGAAGAACGAGACTCAGATATCTTTTCAACGGCCAGTCTCCAGATTCATCCGGAATTAGATTTTTCGGATCAACTGGAACTATTAAAAAAGATGAAATCGGCCGATGAAATGCGACAAGCGATTGAAACCGAAGCGGCTCGCCTCCCGGCAAACGGCTGGCAACGCTTTTTTCAAGATGGACTCTGGAGAATCGCTCACAGAGGAGAGCCGAACCCGATAAAATGGTTTGAAGAGGCGCATCAAAGATTTTTGGAAGGCTTATCGGATCCCTCCCGCCAGACACAATGTTTTTTAGAGGCGGCCGATCTGTTAGACCGCTATGCAAGCGCTGATCACTATGATTCTATCCCTATCGAAATCATTCTCTCTTTAAGATGGCGGGCGGTTAGCGCCCTTCCATATGCCGGTCGGAAAGAATGGCTAAAAGCGTTGGCCAAAAATGAAATGACCCTTGCCCAATTTTTTAGGGTCAAAGCGGGCAACTTAGAGAAGGGGGCAAGACTCTACCTCGATGCCACCACCCACTTGGAAGAGGCGGCCCAAAAAGAACCTGAGCTTAAAAAAGAGGCCGAAGCGGCCTTTCGAAGGGCCAGAGAGCTTGTTAGATCGCTGACTTACAGCTCATAATTGCTTTGCATAAAAAAGTGAAAAAAGTAAGCAACTTATTTTGAGGGGAGACGATAAGAAGACAAAAGGAGATTATTTTATGCAAACATCATTTTTGAATGTGCTATCGGCAGGGTCCGAAGCCAGCGTCAACACCTTGGAGAATGCATCTCTTTCAGCTCTGGTGGCAGCCCGTCCACAGGTTGAACTGGTCACTCAAACCCTCTCTCAGGCAGGATGGAGCAGGACAGATGACCAATATCGTTACGGTCAAGACGGAATACATAAAACAAAACTACTCCAAGAATTGAGGGCTTTTGAAAATGTTTTGAAGGCCGATCCCCAACAAAGTGCAGCATCTATTCGCACACGTGCCATTCGGCTGGGGCAAACACTCAGACTGCGTGATGACACACAAAGCGAATTACAAAGCCTCCTTTTGCGGGCCATTTTAGAAGCACAAGCCGTTGCTCAAAGTGGTGAAGCAAGTCCAAGCGCAGTGGGAGATAAAGTTATCACCGGTGCCATTGCCACATATAATAACGTACTCAGAGCGCTTTCCGTTCGCCCCGATTTTAAAGGAGAACTATATGGAGACCCGACTTGGTCTCCTGTCGAAGTTCGCGCCACTCTTGCATACTACAAAGCAAAAGAGGCCCCAGACGCACCCACTTTTAGAGATAACCGCCCGTTTGCCTCTACCTTTAATGATTCGGCATATCGACTCTCCGATTTTGCAAAAACATCGATGTTTGGGTTATTAGGAACGAGCGCCCTCTTCTCATCGTTTGTTTCCACAGAAAATATTGCATATATTTCTTTTGCGGCATTGTTTACCACTTTTGGTGCCCAATGGTTTCGCATCGGCCACTTGGACCCATTGGCTTTGAAAAGGGCCCATTCACTTCAAGCCGCTTATCCAATAGACGCGGCAAAAGCTTATGAAAAAGCTGGATTGCTGCTCTCCGCCGCTGCCCTGTATTGGAAAATTGCTGACAAAGGAATGGATACTGTCACTGCCACCGCTACTGCCTTTGAGCAGAGCGCCGATCTATTTGAGCAGGCTTCGCTTCGCATGAGTGCTGCAGCCGCCCGTTTTGAAGCGGCTCAACAATGGAGAAAAAACTGTGCTGACGCGAAAGCAACAGATGCTTTTTTAACGGCTGCCAGCTTGGTGGAGAAAGAGGGGAAAAAAAATTTCTCACTCAAACTGCTTGCCAGACATTTAAGAGGTCTTGCCATCGCCGCACATCTGACAGATAGGCAGATGGTTTTAGAAACGATTGCTAAAAATGAAATAGCGCTGGCCGAAGAGAAAGAGGGGGCCGGGGCTTGGGTTTTAGCCGCCTACCTTTATTGGGATGCAGCAAGAAATTTGAGAGAAATTGGCTCAACCGATTACTACGAGACAATACAAAAGGCCAGACGCGCAGCCAGACGCACGGATAAAAAGGATGCCGTTTCCGTTTCTGTTGAAGATGCTGGCATGGAGGGGGCAGCGGCTACCTACTGAAATTCTCCCTTGCAAATTATAAGGTTTAATCTTATAATTTGCATCTATGTGGATTCAAAGGGATATTTCGTCAAAATTGGAGGAAGGCGTCGGCTCTTTTCCGGCTGTTTTACTCACGGGTGCAAGACAAGTTGGGAAAACGAGCCTCCTCAAAAAAATATATCCCAAACACAATTTTGTAACGCTCGATTTACCCTCTCACGCTGAGTTGGCCGAAAATAGACCGGAGGAATTTTTAAATCGCTTTCCCCCGCCGGTCATTATCGATGAAGTACAATATGCCCCAGCCCTTTTTCGATATTTAAAAATAAAAATTGATGAGAACCGCCATCAATATGGACAGTTTCTTCTAACCGGTTCCCAAAAATTTGCATTGATGAAAAGTGTATCCGAAAGTCTCGCCGGACGTTGCGCTATTTTGGAATTGGAAACATTGAGTTTCAAAGAAACACTGGCGGCAAAACAGATTTCTGAAGTAGAAATAATGCTTTGGGGTGGTTTTCCGGAATTACAAAGCCGCACCGACCTTGACCCCAATCTTTTTTTTCAATCCTACATATCCACCTATCTTGAAAGGGATGTTCGTTCTCTTCTGCATGTGGGGCAATTAAGAGATTTTGAAAGATTTTTGAGGGCCGTTGCCTTTCGATCGGGCCAAATTCTCAATAAGGCGGAATTGGCGCGTGACGTCGGCATCAGCCCCCCTACCGCCAATGAGTGGCTCTCTGTTTTGCAGGCATCCAATCAGATTCTTCTTTTGGAGCCGTGGTTCAACAACAAAACAAAAGGACTGATCAAATCACCCAAAATCTATATGGCCGATACGGGGCTTTTGTGCAGCCTCGTCGGATTACAAAGTATCGAAGAGCTACTCCGCAGCCCCCTTTTGGGGGCCCTCTGGGAGACATTTGTTTTCGCCGAACTTAGAAAACGGGAAACCTTCAAAACGGGGAGTTGGGCATTGTGGTTTTGGGGGGATAGAAATTTGGAGGCCGATTTCCTAATTGCCAAAGGGGGCCGCTTCAAATTGATGGAAGCGAAATTCAGTGAAAATCCGCCACGGCAAGATGCTTTGAAGCTGGAACAAATCGCCGAAAAAATTGGGAAAGATAAAGTCGATGTGATGACAATTATCTCCCGCACCAAAGAAAGCTATCCTTTGAACCATCATGTTATGACGATTCCTGTGAAAGACTTGTAAAATTTTCCCTCACCTGCTTCGCATTACGGGCGCCGATGAGGGCACAGGTGACGCCGGGCTGATGCATAGTCCAGCGGATGGCCCATTGCGCAAGGGTTAAATTTTCGACGGCGGCCTTTATTTTTAGCGTTTCTATCTCATTCAAACACTTTTCGTAATTCTCTTCAGCAAAAATGGCATCCCATGATCGATTTCTCACCGGATCGTTCGGTTTTTTGTCTCCAGAAAATTTTCCGGTGAGCAACCCTTTGCACAAAGTGCCGTAAGTCAAAGTTACAATGTTTTTTTCAATACAAAACGGCAAAATTTCTTTTTCAATATCCCGCGCAAAATAATTATAAGGAACCTGCAAAACTTCTACCGGTGCATAGCGACATGCCTCCTGAAGCGGGCTTAAGTTGAAATTAGAAAGGCCGATTTTCCCTATTTTTTTCTTCTCTTTTAAAAGAAGGAGCGTTTCCATCGTCTCGCCGATCGGCGTTTTTTCATCGGGCCAATGGAGATGATAGATATCGATCCGATCGGTCTCAAGGCGTTTGAGCGAATCGTCTATTTCCCGTAATAGATTTTTCGAAGAGGCGTCTTTCCAAATCTTTTTCCTTTTTCCCTCTTCCCAGCAAAGACCGAATTTACTCGACAAAATAAGATCATCCCTTTTTTTGAGTCGTTTTAGCGTTCGCCCAATAATCCTCTCCGCGCGCCCGCAACCGTAAATGGGCGCCGTATCGATCAAGCAGACACCCAAATCGAGCGCCGCCTCCAAGGCCGATTCCGAATCTTTATCGCTCGATTCATTCCACGGCCAACCGCCGAAAACCCATGTGCCAAGGCCAACAGGGGTCACCATTAAATGAGTTTGTCCATTTTTTTTCTTCTCTGTTATCATTGGAAGATGATGTTATCGATCCTCATTTTTTGGGCTGCGGCTCTTTCGGGGCCGATCATTACACCGCAATACCCCGAATTCAAAATCGTGATCCACATCCCGGCCACACGTCTCTCCTTATACAAAGACGGGGAAATGCTCCAGCAATTTAAAGTGGCGGTCGGACAAAAAGATTATCCCACCCCAATCGGCAAAGACAATATCAAACAGATCATTTGGAATCCGTGGTGGTACCCTCCTAAAGATGCCGAGTGGGCCGAAGAAGAGGAAGAAACCCCTCCCGGCCCGGGGAATCCTTTGGGCATGGTCAAACTCGTTTTGTCCGGCGATCTTCGGATGCATGGAACCAATCAGGATGCGAGCATCGGCACACCGGCATCGCACGCTTGTGTCCGCCTTCATAATCGTGACGCCAAAAAGCTGGCATGGATTTTACAATCGCAGTTAACCGACCAGTTTGATGAAAAGTTATTGAAAAAATATGCCGACAATCCCGATAAAAGTTTTTTTGCGACACTCGGAAAAGAGGTTCCGGTCGAATTTATTTATGATCCGATTGAAATTCACGGAGATAAAATCGTTGTGTACGCCGATATCTATTCCAAAATCGATAATAAAAAAGAGATGCTTTGGAACGAGCTCCGTTCGCATGGGATCGATCCCGAGCAGTGCGATCAAAAACAACTGGAGCTATTGTTGAAAAAATGGAGAAGAGGAAAGACTACTCAAATCGAGCGAGCCCATCTTCTAAATCAAACACCAAATCCTCCCCATCCTCAATCCCCACCGAAAAACGGACCAGCGAATCGGTCAGTCCCCGCTGCAAACGCTCCTTAGTCGGAATCGAAGCGTGTGTCATAGTGGCGGGGTGATTGACTAAAGATTCCACTCCCCCCAAACT
>JAHFSU010000053.1 GCA_023265595.1 Deltaproteobacteria bacterium
CGGCCACAGTCACATCCTCTATCGAAACCGGGTTTTCCACATTCGGATCAAGACTCTCCAATTTTGTCGCGAGCCTTTCCAAATCGACGACATAGATATTGGAGAGGACTTGGCTGCCGATAAAGGCCGCCGCACCGTCGGGTGTGATGTCGAAAGTGTTTGCCGCGCCACGCCCCAAGGGGATATTGGCGATTATTTTGAAAGCATCGGTGTCGATGACATCAAGCCCCGATTCGGTGACGACCGATTCTTGCGGTGTCGCCCCCATGTAATTGGTCTTTCCGGTGTTGATTCCCAACAGATAGATTTTTTCTCCGGCCGTCCATGCTTTTAAAAGCTGGGGATTGAATTGGGTTGTGGTCAATGCCGGTTTGGCCGGGTCGTCCATGAGGGTGCCATCTTCATTGACATCCAGAATAAAAATTTTCCCGGGGCCGAACAGTTCTTCGCCGCCGATATAGTTGGAAGCACTGACCCAAATCTGATCGCCCAAAGGCAAAAGGGTATTGGGCGTGGTTACTGCAGACGATGCAGGGAAAATATAACTATTGAGCGCCCCGCTATTTTGATTGCGGATGGCGATGCCGGGGCCCGGGCGGTTGACCGGATCAAAACTGTCATAGAGACCGTAGTAATTTCCGTCCGAGGCAACGGAGGCGGCCATAAAACTCAACTGTCCGTCGATGTCGGGTGAAAAATCGGCCTCCAAGTTGAGGTGGCGGCCCGTGCCATTATCAAGATCTCCGTTTGCAAAGGCATATCCTTTCACTCCCATCCCGAAATAACAGGAGGCCTCCGACGGATTGCATTTGAGGGAGACCGGAAAAGAGCCGTTTGTCGGCGCCTCTCCTTCAATGAGTCTAAAATAGCTGACCCCTTCCGATTCCGGATCGGGAAAACTGATCTCGCTTCGCGGGCCTTCCGGCGGTGCGTAGCGGACGACCTCATTTTCTTCCGGTTTCAATCCTCCGTCTTTTCCGGCATCGGGGGCTCCGGCGTCTTTGGCGCCAGCATCGGCGGCGATCCCCGCATCCTTTGCGTTCCCTCCATCTATTTTGCCGCCTGTGTTGACCGGTGTTCCTCCATCCTGATGATTGGCAGGCTGGCCGTAATCGGTCACCGTTTTATGCTCAAGCTCCGGATCTGGGGCGCACCCGAAAAAACCGGTTACTGCTTTTGCGACTTCTGTCATTCCTGTAATCATGACTGCCTCCTTTTTTAATTTCTAATTTCTTGCGCCATGCACAATCGCAATGGCATCCAAATCAAATCCGGCCTGTCCTGTCGCCGTAGCGGCTTCCCCGGCCAGCTTCAGATTGGCATCGCGGATACGCACATATTTTATAAAATTCAGACCCAACGTTTGCAGATCATAGACATCCCCTCCGGCTGTGTCGGGATTTCTTGGATCGATTGTATTGTAATCGGAATTGGCCAAAACCGCGTGGGTTCCGGCACAGCCGTTATAGGGCGCTGAAAGAGCGCAGGGAAAGTCGACAAAATCGATCCCGTTTTGACTGACACCGACAATTGACGGTTCCATAAAAGGGGTGTCGCTGCCGCGCGGGGTGAAGGCGTTTTCAAAAATGATGAAATCGGCCCCCTCGCCATCGATCGGGAAAAATCTTGGGAAACTTAAAATTATTTCGCCGCCGTTTCCCAAAGAGACCACATCACCCGATTGGACGTAAGGACCGCCGCCGTAGGGGGGACCCAGCAACCATTCACTCATCGACTCGACTCCATATTTGGAGCCGGGGCCCGGCGTAAATGAAACAAATTCCTGAATAAAGGCGTCGAGAGGATTCTCGGGATTGCTTTCCATAAAAACTGTTGCGGGCTGGAGAGTCGCGTCCGGCAAAGGGGCGCCGGTTGCATCGGTGCCGCCGGAAGCCGCCTCACGCGCCTTGCGCCAGTCGAAAGTTTGGGAGGTGTCCGGTTGGGGGACGACAAGCGGGTCTTGGCTGTCATCTAATAGATAAGAAGAATGACCGCACGCAACGACCAAAAAAGAGATGAAAATAAAAAGAAAAGTTTTTTGCATCTTCCGCCTCGCTCCTCGAAGGGGATCGATAGTAATGATTGTGTTTGGCAGGTCTCCTGACTTATCCGGTTTTACTCAAAACCGGAATTACAGTGGCGGGTCCGTGTGGGATTTTCACCCACTTCCCTATTCTCCCCAAAGGGCACCAAACACTTGAGAACGGATCGTCACTAGCTTTTGTAGGCAGGGATGTCAATCGGAAAGAGCATATGGTAGCAGCTACCATATGCTCATATGCTCAAGCTCCTGCTGTTTCAGGAATTTTTCGATATTTTTAACCATCACGCGCTGGTTGCCCCGTTCTCCCTCGGCGGTGATCAGATATTTGTCTTTATAAACCCAAAGGCTTTGCAAAAAGTAGAAACCCTCTTTGCTGCGTTGGGCGCCCCCGTTGGGATTGCCCTTTGTAAAATCGGTTTGTCCCCATTGGTGCAGCGCTTCGGGGAAATTCGCTGTTGGTATCGGGAAGACCATCACCCGATTGTTGCCGTAATCGGCTACAAAAATTAGATTGTTGTAGAGGATGGCGCTCATCGGGAGAAAAAGTCCTCTATTGTTTGGTTGGTTCGCACCTCCGTTGGGACTTTTGCTTTTAAAATCAGTTTGGCCGATCACAAAAGTCGCCTTGGCATTCGATTCTGTCGGCAAGGTGTCATAGTAGAGGACTCTATTATTTGCATAATCGGTGATCAGTAAGTGTTGGCTGTCCGAAAAAACGTGAGAGGGGGCGCTTAAGGTGTTGTCGGATGGCTGGGTATCTCCCTGATTGCGACTGTTGGCATTGCAGTCGGATTGGCCAATGACGAAATTGGCAGAGGCTCCGTTACCGGGAGGAATGGGATTGAAAACCAAAACGCGATGATTGGGACCGTCAGCGACATAAAGATTTTTGGCATCCATCGTGGCCGATTTGGGGACAAAATGGTTGCAGCCCGGATTTTTTGACGGTGGCTTTTGAGAATCACTCAAGGCGCTCTGTCCTATGAGAATGGGGATTCCATCGACATTCTTCTCGGCATTCCGGTTCCAAAGCAAAAGACGATAATTATTTCCGTCGCTCACCAAAAATCGTTTGGCATCGGCAAAAACACTTTCCGGATATAAACTCTTTTCACCATAAGCGATTAGCGCCACCTGTATCTCTTTGGCGGCGGCGCCTAACCCCGATTTGCCTACAAGCAATTTTGCCTTCGCACCCGAAAAAGAGGGGATCCCCTGAAAGCCCACAAGACGGCCGTCTTGCGGGGAGGCGATCCAAAAATCGTCATCGCCCGCCCACACGGAAACAGGGTCATTTATAATTTGATTGGAATTGGCGGTCCTGTTTCGGCTGATTGTCGTAAAACCGGGCTGGCCGATGACCCGAATAGCCGCCGGATTATTCTGCGAAAGATCGCAGATATCAAACTCCAAAATTCTTGTGCTGGCCGAATTGACAAAAAGGCGACAACCTACCGGCGGCCCTGCGGCGGCAAGGTAGAGAAATTTTTCACTGATCATATCTCTGGGTTTTCCGTTTTCCGGCAGAAGGTCCCACGCCTGTTTATCAAAACCGTCAAATCCGATGACCAGATCGGCTTTACCCAACTCCGGATCCCATCTCAAAATTCGAAAATTATACTGATCCGAAATCCAGTATTTTGTTTTGCCATTGACCTTTTCTCCGTAGATGCCAACCGGATAAACCAGTGTGGCAGCCCCGGGACGCGGTTCGATTTTTTCAACGGCCCATGGGGCATAATCTATCGGACCTTGATTGGGATTTTTGGAATTAAAATCAGGCTGGCCGATGACTGCATCCGCCGAGGCGCCGTTTTCTTCGGGGATGGAATTGAAAATCAATATCCGATTGTTCTGTGAGTCGCTGATTAACAATTTGCCCTCAAAAGTAGAAACCCCTCGTGGGGCATTGAGAGAGGTCGCCGTCGGATTACCGGCCTCTCCTACGACGACGTCAAATGCGCCGGCATCCACATCGGAAGAATGGGCCAACAAATTTTGAAAACCGTTTTTGATCAAGATGCGGTTGTTGTTTGTATCGGCCACAAAAATTTTATCGGCGGCTTCATCTACCCAGACGGCGGAAGGGCTAAACAGAATATTTTTTGCGTTGGATTCACCGTTGGGTTGGCCTAAAACCAGATCGGCAGGGGCCCCGTTGCGTTCCGGTGGATTGCGCCAGATGAGAATGCGATGGTTCCCCGTGTCGGCAATCAGCGTTGCCTTGCCGTTGCTCCAAACACCTCGTGGATCGGAAAGTGTTGCCAATGAAGGCTTTCCGCCTTGGTTAACCATGTCGGAAATCAGATCGGGTTGCCCCAAAACTCTTCCGAATTTTTTTTCTTCAATTTCACTGCCGCAGGATTGCACAACGCGGTTGTTCCACGCATCGGCAACCAGAATACAAACGGTCTCGTCTTCTTTCTTAAAACTGAAGGGTTGATAAAATATCTGTTTGAAACCCTGCTCCATTCCGGGGTGTGAAGAACAATTCTTTTTTCCCAAGCAGACCGTGTCGACCGGTTTGATCGTTATGGATTTGGTTGTTTCTTCGCCGGAGGCATTTTTTACATGGAGTGTGTAGGTGGCCTCTTCATCGGCATGGATTTCGTAGCTGTTTGTCAAAGGGAGGTTGTTGGCGATGAGGATCTCATTTTTAAAAAGAGAAATTTGAGTGGAGGAGGTAACGAGGCTCGATTTGGCAACATTTTGCGGTTGTAAATTATCGGCTTCGCTAAGATTCCATTTGAGATGGACCGTTGCCCCTTCCAACACTTCGATCCCCGCGTCACTTGTTTCGCCCGGTTCATCTCCATCAAAAAGTCCGCTCAAGGAGAGATTGGCTGTAACGGTGCCGGGGGTTGGAGTTTCATCCGGCGGCGGTTTTGTCGGATCACCTTCTTGGTCTCTTTCGTCTGTCTCCGGAGTTTCGGCGCCCCCTCCATTTTGAGAGCCGGGCGTTTCTCCTTTTGAACAGGCAAAAAGTGTCAAAGTAATAAGAAGGAAAAAAAGAAAAAATGACGATTTTCGTTTCACCCCTATTTGAGATGCAATTCAAGTGCCACCCCTCATTATAAAAACACAAGTAATATCAATATGTTAATTTGCATTTTTCTCTTTTTATTTTCAAAGTGAGAAAGACCGTCAAAAAAATGACTCCGCCACAATGGGTTCATTGGTTTATTTTTGTTTGAAACTGTCATAAAATGACAGTATCATACAAATTAAATGAGATTTATCGATTATATTCGAGATAGCGTTCCTTACGATTCGTTTTCAGTAACTGAATTAGCGACCTTTTTAAGGGGTAGCAAAGCGAGCCGTTATGGCCTCATTAAAAGGGCAGTTGCTGATCGGCAATTGATCTCTCTTCGAAGAGGGCTTTATTGTTTGTCAGAACGTGACAGGCGTTATCCTTTGAATCTGTTTGTCATTGCGCAGAAAATCTATGGTCCTTCGGCGATCAGTTTTGAGTCGGCCCTTTCCTATCATGGCTGGATTCCGGAGGCGGTCTATTCCATCGCTTCTGCCGCGACAAAACGTTCACGCCGATTTGAAAACAATTTGGGTGTTTTTGATTATGTTCGAGTTTCGCCGTCCCCCTTTTTTACGGGGATTGATCGGATCATTTCCGGCAAGGAGTTTTTTTTTATGGCCCGTCCATGGAGAGCGATTTTGGATATCGTGTTGACGCGTAAATATGAATGGAAGGGCATTCACCCTTTGCTGGAGAGTTTGCGCATTGAAAAAAATGTATTGTTTGATACCGACCGACTCGAATTAGAAGCTCTCGAAAAAAGGTATCATAGCCTGCGCCTTTCGCGATTTTTGAACGGTGTTCGAAAGGATCTAAAATTATGAGTGTCAAAATCATTCAGGAACGACTGGAGAGCTATCCTTGTGCCTCGATACAGGAAGAAGAACGAGCGCTGCGGGAAATAACGCAGGAGATTGCATTGGCGGCATTGTCCCGGTCTGATTTTTTTAAAATAGCTATTTTTCATGGGGGCACGGCGTTGAGAATTTTGCATAGCCTTCAGCGTTTTTCGGAAGATCTCGCTTTTATGCTGATGAAGCCGAGCGCCTCTTTTCGATGGGAGTCTTATCTCAAAAACATGTCGGTCGAATTTGAAGCCTATGGATTTTCGATCAGGGTGGAGGAGCGCTCCCATGCAGACGAAACCGTGAAAAAAGCATTTCTCAAGGAAGATTCCATCGGAAAAATTTTGACGCTCCGTTATCCTTTACTAACCGGAAGACCAAAACAGATTCTTGTCAAAGTTGAGATTGACACAAATCCGCCGTTGGGTAGTGGTTTTGAAACAAGATACCTCGATTTTCCTTTTCCGTTTCCCGTCACGATACATGATTTGTCGAGTCTGTTTGCCGGGAAGTGCAGCGCTTTGTTGTGTCGTGAATATATCAAAGGGAGGGATTGGTATGATTTTGTCTGGTATGCCGGCCGCAAACCCAAACTAAACTTTGAGCTATTCTCAAATGCGCTCGATCAACAGGGCCCATGGAAGGGGCAGCATATTCAGATTACCAAAGCGTGGTTTGCAGAGGAGATGGAGAAAAAAATCGGGTCGATCCCTTGGGAATCGGCCAAAAAAGATGTGGAACGGTTTTTAAAAGCGGGAGAATTACAAACCCTTCAGTTATGGAATGCCGAATTTATGCAGGATCGTTTGCAAAAGATTGTTGAGGGGCTGTGATAATGAGAGTGTTGAAAAATGCAGTAGGCCGTCATTGCGAGGCCGATAGGCCGAAGCAATCCACTTGAGATTAAAGGGAGATTGCTTCGTCCTGCTTCGCCGTGCTCGCAGTCCTCGCAATGACAAATGGCCATTTTTCAACAGACTGTTGACTTATTTTTCTATAAGCAACTTTTTTGGCAGGATGTCGATAATAAAAATATGGGTGTTGCAATCAAATTGGGCGATTTTGTAAAAAAAGAACTTTTGCCCATTGCCGAGGGTCGTTCGGCAAACTACGAAGCCGATTTTGATATTTTCTGGCAGAGCCATTCCGAATTACGGGAGGGATCTGAAGACTACGGGTTTATTCGGGGCCGGTTCGTCAAGACCCGTTTTCTGTTTGATCTTCTCAAGGAACAAAAAGAGGGGGGGTTATGGAGCTATTGTTATCGGTGGAACAGGGGAAAAGAACCTTACCAAACGCCACAGCGTTCGCTCCAACAGCTCTTTCATTCTGTTGTCGATGAGGAAAAATATTCCGGCTGCCATTTTTTTGCAGATTGCGATGAAATTGTGATGCTATATCAGGAGATGGCGGTCTTGATGGGGATTGGGGCAGTGGATATCCGGCTGGTTCAGGACAATCATGTCAACCTTTTCGTCCCTCTCTCAAAAGGTGTCGAGATGCGTTTAGACCCCACGGGCATCAGCAGAAATGACACTGATCCTCTCTGGAATCTGCCGAAAAACAATTATGTCCCGAAGGGAAGCATTCCCGAAGAATATGAAAAAAAGAATTTAGCAAGTTTGCGCCGCACGTTGGCGAGGAGGGGATCGCGGCTGGGAGAGACCCCATTAAACGATCAGGTTGCAGAGCGGCTTTTGGCCCAGGCCGTGCCGGACACATTTGTGATTCCAAAAAACTGGCAGCCGTTTGCAAAAGGGTATGGCGATGCAAGGAGTTGTTACAATCGTTTTTTAAAGCAGTACAGCCATGCCACGGTTGATGAGGCGGTGCGTGCTTCAGAAGATCCTCTCCGCCAAATTCGTCGTGCGGAAGATACAAAGAAATATTTGTCCTGTTTGGAAACGACAGTGCCTATGATGGAGAGATTGGGACGAACTTTTGCGCATATCCGAGGGGGAGGTTTTCGTTCTTCAGATCTCGATTATTTTTCGATGTTTGAAAATGATTTTCTCGAAGCCATTCTGACAAACCATATTACCTATGACAAATACCGATTCCACTTGGAAACCGAGAGCGGAAAAACATTTGAAGAAAAGGTATCTGAAGAAAAAATGCATTTACAGGAGCAGTTCAGAAAGTGGAACAATCCGCCGTTTTATTGGACGGTCCCCAAACCGGATTCTTTCACGACAGGCGCCGCTCTCATCTGGCTCCAGCAGGAAGATTTCAACAATCCGGGCACCATCTCCTTTTTGGCCGATCTGGTCCACATTATAGAATCCCATTCAACATCCGGATTCTAACTCGAAAATTGGCGCAGGAAATTTTGATGGTATTCAATGATTTTTGCGGGTGTGCCGATAACTTCGGGCTCGATGATTTGCCCGTCTACAGGGCGTCTGTAAATTTTGGCTTCTTCAGGGACGAGCCAAAGCCGGTCCGAAGGACTGGGTGGACCTGTCAAAATTCCATTGGGATTAGCCAAAACCCCCGAGGACCAATAAAAGTCGGAGCCGGTGACGGTGCCATAGGCACTCTTGGCACCCCGCCTCATAAACTCCCGTGCCAAACCGTTGCTGTGGCAGCCCATTAATTCCATAGTGGTGGTTCGCAAAATATCTGTCCGAATCTCGTTGATGCTGGCGGCACCCGGTAGTGCACCCGATGGTAGATTATCTTTATAGAGCCCCTCTTCCGGTCTTAAAAAGATTCCAGGTTTCGTTTCTGACACAATTGTCTCTGCGACTCTTTGTGTACGCCCTCGAGTGGTTATTGTAATCCCATCGACCGTAACACTGGACCCTTGTTGATCCGAATGGGAGAAAATATAAACGATGCGATCTGTTCCCCCGCTTAACTGGTTCATAATATTGACAATTTCCCGCCCACTATTCACAGTGTGGGTAGTAACAGACAGATTGGAGCGGCGGGCCAGATTTTCAATCGTTCTGCCGGTTCGGCGAAATCCCCCCGTGCCGGAGCGGCCTCCATCTCCAATGAAAATAAGAATTTCCGGTCGTGAGCCCGTTTCCTGTGGGATCGTTGCGGCAGAAGGAACAACAGAGCTCCGTAAAGATGAAAGAGAGTTTTCCAATAGACGATGTACAGCAACATACCGTGCGATTTCTAAATCTTCTGCTGATATAGAAAGGTCGGTACGATTAAATGTTTCGTGGAAATTTAGAAAATCCAGACAAAAATAACCCACCCCCAGAATGACTTTGTTAACCTCCTGAACTGTGGCGGGGTTTGTCGTATTGGCAAAGCGACTCAAAAAAGGTCGGACCAGACGATTGTGAAAAACGGTGTCCAAGGCCGTTGCCCAATCGTCGAAAAAGGTGCCGACATCAAAAAGATTATTTCCGGGTTGGCTGTCTATTTTGACGAGTTCCGCGGCATCTCTTGAGGCGAAGCCGAGCGCATATTGTTGGAGGAGCGGGGGGTTGTTATTCGGGATGGCGGCGAGGTTGGTGATGTTGCCGAGGTTGGGGATGGATCGGCTCAAGTCTGTATCGTCAAACCATTGTTTCCATTGTTGAGAAAGTAAAAGCCCCCCGTTGTTTTGCTGAT
>JAHFSU010000054.1 GCA_023265595.1 Deltaproteobacteria bacterium
AACACCGGCTTGTATTTCTGACAAGGTCCGCACCAATCTGCCGAAAAAGTAATCACCCCGTATTGCCCCGGATGTAATTGCCCCAACGCCTCCTTCAATCCTGCATTATCTGTAATCTCCGACACCTTTTCCGGAAAAGCGGGTTTTCCCCCCTCCACATATCCGGGGGAAAAAACAAATTGCGGCTCGGAAGAAATCGGGCGCCCCTTCAACGCATAATCGAAGCGCTCTTCCCAACTGATGACCCCATCTTTGTTTTCATCGGGAACCTCTTTTACCGGAGCCCAAAGATACGGGGCAATCTCCTGACAAATGTCGGTCTCCCCACGGCTTCCGGCGGAGGTAAACAGGGTTTTCGGATTATCCAAAAACAGCTTTCCAAAACCGCCGCCATAGCATTGGTCCATCACCACCACCCTTTTTTTCTCAAAGGGAAGAGCATCCAAACGGGTCAGGAGATCTTCTGTTTTGCAATCCTCCTCCAGACAAAACCCCTCCACATCCCCGTGACCGGTGGTGTAAATCACCAGCTCCGTATTGGAGCCGGCTGTTTTTGATAATTGGTCAAGAAGTTCTTGAACTCCCTCCCGGTCTCCGGAAAAATAGTGATCGGCCGGAGCTGATGGTTTGGAGGGAGAGGCCACCCAAGTCTCATATCCTTCTGGATTCAAGACATTTTGCAGGGCCCTCTCCACATTTTCCCTGTGATATTCTAGTTGGAGGGATCCTGTGTCCCCATTAATGATAACCGCTATTTTTTTCGTTTCGACCATATGGCAATGGATAGCCCCTCAAAGGGCCTTTATCTACCTCTCATATATTATCGGCGGATTGGGGGCTAAAGTTGCGTTAGGCGCGGAAGAAACTGGAAATTCTTTCTGGGGTTAAGAGGGGACCCTCGGTCTCACCGCGGCAACCGTACCAACATTTGGTGCACAAGGTTTTGTCTACTTTGCTCGGCCAATAGTCGGAATAGTGGGCCATGCGCGGCATTTCGGCGCAGCGCTGTACATAGCCGTCGGGTGTAATTTGAATGAAAGTGTGGCCGGCCTTGCAACCTTCTACACCGCCGGTTTGAAAATAGGGAACAATGTGGTCAAGATAAAATAAAGAATTTTTAATATTTTTATTTTTTTGTTTCAGCACTTTTAATTCTTCCACTATCTCGCCCAATTTTTGGAATTTTTCTTTCGCCACCATCTCGCTCTCTTCGTTTGCCTTGAGCGTACAAAAAGAGCTGAACGAAATAGTGCATCCCCATTCTTTTGCCTGCCGGGCCAAAGGAAGAATTTGATCGACATTCGATTCCATGATGATCGAATTGAAGCAGACTTTATATCCCTTGGAAACAAGGAGCGGCGCTATTTTGCTGATGTGATCAAAAAGCCCGTCTATTTTTCGAACCTTGTCGTGCTGATCACTTAGATAATCGAGAGAGATCGTGATCTGGTCGACACCGGCCTTGCGCAAACGGCCGGCGCTTTCTTCATTCAGCAGAGCTCCGTTCGTGATGATCATCAAATAGTGGCACCAAGGACGGATCCCCGCTAAAAGTTCATCAAAATTTTTGCGCAACAGCGGCTCGCCCCCCGAAACCGAAACCAAAACAGGACGAAACCGTTTGATCACCGGGGCATAATCCTGCAATTCGTTTTGCGATTCCACCTGCCAGCAGTGACAAAAAAAACATTTGGCATTGCAAAGTTTTGTAAATTCGAGATTTACCAAATAGGGACGCTTTTGCACCTTGCAACGGAGATAATAACCGAAACCTCTCATTTTAGAGGGAGGTGTATAGGAAATCGTTTCCAAATTCATGGGTGCCTGTTTGTAACATGCGTCTTTTGCCAGAGTCAACCGACGATTTGCCTTTACTTTAGGCCCATTTATTGATTATATCTCGGCCTTCATGAAAGTTCAGGTAGCACTCGTTTGCGAGTCCAAAAGCTATCATTTGTCGAGTCAGCTCCTTTTCGAAAAAGTGGCCGGCGTTCCGCTTTTGCTCAGAAATATTCTCATGTTACGCAAATCCGGCGTTCAAAGTATCGGTCTTATTTTGCCTGCCAGTTTGGCCGAACGCTATCAGGATGAAATCACCCCCATTTTGGAAAAGAGAGAGGTTTCCATCCAGTTCCTCACTTATGCAGAGGTCGTTCCATGGGAGACGATTGAGACAAAAGTAAAAATTCCGGCCCATGGCCTTGTCGATCCCAAACTCCCCCCGCCCTATTATTCGATGTTGCTGGAGGCCCCGTCCGATATTCGTGACGCGGAAAAAATCTTGTCTGAAAAAATACGTCTCAGCACGCCGGGGCCGGTCGCTAAATATCTGAATAAAAAAATTTCTCTTCCGATCAGCCTCAAATTGGCAAAATGGAATTTTCATCCCAACTGGATCACGTTGGTCAACATGGCTTTGGGCATTTTTAGCGGTTATGTTATCTCCAAGGGGAGTTTTGATTCTTTTGTGATCGGTGCTTTTCTGTTTCAAATGGCCTCTATTTTTGACGGCTGCGACGGAGAGGTGGCCAAACTGACCTTCGCCACCTCCAAATTCGGGCAGGTTCTCGATACGATTAGTGACAATTCGGCGCTGCTCAGTTTTTTCACCGGTCTTTTTATCGCTTTTTCCAAAACCCACTCCCCTTCGTTCACATTAGGTTTGGGTCTCTTTTTTGTGGTGGGGCTTGCCGGCCTCTTTTGGCAGATGATCCATTTTTTGAAGAAAAATACGCAATCGGCCAGTTTGGCCACTTTTGATAAAGAATATCTTTCCAAATTGCCGAAGGAAAATATCTCTTCCTTTCTTTTACAACTGATCTCCTTGGGAAAAACATTGATGCGCAAAGATTGTTTCTCCTTGATGTTTTTCATCTCGGCCTTGGCCGGTTTTCTGGAATGGTGGCTTTTTATCGCAGCCGCCGGTCTCTGGATTGCCAATTTTGTTCTGATTTATCTCAAATACCAACGACTGTCCAAAGAGATGGCTTCACCGCTTCAGGATTCACAAGGGTAAACATATTTTATGACCAAAGAAATTATTGTTTTTGATTTTGATGGAACGCTTGTCAACAGCATGAATCGCCTGACAGAAATTGCCTCAGAGGTCATGTCCGAATATTTTGGCATTTCCAAGACAAAAGCCAAAAAACTCTATCAGCTGACTTCGGGGCTCCCCTTTTCAGAACAACTCAAAACGATTTATCCCAATGAAAATCGAAAGACCCAAAAAGCGGCACATGATTTTGAACATCAAAAAAGAGAGGGCTATTTCAATGAAAAATGTTTTCCGGACACACTCGACACCATCCTCTATCTGAAAAAAAAGGGTTATAAAATTATCATCTCTTCCAACAGCGCCCATGAACTTTTGGAAACGTTGGTCAAAAAACTGAACATCCCGTGTGATTTAGCGCTGGGATACCGCGAAAATTTTTCCAAAGGGCTTTCCCATTTTCTGTATATCATGGAACGTTGGGGGGGGAATCCGACTAACATGGTCTTTGTCGGCGACTCGCTGAAAGATGGGGAATGGGCCTTTGAAAGCGGCATTGATTTTATCGCCAAAGTGGGGACGTTCCCCAAGGCCGATTTTGAAAGACGTTTTCCGAACACCCCTGTGATTTCCCGATTATCTCAACTCAAGGAGATGTTTTAATAACATGAAAGTTCTCATCTTGGCGGCAGGACAAGGAGACCGGCTGAAACACTTGACCGATGATATTCCAAAGGCGCTCGTGAAGGTTTGCGATCGCGAGTTAATCCGCTTTCAGCTTGAGTTTCTAGATGATCCGGCCGTGGACAAAATTGGGGTGGTGGGGGGCTATCATGCCGATTCGCTGAAAACTTTTTTGGCCAGACAAAACTTGCCAGTCGCCTTTTTTGAAAACACCCGCTTTGAAAAAGGGAGCATTCTCAGCATCAAGGCGGCTCTCGATTTTCTCGATGATGATTTTTTGCTGATGAATGTCGACCATATCTATCCCAAGCGTCTCTTGAACACCCTGCTCAAACAGACCCGAGGCATTACGGCCGTCTGTGATTTTGACAGAAAACTAATCGCTGATGACATGAAGGTCAAACTGGATGAAAAAAGAAATCTCTTTCAAATCCACAAAAAATTGGCCCAATATGACGGCGGCTACATCGGCATGACCTATTTTCCGGCCGAAAAAGTGGCCATCTATAAACAAGCCATTGAAGGGACGCTTTCAAAACTCGGCAACAAGACTTCGGTAGAAATGATTTTGGGTGAACTGGCCACGCGCGGTGAAAAAATTGATATCGCTGATGTCTCCGGCATCCGCTGGCTGGAGGTCGACACAATTGAAGATTTACAAAAGGCGGAAAAAACCTTAGAGAGTAGTCCGCAATTTCTGGTCTAATTTTTTTATATATGAAATCGGTTGTTTTCAAAGTGTTTCGTCTCCTCTTTTTGTGTGTCGGTCTCTTTTTGCTCTGGGGTGTCGTGCAAAAAATCGGATGGTATGCCATCCTCCACGAAATCGTGAAATTGAATTTCTGGTTCCTCCCGATTTTACTGATCGGTTTTCTCTGGTATCTTGCCTACACAGAGGCGTGGCAAAACATCCTGAAAATTCAAGGAAACGATATCCCTTTTTGGCCCCTTTTCCGCGCAAAAATCTCCTGCGACACGGTGACCACGATGACCCCCGCCAATTTTTTGGGCGGGGATACGATGCGGATCTATCAACTTCGCAAAGCGGTCTTGAACGTCACCTCCGTTGCGGCAACGGTGGTGGTCGACCGGACGATCAACAGTATCGCAATCGTCGTTGTGATTTTTTTCGGGGCAATTATCGCTTTTTTGACCATTCCGGGGCTTCCTATTCAGGTTTCCATCGGCATCCCCCTCTTTTTATTGACGACGAGTTCAATGATTCTTTTTTTTATGATACGACAACACCGTGGGCTGTTCCGTTCTGTTTTAAATCTTGCGCAAAAACTCCATATCGCAAAAAAATGGGTGCAGAAATATCAGGGAAAAGCTCAAGAACTGGATGAACAAGTCTCCTCGCTCTATAAGAAAAGTCAGAAGGTTTTTTGGATTGCCCTTTTCTTTCATGTTTTGGGAAGATTGTTGGGAGTGCTCGAAGTCTATTGCATCGGCAAAACCATCGAGGCCGATTTTACAATCACCGTGGCCCTGTTGTTGGCCACCCTTTCCCCGATCATCAATATGGCTTTCACTTTCATCCCCGGTGCCTTGGGAATCATGGAGGGGGCGTATAGCGCCATTCTTTATCTATTGGGGATGGATCCGGCGATTGGTTTGACAATCCAGATTGTAAAAAGAATTCGCGCCGGTTTGTGGCTGGGATTGGGTCTTCTCTTTATAGCTTTTTTTCGTCACCACCAAAGAGCCGACTATAATAAGGGTCCACTTCAGCAACCTCTGTAACTCGTTCTGTAATCTCTTCAACCACTTCAGCTTCTTCCCAATCTTTTAGAGGAAGCCTCAGCAATTGACGTACTTTCGCCCGCAACCTCTCCTTAAACTGTTGTTTTTTGAAATAAGGCCAACCCTGTTTGGTCAAGGAGTTAAACGCGATCTGTTTTTCGAGCGCATCTTTGGCCAAAACCTCATGGGCAATATCAATCAATTTGGAATCCGACAACAGCGGCTTTGCATCGGTATTTAAATCCCTCTCGATGCCCCCTCTTCCCAAAATCGCTTTAAAAATGCGTCGTATCATAAAAATCCTTCATTTTTAGCAAGTTACCGTGTATCGGCCCCTTTCATAACACTCATCGGCGGCCCTCCAAAAAAGTTGCGTGCTTTTTTAAAAAAATATGTTAGAGGCACCATGGATCATTTAAAGGGAGAAAAAATGCAAAAGAAAACAACCATTCAGCCTGCTGAAGGAAAATTGGGTATTTTAACGGTCGGTTTGGGGGCGGTTAGCACCACTTTTATCGCCGGTGTTTTAGCGGCCAAAAAGGGGTTCGCTAAACCGTTCGGTTCGGTGACCCAAATGGGGACCATCCGACTCGGTAAGCGGACCGACCACAAATCCCCTCTCGTCAAAGATTTTGTTCCGCTGTCCCCCCTCGACTCCCTGACTTTCGGTGCATGGGATATTTTTGAAGACAACGCCTATGAGGCCGCGCTCAAGGCCGGCGTTTTGGAGAAAAAACATCTCGACCCGCTTCAAGAGGAATTTTCGCAATTGAAACCGATGAAAGCGGCTTTCGACAGAAATTATGTCCGCAAATTGGACGGACAACATATCAAATCAGCCAAAACAAAGTGGGATATGGCTCAGATGGTTATCGAAGATATTCAACGTTTCCAGTCAGACAATAAAGTGTCGCGGGTGAACATGATCTGGTGCGCCTCAACCGAGGCCTTTTTGCAACCCAAAAATGTCCATGCCTCTCTGGAAGAATTTGAAAAGGCCATGAAAGAAAATAATCCGGCCATCGCACCGAGCATGATTTACGCCTACGCCGCATTGAAGCTCGGCATCCCCTTTTCTAATGGGGCCCCCAATTTGACCGTCGATATTCCGGCGTTGCAACAATTGGCTTCGGAAACCGGGACACCCCTTTCCGGCAAAGATTTCAAAACGGGGCAGACATTGATGAAAACGATTTTGGCCCCCGGTTTCCGTGCCCGACTTTTAGGGATCACCGGTTGGTTTTCGAGCAATATTTTAGGAAATCGCGACGGTGAAGTTTTGGATGACCCGGACAATTTCAAGACGAAAGAAGAGAGCAAACTTTCCGTTTTGGACACGATTTTACAACCGGAGCTGCAACCCGAATTGTACGGCGATCTCTACCATAAGGTTCGGATCAACTATTACCCGCCACGCGGCGATAATAAGGAGAGTTGGGATAATATCGATATCTTCGGCTGGATGGGCTATCCGATGCAGGTCAAGGTCAACTTCCTCTGCCGCGATTCGATTTTAGCGGCGCCGATTGTTTTGGATCTCATTTTGTTTATGGATTTGGCGAAACGGGCGGGAATGAAGGGGATTCAGGAATGGCTCTCGTTTTATTACAAATCACCGATGGTGGCGGAGGGGCTTTATCCCGAACACAATCTCTTCATCCAGCAGATGAAATTAAAAAACACCCTCCGGCATCTGATGGGAGAGGAACCGATTACGCATTTGGGACTGGAGTATTATGAGTAAGGAGAGACGATAGTGAAAATTACGATCGTGGGAACAGGCTATGTTGGCCTTGTAACAGGGGCCTGCTTGGCCGATACCGGAAATGAAGTCTGGTGTGTTGATAAAAACAGTGAAAAAATTGACAACCTAAATAAAGGGATCCTTCCCATTTATGAACCCGGTCTCGATATTATCGTAAGCCGAAATACAAAAGATAACCGCCTTTTTTTCACAAATGATCTTGCAAAAGCGATTGCCAATAGTGAAATCTGTTTTTTGACTGTCGATACCCCTTCTAATGACACGGGAGCTGCGGATTTGACCAATGTGGTCGCCGTAGCGAATGCCTTAGGGGAAATGCTTCAGACGCCTATTTTATTAGTTACAAAAAGCACTGTCCCGGTTGGCACTACTTTGAAAGTTAAAAAAATTGTTCAAACCGGGCTCCAAAACAGAAGCCTCGATCCGACATCCGTTTCCGTTGCATCTAACCCGGAATTTCTAAAAGAAGGGACCGCTATCCAAGATTTTCGATATCCGGATCGGGTAGTTGTTGGAACGGAAAGATCACAAGATGCACAAAAATTGCATGAGCTTTATTCTCCTTTTATGCGAAAACAAGATTGTTTTCTTGTTATGGACATTGCTTCTTCCGAACTTTGCAAATACGCTTCAAATGCCATGTTGGCTACACGGATCTCTTTTATGAATGAAATGTCACAATTGTGTGAAAAAGTCGGCGCCGATATTGCTCACATTCGAACTGCAATGGGGTGGGACCCCCGTATTGGCACCCATTTTTTGTACGCGGGTTTGGGTTATGGAGGCTCTTGTCTTCCCAAAGATGTTTTAGCCCTTACACATCTTGGAAAAGAAATGGAGACCCCTCTTTACCTTGTTGAAGCAGCCGATCAAACAAACGGAAACCAACGGGAGCGTTTTTTGAATCGGATTGTAGCTCACTTTGGAGGAAAAAATAATGTGAAAGGAAAAACAGTGGCCCTCTGGGGCATTTCATTCAAACCGGAAACGGATGACATACGACAAGCCCCTGCCATTTTTTTGATTGAAAAACTCCTCGGCTTAAAAGCGATGGTTAAAGCCTTTGATCCGGTTGCCATACAAAATGCCCGCAAACTTTTTGAAGACCGGGTCACCTTTTGCAACAACAATTATGCCTGTCTTGAGGGGGCTGATTGCCTTATTATCGTAACAGAATGGAATGAATTTCGGAGTCCAAACTTCACCAAAATGAAGCAACTTTTGACAAATCCGGTAATTTTTGATGGCAGAAACCTCTATTCCCCGGAAAAAATGCGCGAATTGGGGTTTGACTACTTCAGCATTGGCCGCTAGAATCCCGCCACTTTATGCAAATCGTCGCACGGCATCTTCTCACTGCATTTGAAGTGGCTCTTGATATTATCTTGATCGTCCTCTCCTTTCAAATTGCTTACTTGATGGAAGTTCTATTCAGCCCCACCGATTTCCAAGGAGGGGCCGCATGGTTTCGTTTGCAACTCTCACTCCTTTATGCCCTTATTTTTGTTATTTCCGCGGAACGGCTCGGACAATATAATAACAAGTCGAGTCTTTTGAATATTCAGGAAAAAACGGGACTTTTTCGGGCTATTTTTACGACCACTGTTTTATTCACCGCCCTCAACACTTTTTTACAGATTTTTTATTCCAGCTGGAACATGGTACTCAGCTCTTTTTGGGTGCTGGGTATTTTGTCTTTTTCACGACATTTCTTTTTCAGATACCAGCACAAAAAATATCTTGAAGGAAAACATGAACAGAAAGTTTTGATCTACGGCGCCGGCGTAACGGGTCAGCTTTTGTTCAAGAAACTTTATTTTATGGAGGGAGGAGATTACTCTTTGGTCGGCTTCTTGGATGACAACATCCCATCAGGCACCCCATTAAGTCTGAAAAGGTCCCGAGCTAAAGGGGGGGCTTTTACAACAACCGTGTTGGGGACTTTTGAAAATCTGGGAGCCATTGTAAAACAACACAACATTTGTCAGGTCATGATCGCTATGCCTTCGGTATCGCAGGAGCGTATCCTTCAAATTATGGATGCCTGCATTAAACAGGGTGTTCGCTACGGTTTTGTTCCGCATCTCTACAACCTTCGTTTGGAGCAAATCGATACCAAAAATATCGGGGACATCCCCCTCCTTAAAAAAAGGGATTACCATTTGAGTTTTTTGTATGTCGCCGCCAAGCGCTGTTTTGATATTGCCGTCTCTCTCACCCTTTTATCTTTTCTTCTCCCCTTCTTTCCGTTTTTTGCACTGTTAGTAAAAT
>JAHFSU010000026.1 GCA_023265595.1 Deltaproteobacteria bacterium
GGCCATCATTCGCACATCACTGTCGCCGGTGGTTACGCTGCTCGATACATGCCGGCCAGAAACACCTCTGATGTTGTGCACGGATGGATGGGGGAACTGACTTTTTGGGACCATGGATATAGAGATAACGCCGGGATCTCTCTTCGCTACTTCAGTTTTCCAAAGGAACACGATCAAATCCTCATGTTCGGCGCAAAACTCATCCTCACCAAATAAAAACCCATTTTTCCCCTTTTCTAATCTTATATAATCTTATATAGTTGGAATATATGATGCGTCTGCACCCTTTCGACGGGCGATTACGGCGGGTCCCGCAAAGTTGCTGGTCCCTTATTGCACAAATCGATGAGTGCAAAGGGGAATGGGTTGCCGGCGCCCGCTTGAGCCCGCAGATTTTGGGGCGCCTCAAACGATCTGTTCTTGTCACTTCGACAGGGGCCTCCACCCGCATCGAGGGGGCTAAACTCTCTGACACCGACATCGAAAAATTGATGCGGGGGCTCGATATCCAGAAATTTTCCGACCGCGATAAACAAGAGGTCAAAGGCTACTACGAACTGCTCCAAAATGTTTTTGATTCATGGAGGACAATCCGGTTTTCCGAAAATACGATCAAACATTTTCATGGTGAAATGCTCAAATTTGTCTCAAAAGACAAGCCCCACCGCGGAGAATATAAAAAAAGAGAAAATAAAGTGCACATGATTGACGGCGCCGGACAATCGCTCGATGTTTTGTTTGACACCACCCCCGCTTATCTGACACCGAAAGAAATGTTGGAGCTGGTAGAATGGACGCAAACCAGTCTGGAACAAAAGAGATTTCATCCGCTGCTGACGATTGGAAATTTCTTGGTGGAATTTCTCAACATCCATCCCTTTCAGGACGGCAACGGCAGACTCTCCCGCGTACTGACCAACCTTTTGCTTTTGAAACAGGGTTATCTCTACATGCCCTATGTGTCGCACGAAAAGCTGGTGGAAGACAACAAGCCGGAGTATTATCTGGCACTGCGCAAAAGCCAAAAGACGATCAAAACAAAAAAAGAAAATGTTGTGCCATGGCTTGAATTTTTTCTCTCCATCATTTTGCAACAATCTCAAATGGCCGCGGCTCTGTTGTCGGATGAAAATACGGAGCAGCTCCTTTCCAAAAAACAGCTGGCTGTTTTGAAATATCTGCAAACAGTGAAGGAGGCCTCCCCGAAAGATATTGAGAGCGCCACTCATATTGCGCGGCCAACTATCAACCAAATACTTAACCGCCTTTTAAACTATAAAAAAATAGAGCGGGTGGGGTTGGGGAGGAGCACACGGTACCGAACCCCCTAAAAACCGATTTACTTGGGCCCAAAAAACATGATAGCCATCCACGATCATGAAAATCCTCGGCATTGAAACATCGTGCGATGAAACGGCGGTGGCGGTCGTTGAGGGGCGAAAGATTTTGAGCAATATCATCGCCTCGCAAGGGGCTGTTCATGCGCCATTTGGCGGCGTCGTTCCTGAAATTGCCTCGCGCCATCACATTGAAAATCTGCCGGCCGTTTTAGAAACGGCGCTCAGCAAAGCGCAAACACGCCTCTCGGAAATAGATGTTGTTGCGGCAACCTACACACCCGGCCTTTTGCCGGCCCTCTTGATCGGCCTGCAGTTCGGCAAGGCACTCGCCTTTGCTTTAAAAAAACCGTTCATCGGAGTGAACCATTTGGAGGGGCACTTGAATTCGGTTTTTTTGGATGATCCCCTCACCCCAACCCTCGGATCAGCGCCTCTGGCGCCACAGGTGCCAAGAGCTCTGCGATTGGCCTCCCACAAGGGGAGAGGGAGCGATATCGATTATCCCTTTCTTGGGTTCATCGTCTCCGGCGGGCATACGCATCTTTATAAAGTGGAGGCATTTGGAAAATATAAGCTGCTCGGCGCCACAAGAGACGACGCCGCCGGCGAGGCCTTTGATAAAGTTGCCAAACTTTTGGGGCTGGGCTACCCGGGCGGCCCGCGCCTCGATAAAATAGCGCAAGAAGGGGACCCTCACGCCTTTCGTTTCACAAAACCGAAGTTGGGTGACGAGAGCCTCGAATTCAGTTTCAGCGGATATAAAACAGCGGCCTTGTTACACGTTCAAAAACAAAATGGAAATTTATCGCAAAATTTTGTCGCCGATTTGGCGGCGAGCTTTCAGCATGCCGTCACCGATTTTCTTATCGATCGACTCTCTGCCGCCGGCAGACGCCACCGACTCAACAACTGGGTCGTCACCGGCGGGGTCGCCGCCAACAAAGGTTTGCGCCAAAAATTGGCCACATTTTCAAAAGAGGCTCCCTGCAACCTTTTTCTCCCCCCGATGGAGCTCTGCACCGACAACGGCGCGATGATCGCCTATGTCGGAGGGGAATATGGAAAGCGAAAAAAACATTCTCCACTTTCTCTCAATGCCGTGGCATACTCGGCGCTCGCACAATGAAAAACGTCACCGTCGGTAGATTGTTGAAAAAACATAAAATCCGTCCCCAAAAAAAATTGGGGCAGAATTTTTTGGCCGATTCCAATCTCATCGATAAACTGATCGATGCCCTCGACATTTATCCTGATGAGGATATTTTGGAGATCGGTTCGGGCCTTGGCGTTTTAACCGCCAAACTCGCGCAACAGGCCGGACGGGTCTTGGCGATTGAAAAAGACCCGCGGTTGATTGCGATTGCCCAAAATGAATTTGAAGAGCTGAAAAATCTTAAATTTTACGAGGCCGATTTTTTGAAAACCGATTTAAAATCCATTTTAAAAAACGCCCACCTCCCCATTAAAGTCATCGGCAATATCCCCTATTACATCTCGAGCCAAATCCTTTTTAAACTGTTGGAACAGGCCCCTCTTTTTCAGTGTGCCATTTTGACGATCCAAAAAGAGGTCGCCTTGCGACTTACCGCCGAAGTCGGCACCAAAGATTACGGGATTTTGGCCATCCTTTTAAATTCTCAGGCCGATTGTAAAACCCTTTTTGATTTGGCCCCGGAGGTCTTCATCCCGCCGCCGGAGGTCACCTCAACCGCCATCAAAATCACCTTCCCCGACAAGCCCCTCTATCCGATTCACAATCCGATTCTTTTCAAAAAATTGGTCAAAACCGCCTTTCAACAGCGCCGCAAAACCATCAAAAATTCTTTAAAAAATATATTAAAAAACAATAGGATAAAACCGTGGAGTTCATGTGAAATCGAGCCCGAATTAAGGCCGGAACAATTGACCATCGAACAATACGTGACACTTGCTAATTATCTAGACCCTCTGTTATAGCTCAAGCCTCAAATGGCAAAAATAGCCCCATCCAAAAAACCGGCCCCGCCACCGAAATACATCGCGATTGATGGCCCGATCGGTGTCGGCAAAACGACCTTGGTTAAACGCCTCGCCGAAGAGTTGAAAGGGACGACCCTCTTGGAACCGGAGGACAATAATCCTTTTCTCCCCGAATTTTACAAAGACAGAAAACGAAATGCCTTTAAAACCCAGCTTTTTTTTCTTCTGTCACGCTACCAACAACAGCTCGAATTCAAAAATCAGGAGAGGGTCCATTTTCCTCTCGTTTGCGATTACACCTTTGCCAAGGATCAGATTTTTGCAAAAACTAATTTGAGTCCGGCCGAACAGGGACTCTATCAAAAAGTTTATAGTCTTTTGGGCGAACAGCTCCCCAAACCGGATATTGTTGTTTATCTCCGCGCCAAACCGGATGTGTTGCTCAAACGGATCAAGACGCGCGGGTATGAATATGAAAAACCGATCACGGAAGAATATCTGGCCGATTTGATGAACGCCTACAACGAATGTTTTTTGAATTATAATGAAACCCCTCTGCTTGTGGTCGATACCACACACACCGATTTTCTCCTCCACAACGACCAGTACGAGATTCTCAAAAAAGATATTTTAAGCCACCGGCAAGGGGCAAAACAATTGATCTTGCGATGACAAGCATCACCCTTCCAACTCTTTTGAAAAAAGTCGCGATGGGCGAAAAGTGGGCCATGCTCACCGCTTATGATGCGGCCTTTGCGCGGCTCTTCGATCGCGCCGGCATCGACATGCTTTTGGTCGGCGATTCGTTGGGGATGGTGATGCAGGGATATGAAAATACGCTTCCCGTCACACTGGAAGAGGTTTTGTATCACACAAAATGTGTGGCGCGTGTCGTGGAGCGGGCCCATGTTACGGCTGACATGCCCTTCATGAGTTATCAGGCTTCGCGGGAACAGGCATTGCTCCATGCCGGACGGTTGATCAAGGAAGGAAAAGCCCAAGCCGTCAAAATGGAAGGGGGGTCTGAATTGGCCGAGACCGTTTACGCGATGGTCCAAGCCGGCATTCCGGTAATGGGGCACATCGGTCTCCAACCGCAGCAGATTCATCATTTGGGAGGATATAAAATTCAGGGAAAAGATCTGTCCGACATCGAAAAACTTTTGAGCGACGCTAAAATTCTGGAAGAGGCCGGCTGTTTTTCCATCGTTTTGGAAGGGATTATGGAGGAGACGGCAAAACAGATCACGGCCGCTTTGAAAATCCCGACGATCGGCATCGCTTCAGGGCCCTACTGCTCCGGCCAAGTTCTTGTGATGCACGATCTTTTGGGGATGCATCCCGATTTTCGGCCGCACCACGCCAAAATTTACATCGATCTTTTTAAAGAGGTCACAAAAGCCATCCATGAATATATGGATGATGTGAAAGGCGGCATCCAAATTGAAAATCGTCGAAACACCGCTTGAAATGCAGGAATGGGCCCTTAAAAAAAGGGGACAGGGAGAAAAAATCGCATTGGTCCCGACGATGGGGGCCTTGCATGAGGGCCATTTATCCCTTCTGAAAGAGGGAAAGCGTCTGGCGGACCATCTTGTTTTAAGTATTTTCGTCAACCCCTTGCAATTTGCGCCCGATGAAGATTTCAAGGAATATCCGAGAAATTTGGATGCGGATCTCAAAAAAGCGGAGTCGTGCCATGTCGATATCGTTTTTTATCCGAAAGCAAAAGATCTCTATCCAAAAGATTTTCAGATCTCGGTTGCCGTGGATATCCTTTCCCAATTTCTCTGCGGTCAACGCCGACCGGAACATTTCAAAGGGGTTGTGACCGTTGTTCTGAAATTATTTAATATCGTTCAACCTCATGTGGCCCTTTTCGGTCAAAAAGATTATCAGCAGTTGCGCATCGTTCAACAGATGGTCCAAGATTTAAATCTCCCGATACAAATCAAACCGATGCCGATTGTCCGGGAAGACGATGGTCTCGCCATAAGCTCCCGCAACCGTTATCTGAGTCCGGCAGAGAGACAAGCCGCCCTTTCCATTTCGTTGAGTCTGGCCAAGGCGCAACGGTTGGTCGATGAAGGGACGGAAAATGTGGAAGCGATTTTAAAGGCCGTTTCTGCAACGTTATACGAGACAAAAAAAGTCAAAATCGACTATATCACCCTCTGCGATCCCAAATCATTGGAATCATTGAGCCATCTCAAACTCCCCGCACTTTTAGCCATCGCCTGTTTTATAGGAACCACAAGGCTCATCGATAATTGCATTCTTCGCTGATAAGATAATAAAAATCATGGGCACCTCTAAAAACCGTTCGCCCTGAGTCCTGAGCTGGTCGAAGGATCGAAGGGTGAACTCGTTTATACTCCATTTAAACCGTTAATGGTTCGACAAGCTCACCATGAACGGTTATTAAAGGAGCATATGGTAGCTGCTACCATATGCTCAAGCCCCGTTTGCCGTTTACGGCGGCGGCATTGTAGCTGTCGCGGCAGTTTGCCAACGTCCGCTGGACGTTGTTTGCCTGCCTTGACTGTCGAAGATGATCCGGGGATGCAATCCCTTCTGATCAAACGCCTCAACGCTAACGGTTTCGACTGTGTCGGCGCCTACACGGTCGAAGAGGCCCTCCGATCGCTCAAAAAAACAAAGCCGGATCTGGTTCTGCTCGATTTGGGATTTCAAAAAACAGATGGCACCGCCTTTCTGGAAAATTTCGAACAGTGGCTGGATGAAAAAAAGAAACGGCCCCCTGTCATTGTTGTGAGTGGGCACAAAGATAAAGAGATTGTCGAATATGTTTTGGATGCCGGCGCCGCCGACTTTATCGGCAAACCATTTGAACCGAAAGACCTGGTCAAAATCGTCCGCAATCATATATAATTGCGCTTGCCGTTCTCGTTGTGTTATTTTCCCCTCATGAAATTGTTTTCCGCCGGCTGGGTATTGCCGCTCAATCATCAGGAACCGATCCGCAACGGAGCCATCCTTATTGACCAAGACCGGATTGTTGCCATCGGTCCCAAAGAGGAACTGCAAAAAACATATCCCGATAATGAGGCGACCCATTTTGAGGAGGGCATCCTCATGCCCGGTCTTGTGAACGCCCATTGTCATCTCGACCGAGCCGGTTTTTATGCGCGCTATACGGTTGAAACCGACACCCCGCTTTCCACGGTCGCTTGGTTCTTGGAAGGGCTCCATTATCTTTCCAAAACATCTTCCGGAGTCGTTGCCCAAAAAATGGAGCAGACCGTCAAGCAGATGATCGATGCAGGAACCACCTGCATCGGCGCGATGGTTCATTATGAGGGGACGTTCCCGATTTTGAAATCGACCCCGATTCGCGGCGTGGTGTTTCAGGAAATTTTGAGCGGCCCCGACAAACAGGCCCAACAACGTTTTGAAGTGGCCTTAGCCCTGATCGAACAATATTGCGATGCCAAACCGAATCATCTCAAAATCGGTTTTGGCCCCCATTCCGCCTATGTCCTCTCTAAAAATTTGCTGAATATCATTTCACGTCACGCCAAAGATTCCAAATTGCCGCTTCAGATTCACGCCGCCGAAACATTCGCTGAAATGGAATTTTTCTTCGAATCAAAAGGACCTATCGCCACACAGCTTTTTCCGGCCATCGGCTGGGAGGAACTGCCGCCGGAGCACAAGAAAACGCCGGTGCAACATCTGGATGACATCGGATTTTTCACAACACCCATTTCCATTATCGGCGGCTATCATTTGAGCGCCTCCGATTTTCCAAGACTCGCGCGGGGGCTCACACGGGTCGTTTACGCCCCCAGTGCAAACCGGCGTTTCAAGCTGGGACAACTCCCTCTCAAAAATCTTCGCGAGCACGGCATTCCGGTCGGGTTGGGGACGGAACTGTTCAGTAATCCGGAAGGTTTTGATCTTTGGGATGAGATGCGTCTTGCCCTCAAAGAGGGTTCCAACCCGTTGCCGACACCGCTCGATCTTCTTAAGATGGCCACTTCCGGCGGGGCTTATGCATTGGGTTTTGAAAATGAGATCGGTTCTTTAGTCCCCGGGAAAAAAGCGGATTTTATCGTGGTGCGCCAACCAGAGCTCGAAAACGAATCGATAGATCATTTATATCGGGAACTGATTTTGCAAACACAGCCCTCTTCCATCCGTCATGTCACCATTGCGGGGAAACCGGTTTTTTAAATGCAATCCTTTTTCAAAAAATATTTTGTCTCGGGGGCGCTGGTGCTGGTTCCCATCATCATCACGATCTGGATCCTGAGAGGGCTCATTCTCTGGTGCGAAGATTTTTTCACGGCGATTATTCCGGTCTCTTTAAGACCGATCAATCTGTTCGGATTTGAAATTCCCGGATTGGGATTGTTATTCACCCTTCTCCTTATTTTTCTGACCGGTATTGTCACCCGTCTTTATATCGGCGCCAAATTGCTCCATGCATGGGATCGGATCATCAATCGGATCCCTTTCGGGCGGACCCTTTACCATGCCATCAAACAATTTATGGATACCGTCGTTGCTTCCAAACAGCAAAGTTTCCGACAGGTGGTAATGGTCGAGTTTCCGACAAAAGGAAATTTCATGATCGGCTTCATCACACAGGAAAGCTCGCAAATTCTGAAAGAGCAAACAGGCCCCAATGCCGTTAATGTTTTTGTCCCTACCTCGCCGAATCCAACGAGCGGTTTTCTGATTGTGGCCTTACGCGACAATATAAAACAGATTAACATGACCCCGGAACAGGCATTCAAGCTGATCTTGTCGGGTGGCGCCATAGGATGAAAACGGGTGGCATCAAAATCGTCGCCGAAAATCGGAAAGCCTCTTTTCATTATCATTTTTTGGAAAAATTCGAGGCGGGCCTTGTGTTGACCGGAAGTGAAGTCAAAAGTCTGCGCGATGGAAAAGCCAGTCTGGGCGATGCGTATGCGGTCATTAAAAACGGAGAGCTCTGGCTTTTGAACTGCCATATTAATCCTTATGCGCCGGCGGCCGGTTTGAATCACGAACCGTTGCGAAGCCGCAAGCTGTTGCTCAACAAGGCTGAGATCCATAAACTGACCGGAAGCCTTGTAGAGAAAGGCTTGACCCTCGTCCCCACAAAGATATACTTTAAACAGGGTCGAGCCAAAGTTGAATTAGCGCTGGCCAAGGGAAAAAAGCTCTTTGACAAAAGGGAGAGTATCAAACGGAAAGAATCACGTCGTGCCATCAGCCGCGCCATGAAACATAAATCGCGCTAGCTAATGGGGGCGAATTAGAATCGACGGAGAGTATCGAAATCATTTTCGCACGCCGACCACGTCAGCACGTCGTAAAAAGGATGGCAATTGTCTAAATGGCAATGAACCTTACGCATTGGCTGCCTAATTAGCGCAGTCACGCCGACTCTTGGATGCTCGCTAAGAGAGAAGGCGTCATTCAGCGGGCTAGTAACTCTGGTTTTTTCGGGATCAGGGAGCGAATCTTCACCGAAACGGTTTCACGGAAATCCTGTCTTTCGGAGTTTTGTGAAACTTACGCCAATAGAGAGACTAAGCGTGTAGACGAGATGATCTAGACTCTTCGGACGCGGGTGCGATCAAAATAAAGGTCGCCATGGGAAGCAATTCCCATTGAAAAACCTGGCTTACATCAGGGAAACCCAAACTTGCCAAAAGCAAGCGGGCAATCCTGAGGGGTGAAAAGCCCTGCAGAGACTTTTACACAACCGTGTAAGGATAGGAGGTGAGGTCATTGAATTTAGCCGAGAAGGCATACATTGCTGGGATTATCGATGGTGAAGGAACTATTACGCTTAGCAAAAAGCATAAGAATGAGACTCCTTCACCACGGGTCACCATATCAAACTGCAACTTAGATGTTTTAAAATGGATTAAAAAGAAAGCGGGTTATGGCAATATTCAAAGGAAGAAACGCGTTAGAGAGCATCACAGCATTCCTTTCGAGTTAAGAATCCTTAGCGATAGGGCCATTCATTTTTTAAATGAAATAAAAGATTATTTGAGGATCAAAAAACCTCACGCAATTCTTATAACTGAGAAATATAAATCAGTTACATTAAGAAATGGAAGATACAGTAAAGATCTTTTGGAAAAAAAGATGAAATTGGTAAATGACATTAAAAAGCTAAATCAACGACCACACTATGCCTCCTATAATACGCCAGGCTCCACTAAAAAGGGATGAAGAGATAGTCCATGCCGTTTGGAAACAAACGGAACACATGTCCCGCCGCCTCCACAAAATGCCCTTTGAAATTTTTTATTTCAAAGGGCATTTTCATTGTACAAAAGGACGATAATGGTTTTATTTCATTTCCTTTTCCATTAACAAAAATAGCAATCCAAAGGAAAAATCTTAAACAGACCCAACTTGTTTGATAATCTGCCGGTACGTTCTCAAAACTTTTGAGGCATAACCGGTCGGAACAATGCCGGTTCTTTTGATATAAGTTGGGCCTGCGTTGTAAGCAGCCAAAATCCGCATCCAATTTTTGCCGACACTTTTTTTCAAAAAGGAAAGATAATGCACTCCAAATTGGACATTGATAAAGGGATCCATTAACTGTTTGGCACTGACCGGCGACAAATCAAAAAAATTGGAGACCTCTTTTGCCGCAACCGGTTTTAATTGCAAAAGACCGAGCGCCCCTCTGTTGGAAATAGCATGGGGATTAAAAGAACTTTCTACTTTCATGATGGCCAAAATCAATAAGGGATCAAACTCATGGTCTTTGGAGACCGCCAAAAGGTGTGTAACAAACTGACTCCGCCTCTCCCCTTTTAAAATAAAAGACTCTTTGACCAACAACATTTCAATTTGGCTCTCTATTAAACTCCTCTTCTCTTCTTTTTGAGGGGCAACATTGAGGAGCGAAAACCCCAATAGGAGCGTTACGCAAAAAAGATAAAAGACACTGAAATAATTGCTCTTTTTATTCATATTCCCCCTTTTTAAAATCCAAACCTGTCTTAACATTGCAACCTCCATGCCACGAAATAGAGTCGGATAACGTGATTTAAAGCTATTATCGACGGTTCAACAAAAAAGTTGCGCAAGGTCAAAAACCCTAATGATTAGAAAGTGTTGACAGCCTGCGGCAATTTGTATATGGTCGCGCACAATCATGCGATTCACGAAGAAAGACCTGGAGATATTTGCTGTACATGGGTTTGCGGATCGGATGCAGTTGGTAGTTGATACGATCCATCCTAAATTGGCGAAGCTGGGGGAGCTGCTTCAACCTCAACTTTCACGCCTTGTATCACATGAACTCTCCCCCCACATCGCGCAACACGCCCGCCGGACGGTCAACCCGCCGGAAGAGACATGGGTCGCCTTCAGTCCCGATGAAAAATCGTATAAAAATTATGTTCATTTCACCCTTTGTGTCGGAGCTATCGGCGTACAAGCCCGTGTCACGGCCAAACAAGAATGCAAAGATAGAAAAATTTTTAGTCAAAACCTCTTAAATCATCTTGAAAAACTAAAGGACCTCAAAGGAGCCAAAGAGATGGCTGACTACAACAAAAGAGATGCCGAATTCAAACCGGCGACGGTGACAAATTGGTCCCAATTTTTGATGGAAACATCCAAAAAACTAAAAGAGAGTCAAAATGCTTCGTTTGACATCGGAATCAACCTTCCTCTTTCCGGAGATCTATCGAGCCACGCGATTCAGGCCCTCTCAAAACTTGTCCCATTTTATCTTCTTTCCGGCAATATCACCGTCCGTCCGCTCCGATACTAGAACTCATTTTATCCGGTTCCTCGTAAATGTGGCGGTCACTTGGTCAGCCAAATGCTGAAACGACTTGGCCACTTCCGAATCGGGATGCGTTGTAAAAATCGGCCGACCCGCATCACCGCCCACAGCCACTTTGGAATCAAGCGGGATTTCGGCCAGCAAGGGGAGTTTTAATTCCTTCGCAACATTTTCTCCACCCTTTGACTTAAAAATGAAATGTTTTTTTTCACATTGGTCACAAATAAAATAGCTCATGTTTTCAACAATGCCCAAGACAGGGACGTGAACCTGCTGAAACATCTTTAAGCCGCGTCTTGCATCCAGAACGGCAACGTCTTGCGGTGTCGTCACAATGATCGCGCCGGAAATCGGGGCCTTCTGCGCGAGTGTCAGTTGAGCATCTCCGGTCCCCGGCGGCAGATCCATCACCAAGTAATCGAGAGTTCCCCATTCCACTTGCGATATAAATTGCTGCAGGATACCGGCCACCATCGGGCCGCGCCAGATGATCGGGGTGTCTTCGGTGGTCAACATCCCCATCGAGAGAATTTTCAAACCGGATTTTTCAATCGGCACCACTTTGTCATCAACCACCGTCGGTCTTTCTGTAACAGCCAACATGGTCGGAATGCTGGGGCCGTAAATATCGCAATCCAAAAGGCCGACTTTCCCCCCCATTTTGGCCAAGGCCAAGGCCAAATTCACGGCTACCGTCGATTTGCCGACCCCCCCTTTTCCGGAGGCAACGGCAATAATATTCCGGATGTTTTTTAATACCCTTACCTCTGCATGGGCGGATGGAAGCGGGATGGTCACTAATTTTTCCTCACGACAATATATTCCGCGATTTTTCTTAAGGGTTCGGCTCGCGCATCAAAAATTTCGAGCGCCGCAATGGCCTGCGCCATCAATGTTCGCGCTTTTTGCTTGGATGCCTCAAGCCCTAAAAGAGAGGGATAGGTCGATTTTTTATTGACCGCATCGGAACCGACACTTTTCCCTAACGCGGCAGCATCCCCTTCCACATTCAAAACATCATCGGCAATTTGAAAGGCCAAACCAACTTTTTCACCGTAACTTTTAAGGGACTCTAATTGTTCGGGTGTGGCCCCTCCCACTTTGGCACCACTCGTAACCGAAACGGAGATCAAGCGGCCTGTTTTGTAGCGATGCAACTTTTCCAAAGCCGTCTCATCGAGATGGGCCCCCTCTGCCTTCAAATCGAGAGACTGCCCGCCGACCATGCCGGATGGCCCTGTCGCCCAAGCCACATCACGCATGATTTCCAAAAGCCCCGAGGGAGAAATGCAATCGAGAAGAGTCGGCTTGCACAAAAGATGAAACGCCTGCGCCAAAAGTCCATCTCCCGCCAAAACAGCGATCCCTTCCCCAAAAACTTTGTGGTTTGTAGGAAGCCCTCTTCTAAAATTATCATTATCCATGGCGGGAAGATCATCGTGAATGAGCGAAAAGGTGTGGATCATCTCTAACGCACAAGCAAGCGGCATCACCGCTTGGGGTGTCCCTCCCACCGCTTCACAAGAGGCCATCGCCAAAATGGGTCTCACCCTTTTGCCACCGGCCTTGAGACTATATTCCATCGCCTCTTTCAAAGAGGCTGGAATCGCCGACTCCTCAGCAAAACAGTGAAGCAGTGCTTGATCTACTTTTGTTTTTTGTTCTGCAAGATATTGTTCGATATTCATAAATTATTCGGCCTCTTCAAAAGAGGTTTTCTCCCACTTTCCCCCCTCTTTTTTGACGAGCTGTTCCACTTTTCCTTTGGCCTCTTGCAAAAGTTTTTCACAGGCACGGGTCAGAGAAATCCCCTCTTCAAAGGCTTTGAGCGATTCTTCCAATGTTAAATCGCCATTTTCCAGTTTTCGAACAAGGGTTTCCAACTTCTGGACGGCCGTTTCGAATATCCTGTTTTGCACCATGAGAGAGGCTTGAAACACGGCTTTTAAACGGTGTCAACGAGGTTCTTGGCCGATTTCAAAAGGAGATCGACCTGCGTGGAAGAGGGGGCTTCGGCATAAGTGCGGAGCAGCGGTTCGGTGCCGGAGGGACGAATCAAAAGCCAGCTATTGTCTTCCAAGGTGAAATGATAACCATCAATCAACGTTAATTTTTTGAATTTTTTGTCAGCTAATTCTGCCGGTTTGAAATGGGCCAATTTCAATTTTAATTTGTCGATTCTATCTTTAGGAATGGCAAGATCGATCCGTTTGTAATGGCACGGGCCAACCTCTCTTTGCAAATCGTCAATGAGCTCGCCCAAAAGTTTTTTCTTGGTGGCCATGAGTTCCAAAAGCAAAAGGGCGCAATAGAGGCCGTCTCTTTCACAGATGTGGTGCGGCATTCCGATGCCGCCCGATTCTTCACCGGCGATCAAAACACCGGCCTCTTTCATGGCCGGGCTCAAAAATTTAAAACCGATCGGTGTGATACCTAAACCCAATCCATATTTTTGGCAGAGGCGATCCAACATGACCGTTGTGGAAATCGATTTTAAAACTTTACCCTTCATGCCGCGATTTTCCACAAGGTGTTTTAACAAAAGGGCGAAAATCTGATGACTGCTCACATAATTCCCTTTTTCATCGATGGCCCCAATGCGATCGGCATCACCATCGGTAATAAGGCAGACCGAATATTTTCCACTCCGCATTTTTTCCATCGCCTCGTTGACATAGGGCTGAATCGGCTCGGGATGAAGACCGCCAAAATTGGGATCGGCCTTTTCATGGAAGGGGACAATTTGCGAATCCAAAAGATCGGTCAAAAAGGTAGAACCGGCACCATACATGGAATCGTACAAAATAGTGAAGTGGGCCTCTTTGATTTTTTCCAAATCGACCAACTTGGAGAGGGCTTCGACATATTCTTTGTGGGGATCAAAAGTGTGTAGCAACGCATTCGCTGCGAGCGGCGCTGTCTTATGCCCTCTCGATTTTTTTAAATTTTCTTCGATTTGCGCCTCAATCGGTTTTAAATATTCGGCAGATGCGGCCCCACCATAGCTCTCCTTGAATTTGATGCCGTTCCATGCCGGCGGATTGTGGCTGGCAGTCACCATAATACCCGCCGCGGCCTGTTTATTTTTCACGAGCCATGAAACGGAAGGGGTGGGACAAAAATCTTTGGAGAGCCAAACCGGAATATGATTTCCCAAAAGAATGCTTGCAATCAGATCAGCCGATTCTTTCGATTTGTTGCGGCGGTCAAAACCGACAATGACCGGTTTGCCCACTTCGGGAAGAAGAGAATAGCGGTCGGCAAAGGCTTGCACTACGGCGGCTACATTTTCCGGCGTAAAATCTTCGCCGATCACCGCTCTCCAGCCATCTGTCCCGAATCGAATGGGCATAACGGAATTTGAGTAACATGAAGCAAAGCATTTTCAAGGGAAAATTGAGTTCAGAAAATGGCATTAAGGAGCCGGATACCTCATGATCTCACGAGGTATCCAGCTCCTTACAAGGGTCAACTCTACAAAGATGTGGCGGATTGCGGGGGTCTCCGGCGTGGTGTTGGTGGTGACCGGAAACGGGACCACCGTGGAGAGTGCCCGCAAGATGGCCTATGGCCGCATCAAAAATATTCTAATCCCCAACATGTTTTATCGCACCGATATCGGCTCTTCGTGGGCTACCGAAAGCGATCAGCTTCATACGTGGGGCTATTTGCGCTAAGGACAGAGAGCATATGTTAACAGGTAACATATGCTCCCAACTGGGGCTACAAACATTGATGCTTTTAAAAAATTCAAAAGAATGGCTGAACCCGAATGTCGCGATCAAGGTCCCGCGCAAACAAGTGTATCAAACGTTATTACGTAGCTTTTTTAAGCTCTAACCCCCATCCACCCTTATTAGTAAGAAGGGGGGATAAGAGCACGGTTAATGTAGAGAGTGGTTGATAAACCTACCATGCGTAGGGAATCTTCACACGGCCATTAACTTCCTGACCGAGTTTAAAATTGTTCCCCGGATCCAAAACAACGTCCAGATCAGCAGTAGGAAATTGCTTTAACAAGAAGTCGCGCATTGTATTTGCCGGCACGCGCGCGGTTGCCACTCGAATTACCAGATCAACTGGTTTTCCTACTCGCAATGCGTATTCCGCATTGCTCACATATGTTATTCTAATTTTTCCTCCCTCTTCAAAATTGACAATATCTTGTGGACGAAGATGAACAAACTGGATTTGAGGAGGAATATTCCCAAAGCGATTTCGAATTCCTGAATCAATTTTTTCTGTACTAAGACCGGTTAATCTTACCCATTCATTTTTGTCATGGCTCGACAAGCCACTTTCTCTTGCAATAGCTATCGCCATCTTTCCTGCTTCAGCTGGAGAATTAGCATAACCGAACCTCAGCAAGATATCGGGGAGGGTATCACCTGGCTGAACCACATAATAATCACCAGCTTTTGGTGGGACAACCGACCCAGTGTCGGCTAATGGTTTTACGATTAGTGCCATAATCTACCTCCTCTGTTTTTTCAGTTCGCTTCTACATATATTATCGGCTAAACGCAGTTCAAAGTTGCTTCGAAAAATGTATTTTGCGGAAGAGAGAGAGAGAACAATAATTTCAATGGTTTATGCTTTGAATTATTTTCAGATTTTGCGTGATTTTGTGAAAAAGCCGACAAAAGGGAAATCCGTCTTGATTATTCAAATTGAATAAATTAGAATAAATCCATGCCAAAGACCGTTACTCTAAGATTGGATGACGATGTTTACGAAGATCTCCTTCATCATTCCGAGGCGGAAAAAAGACCGCTGTCCAATTACATCGAAATGGCGGCTCTGGAATACGCCCGGCATCAGGAGTTTGTAGATGATGAAGAGATGCTCGCCATTCTCTCCAACCAGAATCTTGTGAAACGAATCAAAAAGGGGTCCCAAGAGGCCAAAAAAAGAAAGGGACGCTTCGTTGAGTGACTATCGTATTTTTGAGACACTTCAATTTCAAAAAGATTTGAAACGTCTCGCGCCGTAGCGTGAGAGTTTTCTGGCGATAAAATTGCATAGGTACTGTTACCCCCAGCTCAAAAGAGAGCCCCACTTTGGCCCCAACATCAAACGCCTGAAAGGATGGGATCCCCCCACATGGCGCTACCGGGTCGGGGATTGGCGCTTTTTCTATAAGATTGATGAAAAAACCAAAATTGTTTTTATGTTGGCCATGGAACACCGTCGTGAAGCCTATCGTTAAACCAACTGACACGCCAAACGGATCGCGGTTTTGAGGTTGGATGGGTCGGCATTGCCGGTGCCGACTAATTCTTCTGCCGTGCCATGATCGACGGAGACACGCAAAAAAGGAAGACCCAAAGTCACTTGCACCGCTTCTTTGAAGGCCAGCGTTTTGATGGGGATCAAACCTTGATCGTGATACATCGCAATCACTGCATCGTATCTCCCTTGCGTCATCTGCCAAAAAAGGGTGTCGGCGGAAAGAGGGCCGTCGATCGTCATCCCCTCTTTGCGCGCCTGCTGGATGGCCGGATGGATAATACGAATCTCTTCATCCCCCAGCATTCCGTTTTCCCCGGCGTGCGGATTCAAACCGGCAACGGCCAGCCGCGGTTCTAAAAGATGAAAATATTTTTGCAACGCCTCGTGCGTCATCCGCAATGTTTGCAAAATGTCCATCGCATTGAGTTTGATTGCGACCTGTTGGAGCGGCAGATGTCGCGTGACAAGCGCCACACGCCAATGATGGGCCACAAAAAGGGCCGTCACGGGGGCGTTGCACCAAGCCTCAAAAAATTCGGTATGTCCGATAAAATTTTTGTCGATCAAACGAAGCCGCGCCTTGTTCACCGGCGCCGTCACTATCGCCGCAATCTCTTTATCCAAAGCCGCTTTCGTCGCCCGATTGAGGGAATCCAGCGCAACCCTGGCGGCCTCTTCATCTGATAAATTTTTGTCGGATTGCAAAGGACCAAAAACCTGAAACTCTGCCAATACCGTCACTTCCGGATCTTTTAAAACCAGAGAAACAATCTCCGGCCCGATCCCTTTGGGATCTCCCGTCGTGATTCCGATTTTTTTTAGGGATTTCATACCGGTTCGCGAATATCGACAAAGGCCTTCCGCCGCAATTTCATTAGATAACCGTTCACGGCCTGTTCCATCCGTTCATTGTAAAGCTGCTGACGAAGGGTCGCTTCATCCTGCTGGCCCGTTTCATCCACCACCGATTTTTCCAGCAGTTTCACAATGTAGATTCCGTCGGGCATCAGGATCGGATCGCTCACGGAGCCGATTTTCATTTTTCTTACATAAGAGGCGATCGGCCCGGGAAGAGAGCTGATCAGCATTGTTCCCCAGTCTCCCCCCTCTTCCTTGACCTTCGGATCCTCCGAATATTCCCGGATTAATGTTGCAAAATCCTCTCCTCTTCTCGCCTTATCCGTAATTTTGCGCGTTTTTCTCACCTCTTCACGAATATCGTTCGAAGAAGCGTCCGGGTCGACCTGTTTGATCAATACGGCAAGATGAACAGAGATATTTTGATCGAGCGGTTTTACCTTTTTAAGACTGGTTCTATATTTTTGAACATCCTGATCGGTGATTTGCACCTGAGAACCGGCATTTTGCTGGATCAACTTGGCTTGTAAAATCTGTCTTTTGAGTTGTATCTTGTATTCTTCGAACGAAACGCCCTGCGCCGCCAGACTGGCCTGAAGATTTTCGATAGCGATCTTATTTTTTTGCAAAATATTCGCAACAGCCCTCGCCAGTTCATCGTCGGTCACCTCGATGTCGGTTTTGTCGGCCTCTTGTTCCAGCAACTTCTCATTGATCAAGTCATTCAAAATTTTCAGATGGAGCTGTTTTAGGTTCGGTTCCGGATTGTTATCGCGGGGCATTTGGGGACGCCGCACAGAAATGGCGCGATCGAGTTCGTATTCGGTGATCGCCTCGTTGTTGACGACGGCCACAATGCGATCGATCGTTTTCGCCTGCGCAACCATCGAAAACAAAATCAGAAAAATTACAGAGATGACTTTCATTATTTTATAGTCTCCAACAGATCCTGCTTTACCTCAATTTTGGCTGAAGAGTAAAGCGGTTCGTACCATTTTTGAAATGCTTCGGCGCCGGCCTCTGCCATCATCCGCCGACGTATCGCCTCCTTGGCTTCATCAAAAGGCTGAAAGCCGGCTCTTCTTTTTTCCAAAACCTCAAAAATATGAAAACCGTAGGGGGTTTTTACAACAAGACTCCTTTGGCCGGGTTTTAACCGAAAGCAGACGTGATCAAACTCTTCAGGCATCATACCCCTCTCAAACCATCCTAAATCTCCCCCCTTTTTCCGGTCGGGACTCATGGAATATTCCTGTGCCACCTCTTCAAAGGGCTTACCTTCCTCAATCATTTTTTTCAACGCATTCGCCTTCTCCGGTGAATCCGAGACAATTTGCCGGGCCCTCACCTGTTCTCCATGTTTGAATTCTTGAAGATGAGACTCATAATATTTTTTGAGAAGATTATCGGTGATAGGGAGCTGTTCGAGCGTCACTTTTTCCATTAATTGCTTAATTTGCAGTTCTCGGATGCGTCGTTCCTTGAAATCTTCCAGACTCAAACCTTTCGCTTGGAGCAGCTTTTCAAAATCATCTCCTTTGGGATACTGTTTCTTCAATTGTCCCATCATCTGATCGACCTCTTTTGCAAAGACCTGAATATTTCTTTTGGAAGCCTCCTGCAACAGAAGCGTCTCTCTTAAAAGAATATCGAGCGTTTGCTGCTTGAAGAGGACCCATCTTTCCGGAGTAAAGCCGACCTCACCCCCATATTTCCATTGCTCCAATTCCATCGCTTTTTGAAAATCAGCAACCGATATTTTTTGACCATTAACCGTAGCCAACGTCGGTGATTTTTGGGACGAACAGGCGAAGAGTAAAAATAGAGTAAATAAGACGGGGAAAGGTGAGCGAAGCGATTGAAAAAAGCGTCCCGGAGCCCCGCCATACCTTACGGGGGCTACAAAAAACTTGACGGGGCGAGGGTCGAGCCCCCAATTTGGGGGTGGAACTCCCAAATTGAGGGGCGTCTTTTTGAAATCGCTTCGCTCACCTTTTCCCGTCCCTCTTTTCATAAAAATAATCCCAACAAATTCTTGGCCTCCAGAATAATATCCAAGGGTGTCTTTAAAGAGGGTGTTTTGCAATAAAAATAACCGTTCGGTTTCAACTGGTAGCGTTTCGGTTCTTTTTGCACAAGTGTCATTATTTTTTTGGGATCGACCGGAGTCGCTGCATCCCACTCCATCACAAAATGTTGTTCGTCAAATTTGAACGATTTCAACCGGAGACGGGATGCCATTTGACGAATCACAATGACCTCCAGCAAATTTTCAACCGGCTCCGGCGGCGCGCCAAAACGGTCTTTGAGCTCTTCACGAAAGGCTGAAACTTCGGCCTCGTCGCCCAAGTGGGCCATTCTTTTATAAAGTTCCATACGCAGTGCGGTGTCGACCAGATAATCCTCCGGAAGAAAGGCCGGAATTTTGAGAAAAATTTCGGGATTTAACTCCTCTTCCCACTTTTCCCCTTTGAGTCTCCGGATGGTCGCGGCGAGCATTTTTGTATAAAGTTCATACCCGATTTCTTCGATGAATCCCGATTGCGCGGAGCCCAAAAGATTGCCGGCGCCGCGAATTTCGAGATCATGCGAGGCAATCTGAAAGCCGGCCCCCAATTCCACGTTCCGCGTCAAAACAGAGAGCCGCTCTTTGGACTCTTTTGTCATGGCTTCGAAATCTTTCACCAGAAGATAACAATGGGCCTGCCGGTCGGAGCGCCCGACGCGGCCGCGCAGTTGATACAACTGAGCCAATCCAAACGTATCCGCTCTATTAATGATCATTGTGTTCGCATTGGGAACGTCAATGCCCGATTCGATGATGGCCGTGCAGAGAAGAATTTCTGATTTGTGATGCAAAAAATCGATCATGACTTCTTCCAGCGTTTCTTCCGCCATCTGGCCGTGTGCCACGCCGATTTTTACATTCGGAAACAATTCGACGAGTCTTTTATGAACCGCTTCGATGGTCGCCACGCGATTGTGGACAAAAAAGATCTGTCCGCCGCGCGCGAGTTCCTGATCGATCGTATGGCGAATCACCGCATCCTCCCATTTGGCGATATAGGTTCTAATGGCCAATCGATCGACCGGCGGTGTATGGATGGTGCTCAAATCCCTAAGGCCGATCAGCGACATGTGCAACGTTCTCGGAATCGGTGTGGCTGAAAGGGTCAACACATCGATAGTCGGCCGCCACTTTTTGATTTTTTCCTTGTGACGAACGCCAAAACGATGCTCTTCATCGATAATCAGAAGGCCCAAATTTTTGAACTGGATATCTTTTGCCAACAACCGATGCGTTCCGATCACGATGTCGAGTTTTCCCGCCGCCAATTGCTGGACGATCTCTTTTTGTTCGGCAGTTGTCTTAAAGCGGGAGAGCATCTCCACACGCATCGCCAGTTTGGAAAAACGTTCTGAAAAAGTCTCGAAATGTTGGAGCGCCAAAATAGTGGTCGGAACCAAAACAGCCACCTGACGCCCGTTACCGGCTACTTTGAAGGCGGCCCTCATCGCCACTTCGGTTTTACCATAACCGACATCGCCGCAGATCAATCGGTCCATCGGCCGCGTTTTTTGCAAATCGGCAAAAATATCGTCGATCGCTTTGGACTGATCGGGCGTTTCATCAAACGGAAAGTGGGAGGCAAATTCTTCATCGAGCATATCCAGCGAAGGATAACTGTTCCCGTCATGCAGTTCTCGCTGTGCATGAATTTTAAGAAGTTCGGCCGCAATTTTGATAACCTGTTCGCCGGCCCGTTTTTTGATCTTTTGCCAGCGGACACCGCCTAGTTGGTCCAACACCGGCGTTGTTGAAGCACCGATATAGCGCTGGACCACATTCATCCGGTAGACCGGCAGATAGAGTTTGTCGCCGCCGAAAAATTCCAATATCAAAAAATCACCCGGGATCCCCTGAATGTTCATATGTTTCAAGCCTTCATAGCGACAAATGCCGTGCTCTTCATGAACCAGATGATCCCCCTTTTGCAGCTCGGCAAAAGAGCTGAACGGAACACCCGATTTGACCGATTTGGTGCGGCGAATCGTTTTATGTCCGAAAATTTCCTCTTCGGTTAAAACCAAAACCCCTTCCTCTTCCCAGATGAAACCGTGCGAGAGTTTTCCAATTTCGATTTTTCCGGCCGCAATACCTTGGGAATGTAGCAGATCCGAAAGACGCTCTGCCTGAATAGGGGTATGACAAACCATGCGGATGTTGAAACGGGCGTCACGCCATTCTTGAAGCATTTTGGGAGACCATTTGTTTTTCAAAACAGACGAATTTTCAATCTTTAAACGATGCACCGGCCCCATGGTTTCCAAAAGCGGATGGATATAAATATTCCTTCTTCCTTCGGACTGGAGGGGAAGGGGCGAAAATAATTCCTCCGGCGCAACAAGTCTCTCCCAACTCTTGGTCGACCGGAAGAGCGATCGCAATTCTTCGAGTGTCTGTTTGTATTCTTTTGAAAATGCCTCCGGCTCCGGAGAAAAGATCACCGTTTGTTCAGGAAAATAATCAAAAAGAGAAATTTTTTCTTCATAGAAGGCGGGCAAAAAGGTCTCCAAACCGGCAAAATATTTTTTCTCCGATATCTGTTCCAAAACCTCTTTTCTTAAAGCCCCCGGGAGATCGAGCTCCTCCTCAAATTTTCTGAGCTGCCGCTTGGCCGTTTCGATATTTTCGTCGAAAAAAAGAATTTCGGAAGCCGGCATTAAATGGGCCTCTTTCGGCGAAGCCATTTTCAGAGAGGTCTGTGTGGCGGCGTCAAAATACCGGATATTAAAAATCGTATCCCCTTCCAATTCGATTCGGAGAGGATTTGCCTCTTGCGGTGAAAAAATATCGAGAAGGCCGCCGCGGATTGCAAATGCGCCCGGCGATTCGACAACGACTTCATTTCTGTAACCGGCGCGAACGAGCCAATCCAAAAGGAGATCGCGATCGATGGCTTCCCCAACCGCCAGAAGTCTTTGGTGGGTTCTCAAAATTTTTGAAGGAATCAGCTTGCGGAAAACGGAAGCGATCGGGACAATCAAAATGAAGGCATCTTTTTCCAAAAGATTTTTGAGGGCCTTCAAACGGTCGGCCACAATATCGGGCCCCTGTAAAATACCGGTATAAGGGAGCGTATCGTAGGGTGGAAACCAGATCAGCGCATCTTGCCCTTTCTCACTTAGAAAAAACTCGAGATTCTCTTTAAGGAGCAGCCCCTCTTTCAAATCTTTGGTAATCCGGACAAACCGGCGGGAAGGACCTGTTTTCAGCAATTCGGAGAGAAGATAGGCTTCGCTCGACAGATCGGTGCCCAAAATGGCCTGTGGATACGGGCCATCCAAGAATTGGGGCGCCAACTTGTCGCGCACAAACGCCATCTTTGGAGTCCACTAGAAGTTTATCCAAGAAATGTCAAACGGGATATGGATACTCTCTCTGCCTTATATCCGTCGTTCCTTGTACCAAATCCGTCAGCTAAGCGTTCCTAAATCAATTTAATTGACATTCATTCTTGGCATCCCGGTTGCTTAACAAATTTATTGTATTCATAACGAAACCGTTATATACTCTTTATGAAAATGGATCGGCGTGTTTTCAATTTATTGAAATCCAGAATAAGGAGTTTATGGTGAGGAATAAAAAAACATTGACTCTTTCCGAATTTGGGCAGGCTATCGGCCTTTCAGCCCTCGACCGAGAAATGATACGGCAAAAAAACCGGTTGTTGGATTGTCTCAAAAAAATACGGATACAGCGAGGGTGGTCGCAGACAGAGCTGGCCCAAAAGCTGGGAACACATCAACCGGCTATTGCTCGCATGGAGGCGGGAATGGTTGGAGAGGTCAGTTTTGATTTTATGATTCGGGTTGCTTTGGCTTTGGGTATTCGACTGAAATTGCCATCTCTAAAAAATGCGGCCTGAATTTCGTTAAGCAATCGACTTCAGCAAACGTTCAAGCAAAGCGTCATCGTTTTTCAATAAAACCCGCAAGCCCAAAAGCAGATAGGCATTGCGATGCAACATGGCTTCAACAAGTTTATCTTTTTCCATCCCAAAAATAATTCCAGCCTCGTGTAAAAAAGAGGCGAGCGCTTCTCGACTGCCCATTAATATCCGTCGCGCATTGTAAACAAGATCGGCATCATCCGGCTTCTTTATTGCATCCCCAACAACGGAAAAGATCGCTTGTGTAAAAACCGGCTTGCCCAAAAGTCCCGGATTCTTTTTCATCATTTCCGCAACAAAATCGAGTTGTCTTTCGGCCTCATCGGCAAGCCTCTTGACTTTATCGGGCAAAACATGACTGCCGGACCGCTGAAAATCGGAAAGGGCCTTTTCAAAATATTGCCAAGCATCCCAAAAGTTGTCTATCGCATAACGATAATAATTCTGCTCTCTTCCCCCTCTTGCCTTGGCATAAGCGATACGTCCCCATTTCAGATTTACTGCTCCTGCCTGATAATAGAAGGTTCTTGCTTTGACTTCCATTCCTGCACGATCAAAATGATCACCCATTTTTTCATAGCGAGAGCCGTCGCTTTCCGCGATGGCCACAAGATAGACCAGTAGTCCCCACCTGATTATTTGCCAGATGTCAGGAATCTGTATTAAAGCACGCATCTTTCTGATCTCTTTTTCTTCGACACCTTGAAGATCAAAAGCCATTGCTGCCGATTCCATCAAATGCGCTGCCGCAGCAAAATAAACCGGGTTGGGAATCTGTCTCAAAAATTGAGCTATCTTCTTCAGATCATCCCTAAAATAAACGGTTCCGGCCATAGAGCTGATCGCGGAGAGAGTTTTTCTCTTGTCTGCCACATCGACACCCCTTTGAGCCAACGCATCCATGAAAGTATCGAGAGTATTTAAAAATTGGGGGCGATCCGACACAGGCATCGGAGCGGCGTGGGTTAAATAGGCACCCAAAGCGCTTGGATGGAGAAAAAGGGCGTTGGTATAACCATTGATGAACATACTGAAGTTATCGGCGATCCCTAATAATAGTTGCGTGCCCAAGTCAAGCCGAGTAAAGTGCCAAAGTTTATGTCCTTCCAATTTATACACGTGAAGGGGGCGAAGGCCCACAATCTTAAGAATATCGATGTTAAAATCCCCCGCGAAAAACTCGTTGTGATTACGGGCCTTTCGGGTTCCGGAAAATCGACTTTGGCCTTCGATACGATCTACGCCGAAGGACAGCGCCGCTATGTCGAATCGCTCTCGGTCTATGCGCGCCAATTTTTGGAACAAATGGCCAAACCCGATGTCGAATCGATTGAAGGTTTGTCCCCCGCCATTTCGATTGAACAACGCAGCTCCAGCAAAAACCCCCGCTCCACGGTCGGCACCGCCACCGAAATTTACGATTATTGGAGGCTTCTTTTTGCGCGTGTCGGCAAGCCCTATTGTTACAACTGCGGTAAGCCCATTGCGGCGCAGACCGTTTCGCAGATGGTCGATCACCTGCTGCGCTTTCCGGAAGGGACTAAAATCCATATTTTGGCGCCGGTTGTGCGGGGGCGCAAAGGGACATATCAAAAGGAACTCAAAGATTTCCAGAAGATCGGTTTTGTCCGGGCCAAAATCGATGAAAAAGTTTATGAATTGGCCGACAATCCGTTTATCCACCTCGACAAAAACAAAAAGCACGATATCGATATTTTTGTCGATCGCCTTGTAATCAAATCGGGGATTCAAAAACGCCTCGCCGACTCTTTAGAAACGGCGTTGAAGCAGGCCGACGGGATTGTAAAAATTGAAAAGCTGAACACCGCTCATCCTGAGCCTGTCGAAGGAGAAACCCGTGGTTCGACAAGCTCACCACGAACGGTTGTCAAAGACTCACCACGAACGGTTGTCAAAGACTCACCACGAACGGTTGTCAAAGGCTCACCACGAACGGGGGTCGAAAGCTCACCCGATATTGAACTCTTAAGCGAAAAATCGGCCTGCATCGATTGCGGCATCAGCTATCCCGAAATCAACCCGCAACTTTTCTCTTTTAATAAC